>DVNY01000002.1 GCA_018714085.1 Candidatus Caccomonas pullistercoris
GTCGTCGATGATGACCAGATTGTCGACGTGTGGCCGCAGACTGCCGTATGTGATGTCGTAGACGTGTGCGGCCAAGTCGTTGCGGCTGTTGCCTTCGGCGATGAACGTACGCATCTTGATGTCTTTCCAAGCCACCTTTTCCGTCCGTACGCGGCGGCTGAGGATGCGGTGGAGCTCGTCGTCGCTGATGGGGCCTTCGAGGGCGCGGATCGCCTTGATTTTTTCTTGGTTCAGGTGGTCATCCAACCCTGACGCCATGCCGTAGAACGCGGCTTCGGCCGTGTTGGGAATGAATGAGAATACGGTGTGGTCGATGTCGCCGTCGACCGCGTCGAGTATGGCCGGAACAAGCAGCCGGCCCAGTTCCTTGCGCTCGCGATAGATGTCGCAGTCGCTGCCGCGGCTGAAATAGACGCGTTCGAATGAGCAAGCTTCGTAGTTCTTTGCTTCAATGATCTGTTCGGTGTGCATGTCGCCAGCCTTGTTGACGAAGATGGCTTCGCCGGCTTTGAGCTCGTGCACCTTGTCGGCGTCGAGGTCGAGCGTGGTCTGGATGACTGGGCGTTCGGAGGCGAACACCATGATTTCGTCGTCCTTGTACCAGAACGCCGGGCGTATGCCCCATGGGTCGCGCATGGCGAACATTTCGCCGCTTCCGGTCACGCCGCAGAACACATAACCGCCGTCCCAGAGCGGCGCAGAGGTCCGCAAAACGTTGGCCAGGTTGATGTGGTCTTCTATATAGTAGGTGATGTCTGTCCCCGTCAGTCCGGCTCGCATGGCTTCGTTGAAGAGGCGTTCACTCTCGCGGTCAAGGCGGTGGCCAACCTGTTCGAGCATGATGTAAGTGTCGGAATACATTCGCGGGTGCTGCCCGTTGGCTGCAATGCTGTTGAAGATCTCGTCGACATTCGTCATGTTGAAATTGGCACAGATGCAGAGGTTCTTGGCCCGCCAGTTGTTCCGGCGCAGGAACGGATGGACATAAGAAAGGCCACTCTTTCCGGTCGTGGAATACCGGAGGTGGCCCATATAAATCTCACCAGCGAAAGGCAGATGGCGGCTGGCATAGGCGGCGTCGGAGAATTGCTCTTGCGGGATGCCCTTGAAGCGTCCATGCACATTGGCAAAAATTTCCTGAATAGCGCCCGAGCCTAAGGCTCGCTCGCGGAACATGTATTCTTCGCCGGGCGCGGCTTGCATCTTGACGCAGGCAAGTCCGGCTCCTTCTTGGCCGCGGTTGTGCTGCTTCTCCATCATGAGATAGAGCTTGTTCAGGCCATACAGCCACGTGCCATATTTTTGCTGGTAGTATTCAAGCGGTTTCAGCAGCCTTATCATGGCTACACCGCACTCGTGTTTTAGTGGTTCCATCCTTGGTTGCAGATTTTCTGGCAAAAGTAGCAAAAAAAGCGGACCTACCGTTAAGCCTATGGAGAAAAACGACCGACAAAATCGCCACAGCTCCCGTTTGTGCCGCTGCCGTGCAAGGGAAAACGGGAACTGCTCCCGTGATTTCTATCGCAGTGACAGGCGAAACGGAAGCAGTACCCGTTCTGGCAGGAACGGCAACCGCCGGCGCTCCGTGTGCGTCCGGTGAGCTGTGCGCTTGTCGCGGCTTGCATGATTGAGGGATTGCGCCTTCTCACATTATTTATATATAAAGCCACACCGTAAGACGTTTTGCGGCCCAGTCTGCCAGTGATTACACAAAATAACAGTTTTTTTTGCGCCTCAGTTTTGCATATTCAAAATCTTTTGAGCAAATTTGCAAGAAGATTAATCTTAACATCTCAATATCATGGAAAAGAACCAATCGCCTATTTGCGGGCTGAAAAGAGAAGACTTCCAAAAAGAGATAAACGGCCGGAAGACGGACTTGTTTATCCTGACAAACAGTGACGGAATGGAAGTAGCCATCACCAACTATGGTGGCGCCCTCGTTGCCATCATGGTGCCCGACCGCGACGGCCACATGGCTAACGTCATCCAGGGGCACGACAGCATAGACGGCTGCATCAACTCGCCCGAACCCTTCCTGAGCACCCTTGTCGGCCGGTATGGCAACCGCATCTGTAAAGGCCGTTTCACGATGAACGGTAAGGAATATCACCTCGCAGTCAACAACGGCCCCAACCACCTGCACGGCGGACCCACAGGCTTCCATGCCCGCGTCTGGGACGCCGAACAAATCGACCAGCAGACCCTTGTGCTCCGCTACGTGTCGGCTTACTACGAAGAAGGCTTCCCGGGTGAACTCTCGATGACAGTGCGCTACTCGCTCAGTGACGACAACGAACTCATCATCGAGTACAACGGGAAAACCAATAAGAAGACAGTGGTCAACATGACCAGCCATGGCTTTTTTTCACTCGCGGGCATAGCCAACCCCACTCCTACCATCGAGAACCTTATTTGCGAAATCAACGCCGATTTCTACGTACCAATCGACGAAACGTCAATACCGACTGGTGAAATCCTCAAAGTGAAAGGGACTCCGTTCGACTTCACCACGCCACACGCCATCGGCGACCAGATCGATGCGGACGACGAACAGATCAAGAACGGTGCCGGCTACGATCACTGCTTTGTGCTGAACAAACACGAGCCGGGCGAGTTGACCTTTGCAGCCAAAGTGACCGAACCTGTCAGTGGGCGCACAATGGAAGTCTACACGACGGAGCCCGGCGTCCAGTTCTATACTGACAACTGGGCAGATGGTTATGAAGGACAACACGGGGCAACTTTCCCGCGTCGCAGCGCGGTATGTTTCGAAGCACAACACTTCCCCGACAGCCCGAACCATCCCTATTTCCCGAGTGTCATGCTGCACCCAGGAGAAGTTTACAGCCAGAAGACGATCTATAAATTCGGAACGGATAAATAACTTAATCAATCAATACTAACCGTAACAAATCACTAAAAGACCATGAGTCAACAAAAGAAACAATGGGGCGCAATCATCATTATGATTGCCCTGTTCGCAATGATTGCGTTCGTCACCAATCTTTGCACCCCGATGGCCACCATCATCAAGAACCAAGGCAGCGTGTCGAACGTGCTCGCCCAGATTGGCAACTACGGTAACTTCATTGCCTATTTGGTGATGGGTGTGCCCGCCGGTATGCTTCTCAAAAAGGTCGGCTATAAGCGTACGGCCCTCATCGCGCTGATTGTTGGTATTGTCGGTATCCTGATCCAATGGCTGAGCGGTAAGGCCGACTCGATCAACGTCGCTTTCGGTGTGTACCTCGCCGGTGCGTTCATCGGCGGACTTTGCATGTGCATGCTGAATACCGTGGTGAACCCGATGCTCAACATCCTTGGCGGTGGCGGCAATAAGGGCAACCAGCTCATCCAAATCGGCGGTGTGTTCAACAGCACGGCGGCCGTTGCGGTCTACATCCTGATGGGTGCGCTCATCGGCGACGTCACGAAAGCCAAAATCGCCGACGCCACGCCCGCTTTGATGATCGCCCTCGGCATCTTCGTGGTAGCTTTCATCGTTATCCTGTTCTCGAAGATCCAGGAACCTGAACAACAGACCGAAGTGAAAGCAGCCGTCAAAGACCGTTACAGCGCCTTCTCGTTCCGTCACTTCAAGCTCGGTATCCTTGCCATCTTCTTCTATATGGGCATCGAGGTGGGCGTGCCTAACTTCATTCAGCAATACCTCTCAACGCCTGTTGACGCTGCCACGCCGGGCATGGGTATGGATGCCGGCACTGTGGGTCTGATCGTCGCCGTCTACTGGCTGATGATGCTCATCGGCCGCTTCGTCGGCGGAGCCATTGGCGGCAAAGTATCGAGCAAGGCCATGATCACCGTGGTATCGACGGCCAGCATCGTCCTCGTTTTGTTCGGAATGCTCGCTCCGGAAACATGGACGGCGCAAGTTCCCGGCATCGACTGGGCAAACCTGAATTTGATTTGGGCTGAAGTTCCTGTGGGTATTTTTGCTTTCTTGCTCGTCGGTCTCTGCACTTCTGTGATGTGGGGCGGTATCTTCAACATGGCTGTGGAAGGACTGGGCAAATACACGTCTGTGGCTTCCGGCGCGTTCATGACGATGGTCTTCGGTTGTGCCGTGATGATGGCTATCCAAGCATGGGTGGCAGACATCACAGGATCATACATGACGAGCTACGTAGTCGTCATCTTCTGTGCCGCATACGTCCTGTTCTACGCCCTGATTGGCAGCAAGAACGTCAACAAAGACATCCCCACTGAATAAAAGACCCATATTAACCCTAAAAACACACTATCATGAGATTGAAAGTAGAAGACGTAAGAAGCCGCTTCATCGAGCACTTCGATGGAAACACAGGCTCAGTATATGCATCGCCGGGACGCATCAATCTGATTGGCGAACACACCGACTATAACGGCGGCTTCGTATTCCCAGGCGCCGTGCAGCAGGGCATCATCGCGGAGATCCGTCCGAACGGAACGCGCAACGTACGCGCCTACTCTATCAACCTGAAAGACTATGTCGAGTTCAGCCTTGACGACGACAAAGGCCCGACGTCTACACACTTCCGCTTCATCTATGGCGTGTGCCGCGAGATGATGAAGCTCGGTGTGCCCGTTGATGGCTTCAACACAGCGTTTGCGGGCGATGTGCCCCTCGGCGCGGGCATGAGCTCCTCGGCAGCCCTTGAAAGCACCTATGCTTTCGCCCTGAACGACATGTTCGGCGAGAACAAGATTGACAAGTTCACCTTGGCCAAGGTAGGGCAAGCCACAGAACACAACTACATCGGCTGCAATTGCGGCATCATGGACCAGTTTGCCTCAGTCTTCGGGAAAGCAGGCAGCCTCATGCGTTTGGACTGCCGCAGCCTGCAATACAAATACTTCCCGTTCGACCCGAAAGGCTACAAACTCGTCCTGCTGAACTCGCAAGTGAAGCACGACCTCGCCACGTCGGCCTACAACGATCGCCGTCGCAGCTGCGAGAACGTGGTGGCAGCCATCAAACGCCATCATCCCGAAGTGGACAGCCTGCGCGATGCGACGTATGACATGCTGAACGAAGTACGCAGCGAAGTCAGCGAGGAGGATGCATTGCGCGCCAAGTACGTCATCGGCGAGAAGTATCGCGTGCTTGAAGTCTGCGTAGCTCTTGAAGAGGGCGACTATGAAGAAGTCGGCAAGAAGATGTATGAGACCCACTACGGCCTGAGCAAGGAATACGAAGTGTCTTGCCCGGAAATCGACTTCCTTAACGACGTGGCCCGCAGCTGTGGCGTGACGGGATCGCGCATCATGGGCGGAGGCTTCGGCGGTTGCACCATCAACCTCGTAAGCGACGAACTGTACGCCAACTTCATCGAAACAGCCAAGAAGAGCTACAAGGAAAAGTTTGGCAAGGAGCCGGTGGTCATCGACGTCGTGATAGGCGACGGTGCGCGCAAGCTCTGCTAAGCCGGAACGATTAGACGAATCAAAAATAGGCGGCCTCATGAATTGTGAGGCCGCCTATTTTTGTATCTATGACGTTTGGGGCTATTCTCCTTTGGCGAGGAAAAGTGCCTGTACGGATTATACATACAATCGGCCTGACCGCCATTTCTGTCC
>DVNY01000149.1 GCA_018714085.1 Candidatus Caccomonas pullistercoris
CACGTCTGCCGCACGCTCGCCGCACGCTACACCGTGCGCCACGCCGGGGAGGAACGCATCCGCCTCAGCTTCGACACGCCGCACGACGTGCTCCGCCACCTGCGCCAGACCGGCGTCACCGGCACAGGCCGCACCACGTGGACACGCAGCCGGCTGGCCGACTTCGACGCTCGCTACCGCGCGGCGTACACCGCGCCCGATGGGGGCGTCGGGCTCACCTATCACCCCATCTATATCATTGCTGAAAAAAATGAAAAGGAATAACGTATTCTTCGTCAGCGGCATCGACACGAACATCGGCAAGAGCTACGCCACAGGCTACCTGGCCCGGCAATGGAACGCCGAAGGACGCCGCACCATCACCCAGAAACTCATTCAAACCGGTAACGACAGCCTTTCGGAGGACATCGAGCTTCACCGCCGGCTGATGCACACGAGCCTCCTGCCGGAGGACGAGGAGCGGCTGACGATGCCCGAAGTATTCTCTTATCCCTGCTCGCCGCACTTGGCTGCCGAAATCGACCGTCGCCCCGTCGACTTCGCCAAAATCGAAGCCGCCACCAGAGTGCTGGCCGGACGTTACGACGCCGTGCTGCTCGAAGGGGCGGGCGGGCTAATGGTGCCGCTGACGCGCGAACTGCTGACGATCGACTATGTCGCCCGGATGGGCTATCCCGTCATACTGGTCACGTCGGGCCGCTTGGGAAGCATCAACCACACCCTGCTGAGCCTCGAAGCGATGGACGTCCGCGGCGTCGCGCTCCATACGTTGGCTTACAACCTCTACCCCCGCGAGGACGACGACCGCATCCGCCGCGACACGGAACACTACCTCCGCCACGTCGTCGAGACCCGCTATCCTGACGCTCACTTCGTCACAATCCCCGAACTGGACTGACGCGGTGACGGGCGCGACCACCGGCGCACGCCACGACGCCCTGCCGCAGACGGGCGGACAGGCCGACCACACTTTCGCACGCGGCCGGGAAACCTGCCGCCCTGCCCGTTCGTCCTATCCGGCTGACAGATTTTTCTATCAGCCGGATAGGATTTCCTGTCAGCCGGACAGGTTTTACGGAAAGGCTGACTGTTTCGACAAGCCGGCAGGCCGGAGCGTGCCGGGTTCGTCCCGGAAATTCGCCCTCCGCCATCGGACACAGGAAATCCCCCGCCGGAGCCGCACGCTCCCACGGGGGATTTCCTGTATGCCTTTCACGACCTCTCGCTCACGCCTACGCCTCCGCCGTCCTCAGAGCAGGCGGCGCGTGAGGCGGCGGACAGGATACCAGATGGCCACAAAGCTGACGAGGGCCACGGTGATGAAAATGACAGCCACGTCAACGGCGTGCACGCTGACAGGATAAGCGTCGATGATAAAGTTGCCCGATGATTCGCCCAGCTTCAACCACCCGAAGTGTTGCTGCGCCAAGCAGAGCGCCAAGCCCAAGACAATGCCGATGAGGGCACCCACGGTCGATATGAGCCAGCCTTCGAAAAGGAATACACGCTCGATGAAACGGTCGTCGGCGCCGAGGTGGCGCAGAGTGTCGATGTCGTGTTTCTTGTCGATGATGAGCATCGAAATGGAGCCGATGATGTTGAAACAGGCAACGAGGAGGATGAACGTGAGGAAGATGTAGGCAATCACCTTCTCTATGTTCATGATGCGGAAAACGTCTTCCTGCTGGTCGTATCGGTCTTTCACGACGAAGCGATCGCCGAGGGTACGTTGCAGCCGCTCCTTGACCGTTCCGGCGTCAGCGCCTTCAACCAGTTTGAGTTCGAGCGAGGTGACCTCGCCGGGACGGTCGAAAAGACGGCGGGCCATGTCGATGGGGCAGAGCAGGAGATTGTCGTCATACTTGCGCTGGCGCACTGAGAAGACAAGGCCGGAAGAGTAGAGCTCGTCGGCGTTGAAACTTGCGGCGGGGTTAGCCATGTTGACGCGCTCACCCTTGCGCGGTGCACAAACGGTGATAGCTCCCTCGTAACGGTAGCCACACCCCAGCTGCATGGCCAACCCGATGCCCGGAACGCCATAGTTGAGGTCGGCGGCATGGAGCATGAACGTCCCCTCGCCATAAAGGATGTCTTCGAGGTCCGTGCAGTGCACGAAGTTGTCGTCCACGCCTTTCAGAGTCACTACGGCCTGGCGGCCGCGGAACAGGACGAGCGCCTGGTCCTCCATGCACTCCGTGACGGCCGCCACGTCAGGATCGCGGCGGGCGAAGGCAAGGACAGGGTCGTCGGCAGGAACCGAGACACCCGAAGCAGCCGTCACTTCAAGTTGGGGATCGAACGAAGTGAACAGTTGCGCCACAAGGTCGCGGAAACCGTTGAACACCGACAGGGTGCACACCAAGGCCAACGTGGCGACGGCCACGCCTACCACGGAGATGGCCGAGATGATGTTGATGGCGTGGTGGCTTTTCTTCGAGACGAGATAGCGCCGCGCGATGAAGAAGGAGACGTTCATCCCGCTATTTCAGAAGTTCGTCGATGTGTTCGATATAGTCGAGGCTGTCGTCCACGAAGAAACGCAGTTCAGGGATGATTCGCAGTTGGTAGCGCAGGCGTTTGCCAAGTTCGTAACGGACACTCTTGACATTGCGGTTGATGTTCTCCACCACCTCTTGGCTCTTCTCGGAAGGGAAGACGCTCAGGTAGGCACGGCATACGCTCATGTCGGGACTGATGCGGACGGCACTCACCGATACGAGCAGACCGTGCGTCGCCTGCGTCTGATGTTGGAACATCTCTGCCAGCTCTTTCTGAATGAGCCGGGCTATTTTCTGTTGACGTGTTGTTTCCATTTTTATCTGTATTATGAACTGCCTGGGCAGTGATTATCATGAGTCGGCCGGCGCCGGGACACCGAGATGGCGGATGAGCGTCAAGCCGTCGCGCAACGGGAGAATGACGCACTCCACTTCCGGGTCGGCCACGACGAAGTCGTTGAAGCGGCGGATGCCTTGGGTCTGCACGTCGCGGTCATAGGCCGGATCGACGACGTGCCCGTCCCAAAGGGTGTTGTCGGCCACGATGTAACCGCCGTGGGCGAGGTGGCGTTTGGCCATGGCATAATAGTCGGCATACTGCCGCTTGTCGCCATCAATGAAGATGAAGTCAAAGTCAAGCCCCAACGTCGGCACGATGGTGAGGGCGTCGCCGACAGTAAAGCGGATGCGGCTGCCATAAGGCGAGGCGTCGAACCAGCCACGGGCGAAGTCTTCCATCTCGTCGTTCACCTCAAACGTGTAGAGCTCGCCGCCGGGCGGGAGTGCAGCTGCCATGGCGAGCGCCGAGTAACCCGAAAAGGTGCCCACTTCGAGGATGCGCCGCGGGCGCACCATCCCGACGAGCATACGGAGCAGCTGGCCTTGCACATGTCCCGAGGCCATACGCCCACGCACGAGCTGGATGTTCGTGGCCCGCCAGAGACGGTAAAGCTCGGGGCGTTCGGGCGTCGTGTGGGCGCGGATGTAATCGTCGAGAGCGTCGTCCATCGCACGGTCAGTTCTGGTAGGGTTCCTCTCCTTCCGAAACGAAAAGATTCTGAACGATGTTCATCTCCATGAACGACGTGTTCTGCTCCTTGCGCTGGCTACCGAGATAACAGATGCGGTCTTCGGGATGAAGCAATCCGTCAGCCAGCAGTTTGCGCAAAGCGGCAAGCAGGAATTCATGGCCGAAGCTCTTGAAGGGCATATAGATGGCCGATACGCCATAGGAGAGCGCCAGATGGCGCACGGTCTTGGCTTTGTAGCAGATGGCCAACACGGTGCACTGGCCGCGGAACGAAGAAACGTAGCGCGCCGTGCGCCCCGTGTAGCTGTCGACGATGATGGCGCGGAGCTTCATCCGCTTGGTGGCCATGACGGCCTCTTTGGCGAAGAACTCCGTCACGTCGGGTTCGACCGAGAGTGGAACATCCTCGTCGCCGAACAGCTGGTCGATGTCCTTCTCTGCTTGGCTCGCAATGGCGGCCATTGTCTGCACGGCCTCGACGGGGTAAGCGCCATAAGCCGTCTCGCCACTGAGCATCAGGGCGTCCGCACGCGAATAGACTGCATTGGCGATGTCGGTCACTTCGGTGCGCGTCGGTCGCGGGTTCTTGATCATGCTTTGAAGCATCTGCGTGGCCACGATGACCGGTTTGTGCCGACGGATGGCCTTGGCCACAAGACGGCGCTGTATGCCGGGGATGAGTTCCTGCGCCACCTCGATGCCCAAGTCGCCACGCGCCACCATGATGCCGTCGGCCACGTCGAGGATCTCGTCGATGTTGTCCACTCCCTCTTGGTTCTCGATTTTCGCGATGATGCGGATGTCGCTCCCGGCGGCGTCGAGCAAGCGGCGCACTTCGAGCACGTCTTCACGGCTGCGCACGAACGAATGAGCGATGAAAGCCACGTCAGCGTCGATGGCAAAGCGGATGTTTGCCCGGTCGCGTTCCGTCAACGCCGGCAGGTTGACACGCACGCCGGGCACGTTGACACTTTTGCGCGCACCCAGCGTGGCGGCGTTCTCCACGAGACATTCGACACAGTCGTCCTCCTTCCGCTCAACCACAAGGCCGAGGTCGCCATCGTCGATGAGGATGTGAGCGCCCACAGTCATGTCGTGGACAAAACCGGGATACGAGACGGCAATGCACTCGCGTGTGGTCTCGCGTGACGGGTCGCCCACGATGCGCACGCGGTCGCCTTTTTCAAATGTGATGGGGGCTGCGCAAGTCGTCGTGCGCACCTCTGGTCCTTTTGTGTCGACAAGGATGGCAATACGGCTCGACACCTCGCGCACGTTGTTAATCACGCGGCGCATGCCAGCCGCGTCCTGGTGAGCTGTGTTCAGGCGCACCACGTTCATGCCTGCGTCGTAAAGCTGCTGGATGAAGCCGACGTCGCAACGCATGTCCGACACGGTGGCCACTATCTTGGTTTTCTTATACATTAGTCAGCGTTGTTAGGTTCATTCTCTGTACAGCCTGCTCCCAAGAGTGCCTCAATGGCCAAACGGTAAGAGTCGAGGCCGAAACCGCAGATCACGCCGCGACAGGCTGCCGCTATGAGCGAGCGGTGGCGGAACTCCTCCCGGGTGTGCACATTGGATATGTGCACCTCCACGACAGGGGCCGGGATGCTCCGGATGGCGTCGTGCAGGGCCACGGAGGTATGCGTGTAGGCGCCGGCGTTGAGCACCACGCCGTCAACGGCGAAGCCTACTTCTTGTAACTTGTCGATAAGCAAGCCCTCGACGTTGCTTTGAAAGTAGTCAATCGTTACGCCGGGGTATCGGCGCCGCAAGGCGTCGAGCGCGGCTTCCATTGTCCCCGAACCGTAGATGCCCGGTTCGCGGCGGCCCAAGAGGTTCAGGTTAGGACCGTTGATGATGATTATTCGCTTCATGGGAGTTTGGCTTATCGGGATTTTCCTTACTTTTGCATCCGCCCTGCAAAGATAGTGCAAACGAGCGGAATGGCGGGTGAGTTGACGAAGGAAACTCACATAGACATTCCCGAGTGCAGCCTATCTGCGCGAAGCAAAGTGGAAAACGAGCGGAATGGCGGGTGGACAGGCTCCTGTTCCAGACGCCCCGACGCATGACGCCCCCGGACGGAAAAGACGTAGCATGGAACCTTTTCTAAAACGCAACATCATTACCGGCTACCGCGCCTACCTCATGATGGAGATGGGTTTGGCGCCAAACACCCGTGAAGCTTACTGGCAAGACCTCGAAAAATATCTTGGATTTCTCGGCCGCGAACACCTCGACCCGTTGGCTGTGAGCCTCGACGACGTCCACCGTTTCGCCTCGGCCCTCGCCGACGTGGGCATTGCGCCGCGAAGTGTGGCGCGCATCCTTTCGGGCGTCAGGGCTTTCTACCGCTACCTTGTCATTGACGGATACATCGACACCGACCCCACCCGCCTGCTTCAGTCGCCTGCCATAGGGCGCCGCGTGCCCACGGTGCTGACGCCCGACGAGGTGCGCCGCCTTTTCGAGGCCATCGACCCGGCCGAACGCGAGGCCGTGCGCAACCGCGCCCTGCTCACCATGCTCTACGGCTGCGGGCTGCGCGTCGGCGAAGTCTGCGCCCTACGCCTCTCAGACCTACATTTTGTCGAGGGCTATGTCCGCATCGCCGGAAAGGGAGACAAGGAGCGCCTCGTGCCTCTTGCCCGACACGTGGCCGACGCCCTCCATGCCTGGCTGGCCGACCGCGAGGCCATCGACATCCGTCCCGGCGAGAACGACATGGTTTTCCTCTCCTTCCGCCGTGGCCGGCGCCTGTCGCGCTTCATGGTCTTTGTCGTGGTCAAGCGCCTTGCCGAAGCGGCCGGCATCCAGAAAACAATCAGCCCGCACACTTTCCGCCACACCTTTGCCACCCACCTGCTCGAAGGCGGCGCCAACCTGCGTGCCATCCAAGCCATGCTCGGCCACGAGGACATCGCCACTACCCAAGTCTACACCCACCTCGACCTCCGCGCACTGCGCACGGAGGTCGAAGAACACTTTCCACGGAACATCGGCCCGCACGCAACCCTGCCCCCGGACACGCCGGACGGAGGAGCGCAAGACGGCGGCCGAGACTGAAAATCCTGTCAGCCGGACAGCGGTTACGGGTCGGCTGACTGGATTTTCTATCAGCCGCCCCGTAACCGCAAGTCGCCGACCCGTCGTTTCTCCCTCACCGCTCCGCGCTTCAATGTGCCTGCCTCGTAGTGCCCGACGGTCCGCTACACGCCACGTCACCCCCACCGGCACGGTTGCACTCCCGTTTCGGAGAATCGGGAATAAAGCGTAACTTTGCGCCACACTTATCCCCGTTTTTTCATGACTAAGATTCTTTTTGCTGTTTTCCTGGGCGGCGGGTTCGGCAGCTTGATGCGCTTTGCCGTCCAGGCCTTGTTTCACCGCAGCATTGCTCCCTTTCTTTTTCCATGGGCCACACTCACGGTCAACGTGGCGGGCAGTTTCCTGATCGGCCTGTTCTACGCCCTTTCTGCCCGGTTTCATCTTTCAGAAGAGACGCGGCTCTTCCTCACCACGGGTCTTTGCGGAGGTTTCACAACGTTCTCCACGTTCAGTCACGAGAACCTGGCCTTGCTAAGACAGGGGGCATACGGCGCATTCATCCTCTACGTCACGCTGAGCGTCGCGACGGGGCTGGTGGCAGCCTTGGCCGGAGGATGGGCAGGCACTACGACAATGGGGAAATGACGAACGTGGCCGCCGGCGGAGCGGCCGTCCGGTTGCACGCCGCGTCCGCACCATCCCGCGATACCGGCAAGGAGAAGTGAGACAACGCCGGTCCTTCCGACGGAAGGCTCAGACGGTCACAATGTGCTCCAAACAATTCGAGGCCACCATGTCGGCGGCCTGCAACAGGCTGACAAGGGGGCTCATCCCCATAGCCGAGCGGTAGGAGGCACGCCCCGAGCTCGTCGGTTCGCTCATCTCGAAAAGCCCCATATGCCAACGGATGGCCAGCAGTTCGTCGGGGCTCAGGCGGATAAACCAGTTGAGAATCAGGCACGACTTCTCGCCATGGCCGAAGGGGAAAGCGTCTTTCACCTCATAGCTTGCGTAGCTTTCCCAGCGGCCGGCCTCGTCCTTGCGCCACCGCTCGACGGGGTGGTAGCAGTTCGCCTTGCACACGTCGTGGAACAAAGCGACGACGGCAAGGCTCTCAGCCGGCACCTCTTCGGTGAAAGGCGACGTGCCTGCCTGGATGGCCGGGCCGACGGCAGCTTCATAGAAGGCTGTCAGCGTGTGGAACACGTTGATGGAGTGACGGCAAAGGCCGCCACGCTCGTTCAGGTGAAAGCGGGTGGAACTCGGCGCAATGAAGAAGTCGGTCCGGCGGTCCAGATAGTCCAACAACTCATCAAGGCCCGGGCGCCGGATGTGTGCGCGGCAGAGCCCGATGAACTCCTCACGAGCGGCAGTTGTTTCCTGTTCAGTCATGCGTGTTTGTTTTTGCCTCCCCTTGCGGCTTCATGACAACGCCAAGAGCGCGGCGTCCGTCCATCTTGATGACGCACGGTGCGGCGAGGCGGACGTGGCGCACACGCGGCGTCTCGTGCTCGGCAGGCAGGGCGTCAAGCCAAGCCTCATCGAAAGTGCCGTCGCCGCGATAGGGGTTGACAGTGAAATACCCGACACCGAAGGAGGTGAGGTTCTGGAAAAAGTGAGTGCCCTGGCTGGGATCGATGCGGTAACGCTCAAGACCGCATTCGACGATGACTCGTGCACCGCTGATATGGGGCCACTTCACAGGGATGCCCAGCCAAGGGTCGCTGCTGCCCCACCGCCCGGGCCCCACAAGGACGTAGCCGCGCCCCTCGGCCGTCAGCGTGCGGTTGAGCTCGGCGATATCGTAAGCGGTGAGCTGATTGGCCGAAGCGTTGAAAGCCTCGCTGCGCACGTAGACCACGTCGGCCACGTCGGTGACGATGCCGTTCCCCAAAGCCACCTTCGTCGTGATGAGGGCATCGTCGGGATTGATGGCCGTGAGGTCCTCGTCGACCGTCTCTTTACCGTCGACGATAGGGCGGATCTGAAGAAGGCAGAAGCGGGCCGAGCCTCCGTCGGGGGCGATATCCATAGCGAACTCAATCTCGACGGGGCGCCCCATCTCTTTCGCGCCGATGTGCAACAGGCGATCGACAGTCTCGGCCAAGGGGAAGACACCATGATCAAGGATGTTGACGAACGAGATTATCTTCCGCCCTCCGGGATAGTAGCCCTCGTAGACAACCTGGTCGTAGGGGTCGTACGTGGAACTGATGAAGCGCAGCGCACCGTCGGCTTCGGCATCTTTCAGGCCGAGACGAAGCAGGTTAAAGGCGTCGTCGGTCTTAAATCCTGAGGCAAGGTTTTTCAGGTCAAGGGCATAGAAACGCGTCTGCGTCTCGCGCAAGGCCAGCTCGGTGGTGCTGGTTTGCAGGACGTGGTGAGGATGGCGTGGCGAGAAGCGGAGCGTCAGGCCGCCGTCGACGATGTATTTCCCCAACCCGAGCGCCACGTGGGCGATGCCGTCCTCGGCCTTTTCGTCGCCAATAGGGTAAAAATTGAGCGAGCGGGCCACGCCGGAGAGTATGGGATAGAAGCGGTCGCCATAGGCTGTCCCGACAACCTCTTGCAGCACAATGGCCATCTTCTCCTGGTCGATAAGGTTCTGCGTGGCTGTCAGGTAAGCCTTGCTGTCGCGATAGAACACCGAAGCGTAGACCGCCTTGATGGCGTCGCGCAGAAGGCGGAGCATCTCGTGGCGGTCGGCAACGCGGGGCACCATGTAGGTGGAATAAATGCCGGCAAAGGGCTGATAGTGGGAGTCTTCGAGCAGACTCGATGAGCGGACAGCAATCGGGGCGTGCGTGATGTCGAACAGGGCAAGTAGATCGTCGAGCACGCGGTCAGGGAGAGAAGCGCTGAGGAAACGGTTGAGGATTTCCTCGTCTGTCGCTGTGTTCGAGAGCGCTATGGGATAAAGATTGTTCGTCTCCATGAATTCGTCGAAGATGTCCGTGCAGATGACCACAGTCTTCGGTATGTTGACAGTGAAGTGCTCGCTCTCCAAGCGAGGATAGCGCTTGACCATCGTTCCCATGAAGGCGAGGCCTCGCCCTTTGCCTCCGAGCGAACCGTTTCCGATGCGGGCGAAATTGCTGTACTCATCGAAACGATCTTTCTGGTAGATGGCCACGACGCCTTCATTCTTGATGCGACGGTACTCGACGATGAGTCCGGCGATGAGTTCCCGCGCCTGTTGCATGTCGGTGTAATCATCGACGTTCACCTGACGCAGGACCGCGGCCGGGGGGAACATGGCTCTCGAATAGAAGAAACGCGAAAAGTGGTCGTGGGCAAGATGATAGCGCAACGAAGCGTCAGGAATTTCATAAATCCGTCGTTGCAAGTCGTGAAGCGTACGGATACGCATCACCTCGCGTCCACCATGTTCCGGATCAATGATGACGAAATCGCCGAAGCCGAAACGCTCCATGATGTGACGGCGCAATTCCTGGGGATAGGTCTTGGCGTTTTTGTTGATAAAGGCAAGGCCAAGCTCGTCGGCATAATGCATGTTGGCAGCCTCACTTGATTCGAGCACGAAAGGCAGGTTCGGGCTTCCGTCAAGGACATAACGGGCTAACCGGTAGCCGGCTGAGGGGTCTTTCTTCCCTTCGCGCACGAAACTCATGTCCGACACGATGCCGAGCATATAGTCTTTGTAGCGTTCATAAAGGCTGAGGGCTTCTTCGTAAGTGCGGGCCAACATCACCTTGGGGCGACCGCGCATACGGAGGGTTTTCAGGTGGTCATTAAGAGCCTCCTTGGAAAACTCCTGGCTCTGTTCGAGCACCACCTTGTAGAGGTGAGGCAACGCAGAGGAGTAGAAGCGGATCGAGTCTTCTACCAAGAGAATCACTTGGACACCTACTGAGGCCGTGTCGTCGGGAGCATTCCACTTGTCCTCTACCAATTTGATGATGGCGAGCAGGAGTTCGGGATTGCCCAGCCACGAGAAGATATAGTCAATGGCCGATAAGTCTTTTGCGTCGGCCACACGCTTGCTCACTTCGCGTGAGAAGGGCGTCAACACAACGATGGGGATGTGGGGATGGCGGAGTTTGATTTCGCCGGCCGCCGCAAAGATGTCGCGGTTGTCCATGTTGGGCATCACGATGATAAGCTCGAAATTGCGGTCGTCGAGTTCGTCAAGGGCTTCCTCTTCCGTGGTCACTTGGGTGAAGCGGGGGGGATAACGGAGGCCGAGGGCGGCATATTCATTGAATATCTGCTCGTCGACGCGACCGTCGTCTTCAAGCATAAAAGCGTCATACTTCGTGGCAAGAAGCAGGACGTTGTAAATGCGCTTATTCATCAGCTCGGCGAACGGAGTGTCGCGCAAGACGAGTGCTTTGAGATCGGGTATTCGGCTCATGATCAGTCGATAATAACAGTTTCTTCCTCCTTACGGGCGTCGGACTTGGGCAGAAGAGCGTCGGGTTTGAGACGTCCTTCAGCGTCGAACAGTCCGTAGGTCGTACGCAAGACGCGGAACTGGGTGCGGCGGTTGAGCGCGTTACAGGTGTCCTGCTGCTCCGGTGTCAGGCGGAGGATATATGCCTCAGTGAGGGTGTCGTTTTCGTGGAGGAATGGATAGGTTTCGGCCAAGCGTTTGGTCACCACCTTGGGCTGCTGCTCACCATAGCCTTTGGCAGTGAGGCGGTCGGCAGCGATGCCGTGCTCTGTCAGGTAGCGCACGACGCTCTCGGCACGGCGGGCCGAAAGGCGTTCGTTGTAATCGTCGGCTCCCCGGTAGTCACAATGGGCACTGAGTTCTATGGTGACGTTCGGGTTCTCGGTGAGCAGCGTGACGAGGCGGTCAAGCGCCGGGAGCGAAGCCGGTAGGATTTCGGCGCTGTCAAACGCATAAAAGACGTTGCGCACCAACACGGGCGCTGAGATCGACGGCAGGGGGAACTGCAAGACATACTGGTGGCTCTCGGTTGTACTGTCGGGACGCAGACTGTTGCGATAGTTCAGATAGCCCTCGCAAGTGGCCAGAAAGATGTAGTCGACACCGGGCCGGACGGGCTGCTCGAACGAACCGTCGCTGCGGGGCGTGATTTTGAGATAAGTGCCGTCGTTGCCGACCATATAGACGAGTGCCTCGGGCAGTTCATAGCCGTCTTGCTCATACACCCAGCCTTTCACCGTTTGGAGCACTTCGGGATACGAGAACTCGAAAATCTTGTCCCATCCGCGGCCGCCGGTTGTGCGGCTCGTTGAGAAATACCCCCGGTTGTGCAGCCCTTCGAACGTGATGCCGAAATCGTCGCCGTTGGAGTTCATCGGGGCGGGTAGGTGGCGCACGGTCCAACGCCGGGCGACGGTGTCCTCCACTGCGGCATAGAGGTCGAGTCCCCCGAGTCCGCCACGGCCATCGCTCGAAAAGTAGAGCTCGCCCGAGGGACGGAAGGCGGGGAACGCCTCGTTGCCCGCCGTGTTGATGTCAGGGCCGAGATTTTCGACCATGCCGATGCCGTGGCCATCGAAGCGGGCGCGCCAAAGGTCGAGCCCGCCGTAGCCGCCGGGCAGGTCGGACGTGAAATAGAGCCAACGGCCGTCGGGCGAGACAGCCGGGTGTGCATACGACGAGAGCGTGTCGCCTGTGATTTTGAGCGGTTGAGGCTTGGCCCATGCGGCGTCGGTGCGGGCTGCCGTCCATATCTCGGCCATGCGCGGCCACTGCGGGTCGGTGCGGCAAACGGTGAGATACATCGTCTTCCCGTCGGGCGAAAAAGAGCAGGCCCCCTCATCGAAAGCCGTGTTGAGCTCACCCTCGACGGGCTCAGGGCGCTGCCAGGCACCTTTCTCGTCTTTCTTCGACCAGTAGATGTCGCCGGGCATCACGCCGGTGATGTCGCTCTCTTCGTCGCCCGTCACCTGGGGCCGGGTCGTTGTGAAATAAAGACGGTCGGAGGCATCGCCCGTCAGCGCGGGGCAATAGTCAGAACGGAAGGAGTTGAAGAGCTGCGCCTCCTTGACGGTGTAAGCCGAGCCGGCCTTTTTCACGTTGGGCGCCAGCCGGGCTGCCTCGATGCCGGCCAAGGCGACGGAATCGCCGGGGTGCTGTTCGAGCCAGGCTTCGTAGCTGGCCGCGGCTCCCTTGTAGTCGCCCATGGCGCGGAGAGCGTCGCCGAGACGCAGGTAAGTCAACGTGTCCGTATGCTTATAGCGTTCGGCATTGCGAAAAGCCCCAGTGGCCTTGGCCACGTTGCCAAAGCGGCGGTAGGCGTCGCCCAGCTTGTAGGCGATGGCGCCGCGCTTCTCACGCTCGCGCGACGGCGTCCGCGTGTAAGCCCGCTTGTAATAATCCGACGCCGCCGAATACTCGCCAAGTGCCAGCGCCGCGTCACCGCGCCGCAGCAGCTTGTCGACACTGTTGCACGACACGAACATCAACAGCGCCGCACACATTATTATATATAGTGTCTTACGCTTCTTCATCCCTATAACAAGAAACCGCCGCACCGCTGTTTTATTGTGCCGCGGTTTTGCAAAAATAGTGAAAGCCGTGCGCCGAAGCAAGAGAAAGCCGGCTTTCTTCCGGACTTGGGCAGACAGCCGCCCGGCCCCGGGCGAACAAAAATAATCAGAAAGCCTTTGACAGTCATGCCTCTTCCACAAAAAAAACGTACATTTGCGCTAAGAACGACTAACACTCTAACATCAAACGCTTATGCTGACACAAATCATCAACGGGCGCATCCTGACCCCCGAAGGTTGGCTGGACGGAGGCTCCGTCCTGATTGACGGCAACCAGATCGTCAACGTCGTCAACACCGACCTGCCCATCGAAGGCGCCCAGCGTATCGACGCAAAAGGCTGCGCCGTAGTGCCCGGCGGCATCGAAATGCACGTGCACGGCGGTGGCGGCCGCGACTTCATGGAAGGCACGGAAGAGGCTTTCCGCGTAGCGATCGACGCACACATGCAGAACGGAACGACAGCCATCTTCCCCACCCTGTCCTCGTCGACCGTACCGATGATCGAAGCCGCAGTCAAGACCTGCGACAAGCTCATGGCCGAGCCCGACAGCCCGGTGATGGGGCTCCACCTCGAAGGCCCCTACTTCAACCCCGCGCAGGCCGGCGCACAGATCCCCGAGTGGATTAAACCGCCCGTAGCCTCGGAATACGAGCCCCTGCTCGAAAACTCGAAATGCCTCCGCCGATGGGACGAGGCTCCCGAACTCCCGGGTTCGGTTGAGTTCATCAAGTGTTGCCGCAAGCACGGTGTGCTCCCCGCCATCGCCCACACCCGCGCCACCTACGACGACGTGCACGCCGCCCATGAGGCCGGCATGACCCACGCCACCCACTTCTACAACGCCATGCCCGTGGTCTACAAAAACCGTGAGTTCAAGGTCTGCGGAACCGTCGAGAGCATCTTCGCCGAAGAGGACATGACCGTCGAGATGATTGCCGACGGCATCCACGTGCCCCCCGTGATGCTCCGGATGATTTACCAGATCAAAGGCGTCGAGCGGACCGCCCTCATCACCGACGCGCTCGCCTGCTCGGCCAGCAAGGAAGACACCGCCTTCGACCCCCGCGTCATCCTCGAAGACGGCGTCTGCAAACTGGCCGACCGCTCGGCCCTGGCCGGAAGCATCGCCACGATGGACCGCCTCGTCCGCACCTGCGTCCAGCAAGCCGGCATCCCCTTGGCCGACGCCTGCCGCATGGCCTCGGAAACCCCGGCGCGCATCATGGGCATACTCGACCGGAAAGGCACCTTGGAGGCCGGGAAAGACGCCGACATCATCATGTTCGACGCCGACCTCAACCTGCGCTTCGTCATGCAGATGGGACGCACCGTCCGCAACGAGCTGGCTTGACCCACGGCGTCAGCCATTTCCCCAAAAGCCGTCCCCGCGCGCCCCGCCGGGACGGCTTTTTTCATGCCCGGCAGGCCGAAAAAATTAAAAAAGCAAAACAATTTGCAAAACCAGCCGCGCGCCGCACGCAGAGTTCGGGAAAAACACCGTAACTTTGCGCTCGCCGCCAGAACCACAACACCTATGGAACTCCTCGATATAGACATCCGCTTGATCTTCGCCATCATGAACGGCAAAGTGTCGTCGGCAATCAACCGGAAGTTACAGAAGAACTTCAACGCCGCCGACGTCAACCTCACTCCCGAGCAATGGACCGTCATGCTCTACCTTTCGGAACAGGATGGCGTCACGCAACAGCAACTCTGCAACGCCGTCTATAAAGACAAGCCCTCAATGACGCGGCTCATCGACATCCTCGAACGCGCGGACATCGTCGTGCGGCAAACCAACAAGCTCGACCGCCGCGCCAACACCGTACACCTCACCCCGCACGGCCGCGAGATGAAAGACAAAGCCCAGAAAATAGCCCTCGTCACCCTGCGCGAAGCCCTCAAAGGCCTCACCATGGACGACCTCCGCACCTGCCAGAGCGTCATGCGCTGCGTCTTCGAGAACCTCACCGCCGACGGCCGCCGCTAATCCCACACTCCTTCCCCCCGCCCGGCCGGCAACAGAGAGAGCCAGCCGTCCCGCTTTTCCTGTCGCAGCGACAGGATTTTCTGTCACTGCGACAGGAAATCCTGCCAGCCGTCCCGTTTCGCCCATCAGCCGGACCGCCCGGAAAGGCGATGTCCCCGAGGTGCGGCAATGGCTGTAACTGCCGCCAAGCCGCCTGATGGAGGCTATTTTCGCACATTCTGGGGTCCTGCGGCCTGCCTCGGGGTGCAGCGTCGGAAAAAAATCGTAACTTTACGGCCGCTAACGAAACCTTAACCCCTACGACAATGGCTCAAAAACCCAGCATACCGAAAGGCACGCGCGACTTCTCGCCGGCCGAGATGGCCAAACGCAATTACATCTTCGGCACGATCCGCGACGTCTATGCCCTCTATGGCTTCCGCCCGATTGAGACGCCCGCCATGGAGAACCTCTCGACGCTCATGGGCAAGTATGGCGAAGAGGGCGACAAGCTGCTGTTCAAAATCCTGAACTCGGGCGACTTCACCCACGGCCTCGCCGCCGACGACCTCGGAGCGGGAAACGCGGCCCGGCTGGCTGCCCGCATCTGCGAGAAGGGCTTGCGCTATGACCTGACAGTGCCCTTCGCCCGCTACGTGGTGCAACACCGCGACGAGTTGCAGCTCCCCTTCAAACGCTACCAGATTCAGCCCGTCTGGCGGGCCGACCGGCCGCAACGGGGACGCTACCGCGAATTTTACCAGTGCGACGCCGACATCGTCGGCTCGGACTCGCTCTTGAACGAAGTGGAACTGATGCAGATTGTCGACACGGTGTTCACGCGGCTGGGCATCCGGGTGGCCATCAAGGTGAACAACCGCAAGATCCTCACGGGCATCGCCGAAGTCATCGGTGCGCCTGAGAAAATCACCGACATCACCGTGGCCATCGACAAGCTCGACAAAATCGGTCTTGACGGCGTCAACGCCGAGCTGGAACGCGCCGGGCTCACAGCCGAGGCCATCGCGAAAATCCAGCCCATCATCGCCCTCGCCGGCACGAACGACGAGAAGCTCGCCAGCATCCGCAGCGTCCTCGCAGGCAGCGAGACGGGGCTCAAAGGCGCCGATGAGGTCAGCTTCGTGCTCACTGCGCTCGACGGGCTCGGCCTGACGAACCGCGTCGAACTGGACCTGACCCTTGCGCGCGGCCTGAACTATTACACGGGATGCATCTTCGAGGTGAAGGCCCTCGACGTCGAGATCGGCTCAATCACTGGCGGCGGACGCTATGACAACCTGACGGGCATCTTCGGCCTGCCGGGACTGAGCGGTGTGGGCATCTCGTTCGGCGCCGACCGCATCTACGACGTCCTGAACCAGCTCGACCTCTACCCCCAAGGCACCACGGCAGGCGCCGAACTGCTCTTCATCAACTTCGGGCCGGCCGAGGCCGCCCACTGCCTGCGACTGGCCACACAGACACGTGCGGCGGGCATCGCTACCGAAGTTTATCCCGACACGGCCAAAATGAAAAAACAGATGAGCTACGCCAACGCCACGGGCGTCAGGTTTGTGGCGCTCGTGGGCGAAGACGAAATGACACAGGGAAAAGTGACGCTCAAAAACATGGCTACGGGCGAACAGCGCCTCGTCAGTCCTGAGGAGATCGCCGCCGTCGTCCGCGCCTGACCCTCACCAACAGCATAAACACATATAATATATAGTATGGAAAAAGACTTCAAGCGCACGCTCGTCACCGCCGCCCTGCCTTACGCCAACGGCGGCGTGCACATCGGGCACCTGGCCGGCGTCTACGTCCCGGCCGACATCTACGTGCGCTATCTCCGCTTGAAACACAAGGACGTGCTCTTCGTCTGCGGCTCGGACGAGCACGGCGTCCCCATCACCCTGCGAGCCAAGAAAGAAGGCTGCACGCCGCAGGACATCGTCGACCGCTACCACGCCCTCATCCGCGACAGCTTCAAGGAGTTCGGCATCTCGTTCGACGTCTTCGGCCGCACTACGTCCGAGATGCACCGCCAGACGGCCTCCGACTTCTTCCGCACACTCTATGACAAAGGCGAATTCGTCGAAAAGGAGAGCGAGCAATACTACGACGAAGAGGCGCACACTTTCCTGGCTGACCGTTACATCACGGGCGAGTGCCCGCATTGCCACGCCCAAGGCGCTTATGGCGACCAGTGCGAGAAGTGCGGCACGGCCCTTTCCCCGCTCGAACTCATCAATCCCCAGAGCGCCATCAGCGGCTCCAAGCCCGTCCTGCGCAAGACCAAGCACTGGTACTTGCCCCTCGACAAACACCAACAGTGGCTCGAACCGTGGATCACGGAGCAACACAAAGAATGGAGGTCGAACGTGATGGGACAGTGCAAGAGCTGGTTCGACATGGGGCTGCAACCGCGCGCCGTGAGCCGCGACTTGGACTGGGGCATCCCCGTGCCCGTCGAAGGCGCTGAGGGCAAGGTGCTCTACGTCTGGTTCGACGCGCCCATCGGCTATATCTCCAACACGAAGGAACTGCTGCCCCAGACGTGGGAGACGTGGTGGAAAGATCCCTCGACCCGGCTGATCCACTTCATCGGGAAGGACAACATCTGTCTCTTATACACATCTCCGAGCCCACGAGAC
>DVNY01000150.1 GCA_018714085.1 Candidatus Caccomonas pullistercoris
ACAACGTCGGCACCATCCGCATCCTGAACGGCGGGGTCGACGAAGCGGCATGGCAGCGGATGCGGGACGAACTCGCCGAACTGGCCGCGCCCTACGGGGACGTGCACATCATCGGTTCGGGCGGCAACATCAACAAACTCTACCGCCTGACAGGCAAAAAGGACAAGAAGCGCATCCTCACCATCGAGGAGCTGCGCGGCCTCTACGACGCCCTAAGCCCCCTCACGCCCGAAGAGCGCATGACGGAATACAAACTGAAAGCCGACCGCGCCGACGTCATCGTGCCGGCCGCTGAGATCTTCCTCACCGTGGCGGCGGCCGTGCGGGCCAAAGACATCATCGTCCCGGTCATCGGCCTGTGCGACGGCATCATCGACACGCTCTACAAGACCGACTTCCCCGGATAAATCCGTGCGCGGCGTTCCAGGCACGCGCATCCACGCAAAAGAGCCATCCGGCTGTGTCACCCCCTGACGGGGAGCACAGCCGGATGGCCCTATATTATATATGTGTAGCGCCGCGGACTACTCCCGCACGACGCCCGAGCGCCAGACGGGAGGCACGGTGCCTGCACGGTAATAGGCTTTAAGCTCTATTTCGAACACAAGAGTCGACCAAGCGGGTATGACGTTGTGCTCCGTGCTGCCATAGCCAAGGCTGGCCGGAGCATAGACGCGCCAGAGATCGCCAATGTGCATGTACTGCACCGCCGTGCACAGGCCCGACGTGAGCGAGCCGACATACATCATCGCCGGCATGGCTGTCTCGGGGTTGAACACATCATCGAAATCTTTTGAAATACCGGTGTACGAGAAGACGTAGCCGTCGCGGTACACCTGTGTCTCGGCCAGCTCGTTGGGAATGAGCATTCCACGATAGTTGACGCGGGCCGAATCCGTGAAGAGGGGGCAGCCGCTTCCCGTTCCGCGCCGGACGATTTCCACACAGACGGAGTCGGTGGCTGTGCCGGGCTGGTCGGCCGCGAGCGAATAGTCTTTATAGACGCGCCAGGCGCAATGCGCTTCCCAGTCGTCGCCATAGGCTGCCCGGGCGTCGGCGATGGCCGCACGGGCTGTGCGCATCTTCTCGGCGAAATAGGCCTCGTTGCGTTCTTTCCAGCCAGTCCACTGGGCGTCGGTTTCCTCCGAATCGTCGCACGCCGTCAATGCCGGCAACGCGAAAGCCAGGAGAAGGAACAGGTCGAGAATGCGTTTCATCTGTCAGAGGATTAGCAGAGTTTTTTGAGCAGCGACGTGATGCTCACCTTGTCTTCGAGCAAGCCGCGCAGGCTGCTGATGGGCACGCGCTCCTGCGTCATCGTGTCGCGGTCGCGCAGGGTGACGCACCCGTCGGTGAGGCTGTCGTGGTCGACAGTCACGCAATACGGCGTTCCGATGGCGTCCTGACGGCGGTAACGCTTACCGATGGAATCCTTCTCGTCATACTTGCAATTGAAGTGGAACTTCAACTCGTCGATGATTTCGCGCGCCTTCTCGGGCAGCCCGTCTTTCTTCACCAGCGGCATGACAGCCAGTTTCACGGGTGCCAAAGCGGCCGGCAGGCGGAGCACAACGCGTGTCTCGCCGCCCTCAAGCTGCTCCTCGGCGTAGGAGTGACACATCACGGTGAGGAACATGCGGTCCACACCGATACTTGTCTCGATGTCATACGGCGTATAACTCTCGTTCGTTTCGGGGTCGAAATACTTGATGGAGCGACCTGAGTACTTCTCATGCTGCTTCAGGTCGAAATCGGTGCGGCTGTGGATGCCTTCGACTTCCTTGAAACCGAACGGCATGCGGAATTCGATGTCGCATGCGGCATTGGCGTAGTGCGCCAGTTTCTCATGGTCATGGAACCGGTAGTTCTCCGCGCCAAAGCCCAACGCCTGGTGCCACTTCATGCGCGTCTCCTTCCAACGGCGGAACCATTCCATCTCCGTGCCAGGCTTAACAAAGAACTGCATCTCCATCTGCTCGAATTCGCGCATACGGAAGATGAACTGCCGCGCCACGATTTCGTTGCGGAAGGCCTTACCGATCTGCGCGATGCCGAAGGGGAGCTTCATGCGGCCCGTCTTTTGCACGTTGAGGTAGTTCACGAAGATGCCCTGTGCCGTCTCAGGACGCAGGTAGATGGTCGAGGCGCCTTCGGCCGTCGAGCCGACCTCCGTCTTGAACATCAGGTTGAACTGGCGCACGTCAGTCCAGTTTCGTGTGCCGCTGATGGGACAGACGATTTCCTCGTCAAGGATAATCTGCTTCAACTCTGCGAGGTCCATCGCGTTCATCGCCTGCGCATAACGCTCATGCAGGGCGTCGCGCTTGGCCTGGTGTTCGAGCACGCGGGCATTCGTCGCGCGGAACTGCGCCTCGTCGAAGGCCTCGCCGAAGCGCTTGGCGGCCTTGGCCACCTCCTTGTTGATCTTCTCGTCGTACTTGGCAATCTGGTCTTCGATCAGCACGTCCGCGCGGTAGCGCTTCTTGCTGTCGCGGTTGTCAATGAGCGGGTCGTTGAACGCGTCGACGTGGCCGGATGCCTTCCAGACCGTCGGGTGCATAAAGATGGCGCTGTCGAGACCGACGATGTTCTCATGCAGGAGCACCATGCTCTGCCACCAATACTGCTTGATATTGTTTTTCAGCTCCACGCCGTTCTGTCCGTAGTCGTACACGGCGCCGAGCCCGTCGTAGATGTCGCTACTGGGAAAGACAAAACCATACTCCTTGCAGTGGGAGACGATTTTCTTGAACACATCTTCTTGGGCCATTGCTTCTTTCGTTTTTATGGATGATTTGGATGTTGATTCTGTTCGGGTCGCGGGAGCGGGCGGCCGGCGCCCTGCCCGGGCAATCCGGGGGCGCGCCCCGCTTTTTGCGGAGCAAAGATAGCGATTCCCGGCGACATAGCTGCCACGGGCGCAGCACTTTAACGGGCCCTGCCCGCCATGCGGCGCGGCGGGCAGGACGCGCGCACCGCCGCACAGCCCGGCAGACCCGGCCCACGCCCCGGCAGGAATCACCCGCACGCCGACAAAAAACCCTGTCAGGGCGACAAAGTCTGTTTCACGCTGTGATTTGTACATTTCACGGCGTGACTTTTATATTTCACGACGTGAATTACACATTTCACGACGTGAAACAGACTTTCGGACGCCGTCCGGGATTTCTGGCGGGGCGACAAATCTCTCCGCCACGCGAAGGACGGCACTTGTGCACACCCCACTTTCGGCACGGCAGGCGACAAGGATTTCACAAAAAAGGCTTATATTTGCCCGTAAGGTAAAGACCGCACACCATGACCCTACGCGAATACATCTCCGAACTCGACCGGCTCTACCGCACCGGCCGGGCCACGGAACACACCTACCGCCCCGCGCTCCAAGCGCTGCTCAACTCCAGCCTGCCCACACTGACGGCTATCAACGAACCGGCGCGCACCGACTGCGGTGCGCCCGACTTCATCCTCGTGCGTCGGCGCGACAACCTGCCCGTGGCCTTCGTCGAGGCCAAGGACATCGACGACCCCGACCTCGACGGCCGCCGCCAACACCGTGAGCAGTTCGACCGCTACCGCCGCTCGCTCGACCACATTGCTTTCACCGACTACCTCGACTTCCACCTCTACGAAAACGGCGAGTTCGTCGCCCAGGTGCGTGTGGCCGACGTCAGCGACGGGCGCATCCGCCCCCGGCCCAAGGCAGAAGAGGCCTTCAACGCCCTGCTCAGCCGCCTCGCGGGCGGCGGGCCGCAGCGCATCACGTCGGCCTCGCGCCTGGCCGCCGTGATGGCCGCCAAGGCGCGCCTGCTGGCCGACACCGTAGGCCGTGCCCTCACGCAGAATGGCGACGACTACGACGACGAAAGCCTCCACGGCCTGTTCCGCGCATTCCGCAACGTGCTCATCCACGACGCCGAGCCCGAGGAGTTCGCCGACCTCTACGCCCAGACCATCACCTACGGCCTCTTCGCCGCCCGCCTGCACGACCCCACGCCCGAGACGTTCTCGCGACAGGAGGCGGCCGCCCTGATCCCGAAGACCAACCCGTTCCTGCGCCGCTTTTTCCAGCACTTGGCGGGCGCCGACCTCGACGGGCGCGTGACGTGGATAGTCGACGACCTGGCCGCGGCCTTCGGTGCGGCCGACCTGCGCCGCCTCCTCTCCGACTACGGCCACGCCGGCCGTCGCGACGACCCGATGATCCACTTCTACGAGGACTTCCTCGCGGCCTACGACCCCAAGGCGCGCAAGGCCAAGGGCGTCTGGTACACGCCGCAACCCGTGGTCAGCTTCATCGTCCGCGCCGTCGACCACCTGCTGCGCCGCGACTTCGGCCTGCCCGACGGACTGGCCGACGCCTCGCGGGTGAAGCGCAAGGTGGCCGTGGAGCAAAGCCTCGACCGCCGCACTGCCGACCGCCTGCGCCACGCCGAACGCGAGTTCCACCGCGTGCAGATCCTCGACCCCGCCACGGGGACGGGCACTTTCCTCTCGGAGGTGGTGCGCCTCGTTCGCTCGTGCTTCGAGGGCCGCGAGGGTCTGTGGCAGGACTACGTGGAGCGCGACCTCCTGCCGCGGCTCAACGGCTTCGAACTGCTGATGGCCTCCTACGCCGTGGCGCACCTGAAACTCGACCTACTGCTTGAACAGACGGGCTACCAGCACCTGACCGACCGCCGCCTGCACGTCTACCTGACCAACTCGCTCGAAATGGCCAACGACGCAGGGCGCACGCTCTTCGACCCGCTGTTCAGCGACGAGGCCAACCGCGCCGACCGCGTCAAGCGCGACACGCCCGTGATGGTCATGATGGGCAACCCGCCGTACAGTGTCAGCAGCCAGAACAAGGGGGAGTGGATCACAGAACTCATACGTATCTATAAAAGTGAGCCGGGTAACTGGGGTAAGAAAACAGAGCTACATCAGCTACAAGAACGCAACATCCAGCCGCTCTCGGACGACTACATCAAATTCATCCGCCTAGCCCACTACTACGTGCAGAAGAACGGCGAGGGCATCGTGGCTTTCATCACAAACAACAGCTTCCTCGACGGCATCATCCACCGCGGCATGCGCTGGCAGCTGCTCCGCGCGTTCGACAGCATCTACATCCTCGACCTCCACGGCAACGCCAAGAAACACGAAACCACTCCCGACGGTTCGAAAGACGAAAACGTGTTCAACATCCAGCAGGGCGTGAGCATCAACCTCTTCGTCCGTACTGGGCCGAATACGGAGGACCAGCCTGCCCGCGTGTTCCACCATGACCTCTACGGCCTGCGCCGTAACAAGTTCGCCCACCTTGACAAGCTTGACATCAACAGCGTGCCGTGGCAGGAACTCACGCCCTGCGCGCCGTACTACTTCTTCGTACCCAAGGACTTCTCCGCACAAGCGGAATATGACCGGGGCTTCCGCCTCGACGAACTTTTTATTAATAATGTGTCGGGCGTAAAGACGTCCAAAGACAAAGTGGTGGTCTGCGACACGATGGAGCAAGCCCGTCAACTGGCAGAGGACTTCCAGACTTTGGACGTGGAAACGCTCCGGACAAAGTACAACACCGGGCGAGACTCACGGGATTGGTCAGTGGAGCGGGCAAAGGAAGACGTCACGGAGCACAAGGACACGCTCCGCATCGTGCCCTACATGTATCGCCCCTTTGACGATAGGTACATAGTGCTTACGGGTAAAACGAACGGTATCGTGGCCTGGCCACGATACCGTTCGTTCGCCTGCATGTCCCATCCGGGAAATTTGTCACTCATTGTGTGCAAACAGCTAAGCACCCAGAATTGGCATCATTGCTTTTTATCGACTTTAATTTCTGACTTAAATTCTATTTCCATAAACACCAAGGAAATCAGCTACGTCTTTCCGCTTTTCATCAACACCGGCGAAGCCGGTCGAAATTTTGAGACGAAAAACCTTATCCCCAACTTCCGCCCCGAAGTCGTCGCGCGGATTGAGGAGGGCTTGGGTGAAAGCGTCGAACCGACGGAACTTTTCGACTACATCTACGCCGTGCTCCACAGCCCGGCGTACCGGGAGTGCTACCGAGAGATGCTGCGCATCGACTTCCCCCGCGTGCCCTACCCGCAGGACGCCGGGCAATACCACCGGCTCGCGGCCATAGGCGCCCGGCTCAGGCGGACGCACCTGATGGAGGGCGCGCCGACGTGGCCCGATGGGCTGACCTACCCCGTCGGCGGATCGAACGAAGTCAGCGACCCGCACTGGGCCGACGGCCGGGCTTACGTGAACGACACGCAGTATGTCGGCGGCGTCGCGGAAGCCGTCTGGAACGCGGCCATCGGCGGCTACCAACCCGCGCAGAAATGGCTGAAAGACCGGCGCGGCCGCCGCCTGACGCACGACGACATCGCCCACTACGCCCGCACGCTCCGCGCCCTCAGCGAGACCCTCCGCCTGATGCGCGAAGTCAACACGATCCTCACCCTGCCCGCATGAGCCCACACAACGACCGCCGCCAAACGTAGGGGCTCCACTTGTGAAGCCCGCGCCCCGACGGGGCACAACGAACACCACCCGACGCCAGCCCAACGACAGCCCCCGCCCTCACGGGCACAGGGCGTCATAAATGGCGCCCCTACGTACATCGCCGCACGATGTCCGCCTAACGACACGAATGCCTTACCGGCGTCTGACGACCGTTGGTGCGGACGCGATGCGGCGTTCGGCGTCATTTTTCCATGCCCCGGCCGATGCTGTTCGCCGAAAAGGCAGTATATTTGTCGCTGCCGCGCGACGTCCGAACAGTTCGCCGGGCGGCACAAGAACGACTGTCGAACCCGATTAAAACCGCACTCGAAGAACCAGACACGACCACGACGTAACGCTACCACATTGAGCTGAACTTCGGTTCTTACTCCCTCGTCTGAAAACCGCCAATTTGAAGCTAATGGGAATAGGCCTGGAAAGTTCACGCCCCGACAGGGCGTGGACTGTTTGTGCTTATCTATTAGCGAAGGCGCTTGGCGGTGCCTCAGACGAAGATAAGCGTAAACGGTTCCGCCTTTTTTCATGCTCCACCTCGGCCACCTCATCCAGCTCGAACTGGCCCGCCAAGAACGCACGCCAGCCTGGCTCGCACGGAAAATCTGCTGCGACCGCACGAATGTGCACAAGATTTTCCAACGCGAGAGCCTCGACACCGCCCTGCTGGCGCGCATCGGGCAGGCGCTGAACCACAACTTCTTCGAAGACTTGGCAAGAAGCGAACAGGCCGGGCGTGAAAATCCGGCCACCGAAGCGTGAACTTTCGTCACGCTGACCTTTCGCACTGCGGGCGATTCGGAACATATCTTTGCATAAGACAACCAAATTTATCACTTATGCAGAAACTCCTCATTATTGCCACAGCATTGGCCACACTGAACCTGTCCGTCTTCGCCGCCACTCCCCTCCGGCGCGGAACGACCGTAAACATACGGACAAGCGAGAACATCGAGTTGAAAAACGGGAAGAACGCCACCGGATACGTCGACATGGACGTGAAAAACAGCGACGGCATCGTCGTCATCCGCCAAGGCACGCCTGTGGTGCTCGAAGTGAAAGGCGCAAAAGCACGCGGCTGCGGCCGCGCCGGACGGGTGGAAGCCCTGTGCGTGAGCACGACGGCCACCGACGGGCAGATGGTGGCCCTGACGGGCAACACCTCGGCCGAAGGGAAGAACAAGAAAGGACTGGCCATCGGCCTGGGCGTCGGGCTGGGATGGTTCGCCTGGCCCCTCCTGTCGCTGCTGGCCATCAAGGGCGGACAGGGCGTGATCGAGAAAGGGACGCTCATCCAGAACGTCATGGTGGCGAACGACTACCAGATTGACGAAAGCGCGCACTGACGCCGCGGGCCGACTGAAAGGCACAAAAGAAGGCGCCGACGCCCACTGTGTGGGACTGTCGGCGCCTTCTCGCCTATGAAAAAGAGCGACCCGGGCCTGCTGAAGCCGGGGATGACAGCGTCACCACCCGCCTCCGAAACCACCACGAGCGCCCGGGCCGCCAGGCATCTGTCCGCCAAAGCCCGGCCCGCCGCTGGGCATGCGCCGCTGCGGTGCAGGAAATTCGTGCACGAACACACGGACCAACTGCGAGGCCTTGAAATGGGCGCGGAACTTCTTGTAGTATTCCTGTTTCAGGGCATTCACTTTCGCCTCCCGCTCGAAAGAGGCAAGGATGCGCTGCTCGGCTTCTTCCTCGCTCAGCTTCTCGTCCTTGTCGCGCTTCGGCTGGAAAGCGTCGCGCCGCACGGCGCGCAGCGTGTCCTGATATTCCTTGTAAAGACTGACGAACGTGGTTTTCTGCTCGCCGTCCAGATCCATCGACTTGGCCAAAGATTCAGCCTGACGTTCCACCCGTTGCTCAGCCCGGGCACCACGGTCGTTGCGCTGAGCCATCGCAGCCTGCCCGCTGGCGGCAAGCAGCAAAAGGGCCATACTGAAAATCACCTTTTTCATACTTTCTTTTCTTTTTTGAGGTTCAACTGCTTGTTTGATGCCGCCGGGAGGGAAACGTTTAAGCCCTTTCGGCCAAAAGCCCGGATTTGTCGACCAAACGCCACGTTATCTCGAAAAACGCAGAAGCCGGAACAGCGTTACTGGGAAAGAATAGCCGTTTTCTCTTGTCCTGGCTCTCGCCTTTCCGTATATTTGTTCCACGAATGTAGGATGCGGCTCGGCCAAGCCCACTGAAAAACAAGTTTTTCCTTGTCTTGGCCCACGCCTTTGCGTATATTTGCCTTTGAATGAAAAGAATGCTTGCACCATGCTGAAAATATACCTGTCCATCCGTTGGCGCGACGTGCTCATCCTGTTGGCCATCATGCTTTTTGTGGGCGGCGGCGTCACCCTCTACCGCACGACTTACGGCAACGCGGACTTCGAGATAGTCGACGCCCTCGGGGGGAACATCTTCCCGTCGGCCATCCTGTCCGTGGCCACGACGGACGTCGAAATCGTAGAACCGGTCGACACGCCTTATGTCGGCAACCCCAAATCGCTCATCGGTATCAAAGTGCGCTCGCGGGGCAAAAACAGCCGCATCCGCATAGAAGTGGAGCCGACGCCATTCTACGCCCGCTCGGTGTCGGAGTTCGTCCTGCCCCGGCATCGCACGGACTACATCGTCTATCCGGACATCGCCTGGGACTACGACGCCCTGCGCAGTAACCAACAAGCCGAACCGATCAGCGTCATCGCCTCGGTGACGCTCAACGAGGAAGACATGGGGAAACGGGTACGCACCTTCTCCATGCGGAGCGTCAACGAATGCCTACTGGGCTACATGAAGCCCGTCGGGAAAGGCAGCAAGTTCATCAGCACGCGCCTGCTGTTCGCCGCATACGTCAACGAAGAGAACCCAATGATTGACAAGGTGTTGCGCGAGGCATTGAACACACGCATCGTCAACCGCTTCCAAGGCTATCAGGGCGACTCGGCACAAGTGGTGCGTCAGGTCTACGCCCTGTGGAACGTGCTGCAACGAAGGGAGTTCAAGTACAGTTCAATATCCAATTCGAGCCTGTCCTCGAACGTAGTCTTCGCCCAACGCGTCCGCACGTTCGACGACGCGCTCGCCTCGTCGCAGATCAACTGCGTAGACGGCAGCGTACTCTTCGCCTCACTGCTTCGTGCCATTAACATTGACCCCGTACTGGTACGTATTCCGGGACACATGTTTGTCGGCTTTTATACTGACAACAAGCACAGCCACATCAAATTCCTGGAAACTACAATGATTGGAGACATCAACCTCGATGACTACTTCCCTGCCGAACAGCTCGACTCAACCATGCTGGGCAAATCACGCTCCGCCATGTCCCGCCTGACTTTCGACAAATCGATGGAATACGCCACCGTGCGCTACGAACGCAACCGCGACAAACTCGTCAACAACAGCGCAGGATACATGTTCCTCGAAATATCAAAAGGCGTACGCAGCCAAATCCAGTCAATCGGCAAATAAAACCTGTCTCTTATACACATCTCCGAGCCCACGAGAC
>DVNY01000151.1 GCA_018714085.1 Candidatus Caccomonas pullistercoris
TGGGCATCATCATTGTCGACGAAGACCGTCAGTGGAACAACCTGACCGACGAGGACGTTGTCTTCTACCTGAACCTGCTGACCGAGAAAGGCGACAGCGCGTTTTTACCCGCTGACACTCCCGTGACCAAACCTATGGGTATGTTGCGACGTTTAGGCAGTAATACGGTAGAAGACGTAGGGTCGACGGTGCATGATAAAACGTATTGTGTGACCATCGAAAAGGAGCACGGCAAAATTAAGTATAAGATATTTGTAAGTATAAAGTGGACCGTAAATTCTGGCGTGGCATCTGAGATTGTAAAAAATTATAATGCATATTGCGTAAATACGAACTGTTACAGAAGCCATCTTTCTGCTCAGATGGAAGTAGTTCCAAAGGGAGAGAATGTAGATTATCGGATAAAAGGTACACTTATGGTTGATCTTTATAAAGAATCAGGTGAGAAGCAAAGCGGGAAAATCAAAGAGTATGACGATGTTGAGACCATCAATGTTCCAATTGATGAAAAGGGAACAGCATCTTGAAACGAAAGGAGGTGGATATGAAAGAGATGTACGCTTTGTTGGTTTTATTCGTGTTCTGCATGACGCCATTCAGTTCCGCCAGTGGTGAAAACCGGATGGTGAACAATCATCCAGAGAGAAAGTCTTCAATAGATAAAGACTTCGTTCACGGCGAGTGTGTTTTCGATACGCTTTATCCCGTGTTCATGCGAATGTACCCCACCGTGTCCATTTTGAACGGAAAAACTGCCACGGGGCGCGAGGACGAAGATTGGCTTCGCAGCACGTTCGGTTTTGTACACATGACGCCGTCTTGGCATCACGGTGATGTGCCCTCAATCGAGCATCGCAGCGGACGAATGTATTTTTCCGAAGAAGCCGCACCTTTTGGCTCTGTCGGACCAACTGTGGACAGTCTGGGCACCAGAATACGGCGGGCGGTGAAGTGGCAGCGCGCCCAAACGAATGTTTCGTTAAAGGAGATGAAAAACACAATGGTCAGCCAGCTGGAAGCGTTTGCCGACACGGCTACGGTGCTGCCTACGGTTTACGCGCTGATCGCTACGAAATACGGCGGCGACGTGCGTGCCTATGTCGATGACCTGTTCGACCGTTCGGTCATGACAAGTCGGCGGCGATTACGGCGCTTTGCCCGTTATCCGAATGTGGATTGGATGCAGCGCGACATGGGTTTCCAGTTCGTGGTGTCGAAGTTGATGTATCGCCTTTGGGAGGCACAAGGCCGTCCACCGCAGCCTGCGTCGGACGGGACGCGCCTCGTCATCCTGCGGTCGGAGTTGCCGTAAGGCGCGCCGTGCCACCGGACGGGTGGTAAGGATTTTCCGGGGACAAACAAGCCCTCGCCTGACGTCTCACAGACGTCGGGCGAGGGCTTGTAGGGGTGATGTGGTTTTGTGTCAGGGGTTATTGCAGGGCTTTCTCTATCTCGGCCTTGATGATGTCGTTTCCGGGATAGCCTCCTTCGGTCAGGTTGCTGTATGCTACGCTGCCGTCTTTGCCGAGGAGCATGTAGCTCGGGATGCCTGGTATCTGTAAGCGTGTGCAGAGCTCGTCCCATTGTGCCTTGGTCAGGCGATAGTGGTCGCCGTCGATTCCCTTGATCATTTCAGTCCAGGTGGCCTCGGGCGAGGTCTCTCCGGTGACATAGACGAACTGTACGCCGCGTTTCATCAGCTCGGGCTTGATGGCGTCGATCTCCTTCATCGCCATGCGGCAGGGGCCACACCATGTGGCCCAGAAGTCGATGAGCGTCACTTTGCCTTTATAATCGGCGGTGATGGAGTTGAGGATGGCGTCGCCCGTCACGGTGGGGGCAATGGTCTTCACTTTGTAGGCGGCTTCGGCCGGTGCCGCTGCTTGTGCGGCTTCCTGAGGAGTAGTCTTCTGTTGCCCGCAACTGGTGCCGGCAAAGAGCGCTGCGGCTAAAAAAAGAAGTACTGTCTTTTTCATTTTTGCTGTGTGTTTGAAGTTTGACGATGGTCTGTCGGTGCGGGAAGGGTGTTCACGCTCCTGCCGCAAAGATACGCAAAGGCAGGCGCCGAAGCAAGAGAAAGCACGCTTTCTTCTTGATTAGGCAGGCCTGCATCCGTTCTTCGTGCAACAAAGATATAAAAGTGTAAGCGCAGAAGCAAAAGAAAGTTTACGCCGTTCTTGGTTGGGGCGGACTGTTTCCTGCTTGCGCCGTGCTCTTTGGCTGGCGTTGAGCCTTGTGGGCGGGGATGGCGCAACTGCCCCGTGCAGAACGGCCGCAGTGACTGTTTTTACGGGACGGCGACCTGTTCTTACGGGATGGCGACCCGTGGCGCCGGGAAGCCGTCACGCCGGAGCCGGGTCGGCCGTCGGATCGGTTGACGGGCGCGAACACATCATGCTGTCATGCCTGCTGTCCGAGCCGGCCGTCCTGGCGTTCAAGGGATGAGTTCGTACATGCGTACCCAGTCCACTTTCATCTCTACGGGATATTCCTCGGGCTTTGCGGGACCTACCCATGTGCCTTCGACCTGCATGTCGATGAGCAAGTAAAATGGCGTCCCGAACGGGAACTGGCCGGGCTTGTCAGTCTGGATGCGGGGGTAGGTGAAAGTGTGGCTTCCATTGACCGAGAATACAAGGCTGTCTGGAAGGATTTCGACAGCATAGGTGTTGTAGCCTTCCGGGTCGATGGGGGCGGTGGAGCCGTGCGGTGGCTCGTCCTCATGTCCGAGTATGTAGGTGTACTGTGTGTGGACGGTCTGATAGACCTTGGCGTCGTGGTTGAGGCGTTCCATGATGTCGATTTCGCCGCCGTAGGGCCACGGGGCGTCGGCGGGCAACATCCAGATGGCGGGCCAGGCGCCTTGTGCGCCTTCGAGCTTGGCGCGGACTTCGACCTTGCCGTGACGGATGGTGCGCAGGTCCTTGGTGAAGACGCCGCCGGTGATGTAGCGCGCCGTGTCGGTGGGGGCGATCCCGTTGTTCACGCGGCCGCGCAGGATGAGTTTTCCGCGTCGGACGGCGTAGAGGCTTTCGTGGTCTGACATGTGGCGGTTCCACGCCGAGAGTCCGCGTGGGATCTTGGCCCATGACGAGCTGTCGAGGCGTCGTCCATTGAAGTCGTCCTGCCACACAAGGCGGTAGCGGGGTGTTTGGGCTTGCAGGGTGGCCGACAGGCAAAGGCCGGCCAGCGCCGTGAAGAGGAGATGGCGTTTCATGTTGTGAGATGGGTGTTTCAGGTTCCCGGATCAGGCTGCTGATTGCCAGCGTCGCCGTCCGGGTACAAATTTACGCTTTTTCCGCTGCTTCTGCCCGGTGCGTCGCTTTTTTTCGCTATTTTTGTTCGCCCGGCAGACGTAGCTCCCGCCTTGTTGCCGGGCCAGTGAACAACCGTAAAGCATAGGACAATGAGAAACTTCCAGTATGTCAGCGATCTCGGCGACCTTCGCGCTGCCCTCGACGAGGCACGCGCCGTGAAGGCCGACCGCTACCGTTACGAGCACTTGGGGCGACACCGCACCGCGTTGCTCATCTTTTTCAACAACAGCCTGCGCACGCGCCTCAGCACGCAGAAGGCGGCCCGCAACCTCGGCATGGACGTCATCGTGCTCGACGTGAACCAAGGGGCGTGGAAGCTCGAGACGGAGCGTGGCGTTGTCATGGATGGCGACAAGAGTGAGCACTTGCTCGAAGCTGTGCCGGTGATGGCGCAGTATTGCGACCTGATCGGTGTGCGCACCTTTGCGCGATTCGAGAACCGTGAGGACGATTACACGGAGCGCATCCTCAACCAGTTCATCCAGCACAGCGGGCGTCCCGTCTTTTCGATGGAGAGCGCCACGGTGCATCCGTTACAAGCCTTTGCCGACCTCATCACGATTGACGAGTACAAGGAGAAGCCGCGTCCCAAAGTGGTCCTGACATGGGCGCCACACCCGCGTTCGCTCCCCCAAGCCGTGCCGAACAGCTTTGCCGAATGGATGAACGCGGCCGACGTCGATTTTGTCGTGACCCATCCTGAGGGCTACGAACTCGATCCGCGCTTTGTGGGGAACGCCCGCGTGGAGTACGACCAGTGGAAAGCGCTCGACGGGGCCGACTTCGTCTATGCCAAGAATTGGAGTTGTCCCGGTGTGAGCCGTCCTGAGGCTTACGGCGAGATCCTTTCGAAAGACATGGGCTGGACCATCGACGCCGCCCATATGGCCGTGACAAACAATGCCTACTTCATGCACTGCCTGCCAGTGCGCCGCAACATGATCGTGACGGACGACGTCATCGAATCGCCGCGTTCGCTCGTCATCCCCGAAGCAGCCAACCGCGAGATCTCGGCCACGGTGGTGTTGAAACGTATGCTTGAAAGTCTGGATTGATGCCGGCCTGATACAGAGAGAGGGGCAAACAAGCGCGATGGCTTGTTTGCCCCTCTCTCTTGGGGTTGGTGCGAGGCGGCGTCGCGGCCTGGGGGCTTTCGCCCTCTTTCGTGCCGGTCTTCCGCTTTGGCGCGTGGTTGTGTGGCTTATCCGATGGTGAGCAGCACGGTGCCTTCCATGACGGAGTCGCCGGCAGCGACGCAGATGCCCGTGACCGTTCCGTCGGCTTCGGCTGTGATGTTGTTTTCCATTTTCATGGCTTCGAGCACCAGTACGGTCTCGCCTTTCTTCACAGCTTGACCCACTTTGACTTTGACCGCTGTCACAACGCCGGGCAGGGGCGCCTTGACGCCTTTTCCTGCGCCCGGTCCTGCGGCTGCGGGGGCTGCGGCGGGAGCCTCGCTGGCTGCCACGGGGGCAGGTTCGGGAGCCGCTGTGGAGGCAGCGTCGGCGGCGGGTGCCTCAGGCAGATTTTCTTCAACGAGTGAGGAACCCTGCATCTCCACTTCGAAAGGAATGCCGTTGACTTCTACGTTGGCTTTGTTGCCGTTGATGCCGTTGATGGTCACGTCGTAAGCGGCACCGTTTACTTTGTACTTATATTGTTTCATTGTTCTGCTTGTTTGGGAAAGGGTCGTTGTGTTTACTGTTGCATGAGCAGGCCGGCCACGTTGCCCCATACCGAGGTGCTGGGAGCCAGCGTGATGACGCCGGGCTCTTCGTCGTGCACGATTTCGACTTCGTGCTCGATGAGAGCCAGTGAGATGACGGCGGCGTAGACCGGCATCTCTTCGTCGGGCACGGCGGGATGCACACCGTCCACGAGGATGTCGGCGATCGTGCCCTGCTTCTCGTCCACGCGGACGGAAAGGGCCTTTCCGTTGATGGTGTATTTGAAAGTTCTCATGTCTGTGCGTACTCTTATTCAGTCTGTCGCCTGGCGTTTAGAGGGGGATGTTGCCGTGTTTCTTGGCCGGGCGGGTTTCACGCTTGTTCTCCAACTGTGCAAGGGCACGGCAGATGCGGAAACGCGTGTTGCGCGGCTCGATGACGTCGTCGATGTAGCCGTATTCGGCAGCCTTGTAGGGGTTGGTGAAGAGCTGGTTGTATTCTTTTTCCTTTTCGGCGAGGAAAGCTTTGGGGTCGTCCACGGTTTTGGCCTCCTTTCCGTTGAGGATGGCTACAGCGCCGCTGGCGCCCATCACGGCAATCTCGGCCGACGGCCAGGCATAGTTGAGGTCGGCTTTGAGCTGCTTGCAGCCCATGACGATGTGCGAGCCGCCGTAGCTCTTGCGCAGCGTGACCGTCACCTTGGGCACGGTGGCTTCACCGTAGGCATAGAGCAACTTGGCGCCGTGGTCGATGACGGCGTTGTACTCCTGGCCCGTGCCGGGAAGGAAACCGGGGACGTCGACGAGCGAGACGATGGGGATGTTGAACGCGTCGCAGAAGCGGACAAAGCGGGCGCCTTTGCGGCTGGCGTTGCAGTCGAGCACGCCGGCGTAAACGCTGGGCTGGTTGGCCACCACGCCGACCGTCTGGCCGTTGAAGCGCGCAAAGCCGATGATGATGTTGCGCGCGAAGTTGCGCTGGACTTCCATGAATTCCCCATTGTCGACAACGGCGCCGATGACCTTGTACATGTCGTAGGCCATGTTGGCGTTGTCAGGTATGATTTCGTTCAGGCTGTCTTCTTTGCGGTCGATGGGGTCCGTGCATGGAATGCGCGGTGCGCGTTCCATGTTGTTCTGGGGCAGGTAGCTGAGCAGCTTGCGAACAAGTCCGGCGAACTCTTCCTCAGTCTTGGCCGTGAAGTGGCATACGCCGCTGCGTGTGGAGTGAACGCCTGCGCCGCCGAGGTCTTCCTGTGTGACGTCTTCGCCTGTCACGGTTTTCACTACCTTTGGTCCGGTGAGGAACATGTAGCTTACGCCTTCCAGCATCACTACGAAGTCTGTCAGGGCCGGGGAGTAGACGGCGCCGCCGGCGCAGGGGCCGCAGATGCCTGAGATTTGGGGGATGACACCGCTTGCCTCGATGTTACGCTGGAAGATGTTGCCGAAGCCGGCAAGGGCGTTGATGCCTTCCTGGATGCGGGCGCCGCCCGAGTCGTTCAATCCGATGCAAGGAGCTCCCATTTTGAGCGCTTGGTCCATGACCTTGCAGATTTTCTCGGCCATGGTCTCGGACAGCGAACCGCCGTTGACCGTGAAATCCTGAGCGAACACGTACACCAAACGGCCGTTGATCGTGCCGCTACCGGCTACGACGCCGTCGCCCAGGAACTGTTTCTTTTCCATGCCGAAGTTGTGGCAACGGTGCAGTTTGAACATATCCATTTCCTCAAAGCTGTTTTTGTCGAGCAGCAGGTCGATACGTTCGCGCGCAGTCAGCTTGCCTTTGGCGTGTTGTTTCTCGATCGCTTTCTCACCGCCGCCCAAGCGTGCCTTGGCGCGCAGCTCAACGAGTTCTTTGATCTTTTTCAGTTGTTCACTCATTGTATTGAATGTTTATTGGTTTGTTTTTTCAGTCGTTGGCTTTGTAATAGCCGTGGCAAATGTACACAAAATTTGTCGAACTGTGAAATCTGCCGTCCGCAGTTTGCCTGTCGTCTCTTGCGGTGGGCTTTCACTTGCTGGCCGTAATGCCAAAAACCACCACCCCGCGCGGTCTTCGGGCAGGTGGTGGCGTATGGGGTGCCGCTGGTCTGGCTGTGCCGGGGTCAGTCGTGGCAACAGTGGCTGCGGTGGCGGTGGTGCCGGAATCGGCGGGGCTGGTCGGCATCGGGACGGACGTGTTTGTAGTATCCGTGGCAACGCTTGTATGCGCAGTCGCCGGGCTGACAGTCCTTGCAGCACGGTTGCCAGACGCAGTGTGTGTGATTCCTGTCGCAGTGGCGCAAATCCTTGTCGCAGTGACGGAAATGGCAGTCGCTACGGTAGCAGCGCACTTCGCGGCGGTTGTCGTCGCGGCGGTCTGGGGTGCTGGCTGTGAGGCCGACGCATGTGAGGGCGAGCAGGGCGCTCAGAAGCAGATTCTTCATTGTCTTGTCGTCTTTTCTGTTTGACGGATAGGGCGGCCGAACCGGCCTGTTTGACAAATGTAGGGATAAAAACAAGAAGAACTTCCTTGTGTGGGCTTAAATAACCTTAACGAAGATTTAATCCAGGCAGAATTTCACACAAGCCCAGCGGTTGAGGTCGCGGACGTGGTCAAAGCGCAGTCCGAGCCGTTCGGCTTCGGCGCGGATGAGGCTGGTGTCTTCTACGTAGAAGCCACTCATGAAGAGGCTTGCCCCGGGTTTCATGCGCGGAACGTAGAGGCGCATGTCTTCAAGCAGGATGTTGCGGTTGATGTTAGCCAGAATATAGTCGAACGGGCCTTTCGTGGCCAGCGCTTGTGCGTCTCCCAGTTCCACGTCTATGCCGTCGAGGTGGTTCAGGGCGATGTTTTCGAGCGAGTTCGTGACACACCATTCGTCGTTGTCGATGGCCGTGACGGCCGCTGCGCCGCGCATGCGTGCCAGTATGGCCAGAATGCTTGTGCCGCATCCCATGTCGAGCACGGCTTTGCCCGTCATGTCGTGCGCAAGGATCTCGCTGATCATCTGGCTGGTGGTGGCGTGGTGGCCTGTGCCGAAAGACATGCGCGGGTCGATAGTGATGTCGTATTCGGCTTTGGGCACGTCTTTGTGGAATGTGCAGTGCACCACACACCTGCCGTCGACGACGAGTGGGGCGAAGAAGTTTTTTTCCCACACTTCGTTCCAGTCTTTGTCTTCTGCCTCAGTGCTGGTGAAGCTCACCGTGACGTCGTTCAGCGGGAACGCGGCGAGCGTCTCGGCAAGGGCTTGTTCGTCATATTTGTCTTTGGGCACGTAGGCTTTGATAGGGTCGGTTTCTACTTCCGGCCGGACAAAGCTGTCAAAGCCTGCGTCGGCCAGCAGGGCGACCAATACGTCGCCGGCCATTTCGCTGCCCGGCGACAAGGTGAACGTGAATTCTAAGTACTTCATGCGTGGTTGGATTGGTTGGTTCAGGGGTTGGGCTCGACGACCCCGGGGGGCGTGTCGGGGCCGTGGCTACTACGGATGCGCCATTCGACGGGATAGAGGTTGTTGGCGCGTGCGCCGAGGTGGTTGACGAAGCCGAGGGCGCGGTTCTGATAGGTCACGACGCAGTGCCCGCGTGCTGCCGTGGACGGCACGATGGCCTCGCGGCGCAGATAGGCTATGGCGTCGGCATAGTCAAGCCCGACGCGTGGAAAGGCGTCGGGGCGCAGTGCTGTGCTGAGCGGCAGTGTGGGTGCAGGCTGGAATTTCCGGCCTTTATCCGTGCCGAGGGGAACGCCGAGCAAGACCGGCCGTACGGTCTCAGCCACGCGTTCCATGTCGTCCGCCGTGGCTGCCGGCAGGGCTGAAATCCCTTTTTCCGTCAGGCTGAAAGTGAAGTCGCCCGAGAGCCATTCGCGACAGACTTTCGGTACGGTTGCCGCCGGCTTGCGAGGCGTCTTTTTGCGGCGGCGGGTCGAGGCGGGGGGCTCGGCCGTCTTGCGGAGCAAGGCCAGGAAGAAACCCTCGCCCCGGGTGCGATGGGGGAAGAAGTGGTTGACGGCTAGTCCGTCGTCGTAGGTCGATCCGGCGATGCCCCATGAGGGAGTGGCGCGCAGATCGACCACTTCGGCGCCCAGCTCGTCGGCTATCCATCGGACGTTGTCTTCGTCCTCGGCGCGGTTGAAGGTACAGGTGCTGTACACGAGGTAGCCGCCAGTGCGCAGGGCGGGCCAGACGTCGGCCACAATGTCGCGCTGACGGGCGGCGCAGAGGGCGGGACTGCCCGGTTGCCACTCGTCGATGGCGGCCGGGTCTTTGCGGAACATGCCCTCGCCCGAGCAGGGCACGTCGGCGGCGACGACGTCGAAGAAGCCCGTCAGCGGGGCGAACTGCGAGGGGTAGCCCGAGGTGACGCAGATGTTCGGGTGTCCCCATTTCAGCAGGTTTTCAGCCAGAATGGCGGCACGGGCACGCAGGGGCTCGTTCGCCACGAGCAGGCAGTCGTCGTCCAGCAGGCTGCGCCAGAGGGTGCTCTTCCCGCCCGGTGCGGCGCAAAGGTCGAGCACGCGGCGTGGCGGCGTGTCGAGGGCTCGGAATGCCTGTTCGATGAACATGGAAGCTGCCTCCTGAACGTAGTAACAGCCGGCGTGCAGGAGCGGGTCGAACGTGAACGCTGGCCGCGCAGTGAGGTAGTAGCCCGTCGACGACCACGGCACGCCTTCGGCCGCGCCGGCAGGGCGCACGTCTTTTTTCGGATTGAGGCGTATGCTCACAGGGGGCTCGCTGTCCAGGGCAGCCACCAGCCTGTCGGTCTCGGTCGCGCCGAGCGTGGAGGCCATCTCTTCGGTAAAAGCGTCGGGCAGGTTCATCGTCGTTTGGCTTGAAACGGATAGTCTTTCTCCCGCAAAGTTAATGCTTCCGGGGCATTCTGAGGCCGTTCCCGTCTGTTTTTTCGTGCCGGGCGCAATGTCGGCAGCTGCGGGGTGGAGGTTGGCAGGCTCCATGGAAACTTCTTTTAGGCTGATTGCGTATCTTTGCCCAGCGAAGACAGGATGCGGCTCGGCCGGGCTAACGAGAAAGCGGAGCTTCCCCTTGCCTTGGCGCTTGCCTTTCGCTATCTTTGCGGCGTGCCGGGCCTACGAGCTCCTGCATGAATCAAAATAAGTGGAGAGATGAATAAGACAAGTTGTCGCGCAGAAACGACGGATGCCCGCCCCGTGGTGTCGAAAGCCATATCTTTGTTGCGTTTTCCCCTGATGGTGGGGATTGTGTTCGTGCATAACAATTTCAGCGGCTTGGGCGGCTTGTCCCCGGCGGCTGCGCATTGTGCGGTGGGGCTGGAGCAGTTCTTCGGGAAAAGCCTGGCGGCCTTTTGCGTGCCGATGTTTTTCCTCATCTCGGGCTTCTTGTATTTTTATCGTGCTGATTTCACCCTTTCTTCGTACCGGAAGAAGACGCTGTCGCGTGTCCGGACAATCCTGATTCCCTATTTGATTTGGAACTTGCTTTGTTTCTTCCTCTTCATGGCGATGGGGAAAGCTTCGTTCGCCGACATAGGTGCGGCCTTGTGGTCGTTCAGGGACGGGATGCCTGCGTGTTTCCAAATGTGGTTCCTGCGCGATTTGATGGTGCTCGTGCTCATCGCTCCTGTGGTGTACGTCGTGATGCGCTTCGGCGCGTGGTGGGCTGCGGGTGCTTTGGGACTTTTATGGCTCGCCACGGGTTGGGGCGTCGGGCTCTGCTTCTTTTCGTGCGGGGCCTGCCTTTCCATCCATAAGACCGGCGTTTGCGACTGGCTGCTCGCTTTCTGCAGGGCCTTGTGGCTGTCTTGTCCGGTTTTGTTGGGACTGGACGTTTTCGCTTGTTGGGGCTGGGACGGGGCGGAGGTGGTGCACCGTGTGTTCATCGTCGTGTCCATTCTCGCCGTGGCGGCGTTCGCTGTATGGGCCGTACAGCGAGGTGCGGGCCGGCGGGTGATAGGGATGCAGCGTTATGCGTTCCTCCTTTTCGCTGCCCATGAGCCGTTTTCTTCCTTGTTGCGCAAGGCGATGGTGGCTGTGCCCGCCTTTGCGCAGAACGAGGCTGTTTTCGCCCTCGGTTATTTCCTTGTCCCGCTGGTCGTGATTGCTGTGGTCGTCGCGGCGTTCCGTGTGGCCGACCGCCTTTGCCCGAAGTGGCTTTCCGTCTTGGTTGGAGCGAGGACGGCGTGAGAAGAAGCGGGCGCACCGATCGTAAAAACGGGCGCGGCGATAGGATTTCCTGTCGCTGCGCCCGTTTCTTCGGTCAGGGCGTCTGTCGGTGAGGTCACGGCGCGGCGCGCACTCAAATCCCGTCGGGCAGGATGAGCACCTTGATCCAGTCTTTCAGGCGCACTGGGCCTTTGCTTGCGCCGCCTTGTGAGTCGCTCACCATCAGGAGCGTCTGCCGCCCGTCGGCGAGGCGGGCGCCGAGGCACATGCCTTCGTAGTTGGCAAAGGTCTGCCTGAACGGGGTGAGCACGGTCTTGAACGTGATCAACAGTTGTTTGAGCATGAATTTGTTAGGGTCAAGGCCGGCCAGCGCTATGGAACTGTCGATTTGCCAAGACTGCGTCGGGTCGACAAGGAAGAGCTTGCAGATGACCTCCGAACCCATGTAGCCGTTCGTCACGTTCAGCTCGCGCTCGAGCACCAGCAGTTTGCCGCTGGGCAGCGCTGTGACTTCGGGGATGCCGAGGGCATAATACTTGCCGAAGTCTTCGCTCCGGCCGCGGTCCATGCGGTAGGCATACTGGGCGACGGGCTGCAACGCGTCGTCGAAGGCTTGCAGCCTGACGAGGTTCTGGGCGGTCGGGTTGTCGGGGCCGGCAGCGTCGGCGTCGGCTTTGAGCGAGCTTTCGGTCGTGGTCCAGAAACGGTGTGTCGTGGGCGAATAGCTCAACGCCTCGAATCCCATGTTCGGCACTATCTTGTCGCGCCCGAAGATGGCCGGCACGTTGAGGCGTCGCCCCGTGGGTTGCCCCTCCATGCTGTATTCGAGCACCTCCTGGTCGCCTTCGCCGCTGATGAAGACGGTGCCGCTCGTCGGGACGTAGGCGACGCCTTCACAGTCACGCAGGCTTATGCCTTGGGCGTCGACCTGGGGCACCACGTTGCCCTTCCAGCCTTCCATGTTGATGTCGCTGATTTCGCCGGTCGTCGGGTCTTGGATGATGGTGAAGACGAAGAAACCGTCGGTCGGCTCCTTGTCGCTCACAAGGACGTATTGGCTGTTGCCGATAGGGGCTATGCCGCTGTAATTGGCCGTGCCGATATCCCATTTCGACATTTTCTGTTGCGTGAGTTCTACGGCCTGTTGGGCCGGGGCGGCGGTGCTGACGGCCAGCGCCGCGAGGAGGGAGAGGATTGCTTTGTGTGTCATATTCTTGCAGTTTGTTTCAAATCGGGGTCGTTGTGGGGCTTTTCACTGGCAGAGCAGGGTTTGTGCGCCGGTGTGGCCACCGAATTCCGGGGCGTAGCAGCAGCGCACTTCGGCAAGGCCGCACGAATACGTGCCGGGGCGGTCGGCGGTGAACTCGTCGGTCAGGGTGTGACGGCCTTTGCCCACGTGGTCGAAGAAGTAGCGCGTCGAAGCGTCGAGGCAGGCTCGGTAGCAGCCGAGGCCGCCGCTGAACGTGTAGCCGGACAAGGGCTGGCGCGGTTCGAGGCAGGCGGGGCGCGTGGCTTTGAGGCAGACGAAGTCGTAGTCGCGGTCGGCGGTCAGGTCGAAGCGCATGCGGAGGCGTTCGCCGGTCTGGATGCGCTGACCGTCGGCCGGGAGCCATTGGCCGTTGCGCCAGACTTCGATCGTGCGCTCCACGGACAGTCCGGCGGCTGAGGAGGTCACTTCGGCCGTCGGCTGGACGTAGCGGGCGTAGACGGCGCCGCACACAAGGCCGCTGTCGGGCAGCGTGACGGTGAGGCGGACGGGCAGGCTGCCGTTGGCATCGAGCCGAACGGGCACGCTGTAATAGCCTATGGCCGTGGCGGGCGTTACGTTGGCGAGAGCGACGGGCGTCGGCTGGCCGTCGGCGGTTTCGAGGCGCAGCGACGGTTGGCGCTGCGTGCGGCCGAGGTAGAGCCGTCGGCTGCTCAGGGGCGACTGGCAGAAGAGGCCGTAGACCGCGTCGGCGGCTTGGCGCGGATCGTCCCAGCGGGTGGTGTGCCGGGACAGTATCATCCATTTGCGTACGCCGTCGACGAACCGGGTGGACGTCGTCAGCGAGGTGCGCAGGGCGGCTTCGACGTAGGCAGTGTGGGCACCGAGGGCGTCGTCGCCGTTGAGGCGCATGCCGAGGGGAGCCACGGCCGGTTGCGGCACGGCGTCGAACATCCAGCCCATGCCGGGACGCTCGACGAGCCGTTCTTCGAGGCTCTCCACCCGTTCGCGGGCGGCGTCTGCCTCGCCGAACAGGCTGAGTGTCGAGGCCACGAGGGCTTTGTCGGTCAGTGTGCTTCCCGTGCCAGGCTGTCGCAGGAGTTTTTTCAGGTAGTCGGCGTTGTCAGCGGAGGCGCCGTTGAGGACACGGCCGGTGAGCGCGTTGATATAAAGGTAGCGGATGGCCCGCCCGGACAAGTGCGGGTCTTTCTGCTTGCGCAGCCCGGCCACTTCGTCAGCCATGACGCGGTCGAGGAAGTGGCCTGCACGGTCCAGCAGGCCGGCGGCGCGGTCATCGGGCGCAAGGGCTTGCAGGCGGGCCAGCATCATGGTTACGTCCGTCGTGACAGACGCGGAACCCGCCATGCCTTTGAACCACGACCACGAGCCGTCGGCTCGTTGCAGGGCGGCGAGGCGGTCGAGCGCGGAGTAGCGTGTGAGCGCCGTGCGTGCGGGATCGAGCAGTTCGGCCAGCCGCCGGCGGTTTTCTCTCTCTTCATTTGAGGCCGCGAGCCACGGCGTCTCTTCCACCACGAGTTGTTTCAAGTCGGCGTTGCGCGTGAGCGGGTCCTCGCGGTCGGCTGTCAGCGTGTCCGCGTCTCGCCACTGGCGGAACGCCTCGCTTACGGCGGGATTGGCTTCGGCTAAGGCTTGCCCGAGTGTCAGGGCATAATAAGAGGCTGCTAGTGAGAAAGCGTCGTCCTGGCGCGGACTGGCGAGGGCAGGCAGGGCAGCCACGGCGGCCCATTCGGGATTCGTGGTCACTTCGACGGTCACGGTGTTGTCTGCCGGGCGTGGATTTCCGTCTGTGGCCAGGGCTGCGAGGTCAATGGCTGTCTCTCCCTTTTGTTCGGCCGTGAACGGTACGCTTCTCACCGCCGCTGATTGGTCGGACAGTACGGGCAGGTAGTGCGCCTCGCCGTCGCTGAACGTCGTGCCCTCTGCCAGGATGCGGCAGGCAAGCAGGGGGTGGAGTGTGTCGACACGGCAGTCGAACGTGAGGTTAGCTTGTGCGTTCGCCTCGACGTGGAAAGGCCGCGTGATGCTGACGACGGTCTGGCCGTCCACAGCGTCTGTGAGCGTGAAGTGCACTTCGCCGCTGACGGCCTCACTGCTGAGGTTGCGCAGTGTGACGGGGATGACGGTGGCGTCGCCGCTGCGCAGGAAGCGCGGCAGGTTGGGCGCTACGGTGAACGCTTTGGTGGCAACCACCGTCGTGTCGAGCGCGCCGAGGTCCATCTCTGCCGTGTGGGCTACGGCGCGGAAGTTCCAGCTCGTCGTGCTCTCAGGCAGGGTGAAACGGAGTGTGGCCACGCCGTCGGCATCCGTGCGGAGCGTCGGGGCGAAGTAGGCCGTTTCGGCAAAGTCCGTGCGCACGGACGCCGTGGCGCTTTCATCGGTCACTGCGTCAAAAAGACCTGTCGCTGCGTCTGAATTTTCTGTCGCAGCGATCGATTTTTTCATCGCTGCGGCTGCGTCCATCTGGCGGGTGCTGGCCTTGACGGACAGGCGGGGAGCCATGCCGTTGTCGGCCATCCGTGCGCCGGCGCTCTCCATCAGGACGGCACCGTGGCGCCCTCCGTAGCGTACGAAGAAGTGGTGTGAACCGCTGAGCGACGGGTCAAAATGGTCGAAACTGAGCGGAGCGACATGGTGGTAGTCCGTGTCGAGTGCGGCATAGAAACTGCATGCCTGTGACAGGCTGGTCCATGATGCGAATGGCGTGGTGCGCATAAACGACAGACTGACCGGCCAGTTCAGCGGGGCAAAGCGGTCGAGCGAGGCGTCGTAGAGCGTGGCCGTCAGGGCTGCCCGGGCGGGGCGGCCGTCTGGGTGCGTCACACGCAGGCGCCACTCTTCGTCCTCGCCCGGTTGCAGGCGGTTGCGGAACGACTGCCAAGTGAGCCGTAGCTGCTTTTGCGGCTCGGGACGGGTGAGGCTGTATGTGTGGGAGTGGAGTTGACCTTGGCTGACGTAGGCTAGGACAATGGTTACGCCGTCGCCGTAGGCCGGGCAATAAGCGTAGTCGAGGCGGAGCACGTTCCCGGCCGGGCGGAGCAGGCGGTGGTCTGCCTGGCCGGAGGCTGCGATGAGGCTGGCATAGACGTAGGCCGTGTCAGGCAGGCTGAGGAAGAGCGCGGCACTGTCGCCCCGTTCGTTCAGTGCGGCGTGGAATGTCTGTGGTGTGCCGGCCGGCATCCGCGAGGCTCCGTCGGTGAAGAGGACAACGGTCGCCGTGTCGGCCAGTGCGGGGCTCGTCGCGCCGGTTATGCGGCTCACGATCCGGTACGCCCCTGCCGGGAGGTTCGTGAATGCTGCCGGGCGGAACGGCCGGCCGGTGGTGAACGTGTCGCGCGCCACTTCGTTATTCCCTCGCAGTACGACGTATTCGCCATGGGCTGTCAGGTTCTGGCGGTTGGCGTTGTATTGATAGAATGTCAGCGACGGGATTTTCCCCGTGTACATTGTCGAGGGCCATACGGCTGACAGGGTGGACGCGTATTGGTTCACGACGAGGGTGGCGCTGGCTTCGGCGCTCTCGCCGTTGGGGGCGGTCACTGTGGCACGGACTACGTAGCGGTTGCCGCGCTGGACGACGGGATGGTCGGTCTCAGGCAGGGAGGCGAGCAGGCGGATGGCATAGTGGCCCTCGGCGTCGGTCGTGGTGGTGCCTGTGAGGGTTTCGCTTCTTGGGACGCTGGAATAGACGGGCTGGCGGTACCAAATGTTGGGACGTACGTCGATGGTGTAGCGCACCGTGGCGCCCATGACGGGCACGTCGGTGTAAGTGCGTACCGTGCCGGTGAGTGTGACGCTGTCGCCGGGAGCGTAGCCCGTGGCCGGTGCGGTGAGGTCGGCGGTGAATGTCGGGCGTTTGTATTCCTCTACGCGTATGCCCTGGCTGGCTGTCCCGGCCACGAGGCGGAACGTGCCCGGTAGGCATGCCTGCGGCAGGCGCAGCGTGCAGGCGGCCATGCCGAACGGGTCGGTCGTCAGGGTGTCCGTGGCCACCGTGCGGCCATTGGTGTCGGTGAGGCGGACAGCCACAGTGTCGCCACAGACGGCGTGGACGCTGTCGCCCAGTTGTTCATAGCTGACGAGGCTGAGACTGACGTCCTGCCCCGGGCGGTAGACGGCGCGGTCGGTGTAGACGAATGTCTGGCGGCGTTTCTTGGGGGCAGGATTCGACGTCCTTGTGTTCCCGGCTGGCATCCATGCCCAGTCGCCGTCGGGCGTCGAGAGGTAGACCGTAGACGCCTGTCGCAGTGGTGGGAAAGTGGCGATGCCGTCGGCGTCGGTCGTGACGCTGTCGATGGGCTGTGCGGGTTGGGCATCATTCATACGGCGCAGGGTGAGCCCCTGTGCGGGCGCCCCGCTGCGGGCGTCGACGGCCGCGAAACGCAGGCCGGGGCCAGCGGCGTGGAGTTGCAAGAGCTTGTAGCGGCTGACGGCGAGCCAGTCGCGGCTGACGGCTTCACCGTTGATCATCACCGTCACGGCATAGAGGCCGGGTCGGGGCAGGCTGAGGCTGACGGTGTCGGTGCGCGTGTGCCAGGCCGGGGCGGGCGTCGGGTGGAAGTCGTAGGTGAAAGCGGGCGTCAGCCCTTTGGTGAGCGTTTTGAGGTCGTCTTGTGTGTCTTGAAAAGCCGGAAGCGACATGGGGAGACGGTGGAAGACGAAGCGCAGCTGCTCGACGTTCTTGTGGCGAACGGCGGCGAGGAACGGCTGGCCGGGACAGGCATGGCGCCCGTCGGTTTCAGGCATTCCGGCCGCTTTGACCGGAAAGTCGACTGATGCCGTGGGATTTTCGATCGTAGTGATGGTGTTGCGCAGCAGGTCGGCCCGTTTCTCCTTGCCGTACAGTTCGACGCCCCGTCGGGCGAGGGCGAGCGTCAGGGAGTCGTCCGCCTCACCCCTGCCGCCTTGTTGGATGAGTGCGATATAGGTTTCGACATTCAGTGGCAGGTCGGCAAAACGTTCGGCGAGTGCAGTGAGTGCGGCGAACGCCTTGCGGCGTGCAAGGGGCAGGGTGCGGTCGTCGCCGGGGTCGCGGTTGATTGAATCGATCGCCAGCAGGAGAACGGCTTCGCGCTGTCCGGCGTTGGCGTAGTGGCGGCTGAGGCGGGCAGAGAGCGCCCGGCTTTCGGCTTCGTATCCCAAGGCGTGCAGCCCGTCGGCGGCTTGGCGGCCTATGAGGCTGAGCAGGTCGCCCCGGAAATAGCGGCTGTCTTTCCCGGTGACGACGGCGGGCACGTAGGCGTCGGCCCTCGTCGCGGCCAGAGCGGCGAAATCGCTGACCGACGCTCGGTAGTGAGCGGCGGCCCGGCTGACAAGGGCGGTGTCCGCCCACCGCCCGTCGGCGTAGATCTCTGCCAAGAGTGTGTGGAACACCGCCCGTAGCGGCTTGCTCCCCTCAACGTCGGCGCGGCGTTCGAGGCGGGCGGTGGCGGCCGTCATGCTGTCGGGCGAGAGGGTGCCCCAGAGCGAGCGTTCGGCAAAGAGCGCTTTGACGAGCTGCCCGTCGTCGCCTTTATCGAGCGCCTTGCGGGCGATGGTCTCGGCGACGGAGAGGGCCGTCCGGGGGCGGTCGGCCTCGATGGCTGCATCATAGTTCTTCCATAGTTTGTCGAAACTTTGAGCCAGGGCGAGTGTCGCCACAAGTGCACCGGCCAAAGTGGTCCACAGTCTACTTTTCATCACGGTAAGGGTATTTTGAATGACAAAGTAAGCGAGAAAACGCCGAAGAAGTGCGTTTTCTCGCTTAAAATAGCTTAATACTGTGTTTGGGGACTACTTTCCGCCCGCAGCCCGCCACCCGGCGGAAGCCGTTGCCGGTCTTCACGAAAACGGTCAGCCGGACGCGAAAAACGGTCGCAGTGACAGAAAATCCTGTCACTGCGACCGTTTTAACGGTTACTGCTTCCGTGCGGGCGGTCAGGCGGGGATTGCTTCTCTCATCGGATGATGATTTTCTGCTTGGTGTCGGCCACTTCGCCCGTAAGGCGGATGACGTAAGCTCCCGGCGTGAGCGGAAGGGTGAGGGCGCCCTTGGTCTTTCTGCGCGCCACGGTGCGGCCGCTTGGGTCGTAGACCGTAAGGGTGAAGGCAGTGCGGCCTGGCACGCTGACGCTCAGCTGTCCGTCGGACGTAGCGATAGCAGGTTCGGGCGCGGCAGGGACGGCGCGGATGTCGGTGGTGAGACTGGCAAGGGCACTGTCGATTTTGACGTAGTTCGTGGCGTACCATTCTTCCATAAAGGCCACTTCGTCTGATGCTTCGCCGCAAAACTGCGGCCAGCGTTGCCGTTCGCGGGCCCAAGCGCCGGAGCTGACGAGCAGGTCGGCGTAAGCCTCAATGCGGGCGTTGACGTTTTCGGGTGTGTAAACCGTTGTTTTCAGCTCGTCCCACCGGGCTTTCATTCGGTCAGCCAGTGGCGAATGGTAGATGCGGCGGAAAAACTTGACAGCCCCCGTGTAGACTTCGGGCAGACCGTAGACGCCGCTTGGCCTGCTATCTGACATTCGCCCGAAAGTGGCGTCAAGGTCCCAAGGGGTGAAGAACCATTTGCTCTGCTCTTGCACGTTGTACGTGCTCAGGAACGTGTTTTTCAGGCAGTTATCCGTGGCGTTCGTGGCTTGTAGGAAGAGGAGTAAGTCCACCACATTGTCCATGTCGAAGCGCTCTTCTGCGCCTCGGAGGAAGTCTTCGTAGTCCAGCACGGCGGCTTGCGCCGTGAAGTCGATAAGGCGTTTCAGGTAGTTCCAGACGTAGAGGCCGTCCTCGTCGGGATAGTCCTGCGACCATGCCTGCCACTCAATGGTATCAGTGCGGGCGGCGTCGTCATAGCCGTTTAGGAAGATGGCGTCGCTGAAACTCTCGCCTTTGAACGATATGCCGCGCACGGTGAGTGCGCCTGTGGCGTCGTCTTCCTTGGTCTTCTTGATGCCCAGTTGCTTGCGGTCGACTTTCTCGGAGAGGATGTAGAGGCCGTGCCAGCGTCCATTGAGCAACACCTCGACGTGACGGCCGCGGATGCCGTTAGGGTATTTTGCGTCGTCGACGGGCGAGGGGCATTGGGCCAGCCAGAGGTCAAAGCCGAGCTGCTTGCGCATCTTCGAGTAGTCGGAGTAGAGCGCTTCAAGTATCCAGTCGCCGTCCTCGCGGAGGCCGAGGAGCGGACAGTCGAGCTCGTCCTCGTTCTCGTCGCAGATTTCGATGCCGTAGGACTTCTTTGGGTAGACTGTGGAAGAGGCTCCGCGAATCTTAATGGTGGCCCGCTCATGGATGTCGTCCTGTTCGTTGTCGAAGGTGCTCTCGGCAGTGGCCACGAGGCTGAACCTGCACGGATGCTTGTCGCGGTCGATGGTTGTGGGAGCCTGATCGACGCAGACGATTGGCAGATGGGTGAAGACTAATGCGTATGACAGCGTTTCGCCGTCGGCTGTGGAGAGGGTGAGGGTGTGCGTCCCGTCGAAGCGGTCGACGGTGAGGGCTTGCGTCGCAGGGGCGTAAGCGTTACCGTCGACGGTGAGCCCGTCGAAGCCCGTAGTGCTCAGGTCGACGCTGAGCGTGGCCGGAAAATTGAGCGTCGTGGGCAGCGTGCAGAAGAGCGTGCCGGATACGGCGTCGACTACGCAAGGCAAACCGTTGATTTTGAGTGTGGTGACGCTTGTTCCTTCGGTTGTCAGCGAGGGCGGAAGCGACGCGTTGTTCGCAGTGATGGAAAAAGCCGGGAGGGAACTCAGCAGACCGCCAGCCGCCAGCAGCGTGCCGCTCAGGGCGCGGAGGTATCTGTGAATAGCTTTTGACATGATGGTTAGAGTGAGAGACAGGTGTTAGAGGATGGAAAAACCGCGCACAACGGCGTCACGCCGGCCTCGTGGCCGGGGCGGGCGTACCGTCGTTGTGCGCGGTTTGTGAAATCAGGCTTCGAGCCGGGCAATCATCGTGCGGAAAATGTCGGCCATAAGGGGCTGTACGGCGTTGGCGGCACGCTGCACTTCTTCGTGGCTGACTTCGACGATTTTCCCTTCGACGCCGAGGTCGGTGATGACGCTCACACCGAAGACGCGGATACCCGAGTGGCGCGCCACGATGACTTCGGGCACCGTGCTCATTCCTACGGCGTCCGCGCCAAGGATGCGGAACATGCGGTACTCCGCCGGTGTCTCGAAAGTCGGCCCCGAGGTGCCGAGGTAGACGCCTTCGCGGACGCGGATGCCTTTTTCGGCGGCGATGTCGCGAGCCATGGCGAGCAGTTGGTGGTCGTAGGCCTCGCTCATGTCGGGGAAGCGCGGCCCGGTGGGCAGGTTCTTGCCCCGGAGGGGGTGTTCGGGCATGTGGTTGATGTGGTCGGTGATCAGCATGAGGTCACCGATTTCGAAGTCGGGGTTCATGCCGCCAGCGGCGTTGCTGACGAAGAGCGTGTCGATGCCCAGCTCGTGCATGACGCGGACGGGGAACGTCACCTCGGTCATGGAGTAGCCCTCGTAGTAGTGGAAGCGGCCGTCGAGCGCCATGACGGGCTGGCCGCCGAGGCGTCCGAAGAGCAGGCGCCCCTGATGGCCCTCGACGGTGGACACGGGGAAATGGGGCACGTCGGCATAGGGGAACGCGTCGACGATGTCGATCTCCGAGGCAAGGTGGCCGAGGCCCGTGCCGAGGATGATGGCGATGTGCGGACGTAGCTCCGTATGTGCGCGGAGCCATTCAGCGGTTTCTTTGATAGTCTCTAACATATCGGAATATAATGTCGTTAAACATGGATGCTTCGTCGTGAAGAAAGCGGATGTCGATGGGCTGCACGAAAAGGGCGGCCCGCACGGCCGGCGTCAGGCCTGGTGCGTGGAGCAGGCGGGCGGCGTCTTTCTCCGTAGTGAGGATGCGGCGCCGGGGGCCGTCGAGGGCGGCGAGGGCGCGGTCGATGTGGACGAGGTCGGCGGGGCGGAATGCGTGGTGGTCGGGGTAGGCGAGCGTCGATGCTGTGGGACAGAGCGTACGGGCGTGGAGGAAAAACGGTTCCGGCCGTGCAATGCCCGAGACGGCGAGCAGGCCGTCGGGCGGCGTCGTGCCCCAGGCGGTCAGTGCTTCCGTTTTTTCTGTCACTGCGACAGGATTTCCTGTCAGCCGTTCCGTGATTTCTGTCAGCCGTCCTGTTTCTCCGGTCTCGGCATCGGTGAAGAGCGCATAGGGCGTGCCGTAGGTCATCGAGGTGAAAAAGGCGTTCTGGTCGGCTCCGAGGTGCAGCTTGCGGCGGATGAGGCGGCAGTCGTCGAGCGAAAGGCCGGGCGGGCACTTCGTCACGATCACCACTTGTGCGCGGCGCCTTCCACGGGCCGGCTCGCGGAGGCGTCCGGCGGGCATGAGGGCATCGTCGACGTAGAGGCGGTTGAAGTCAGTCAGGAGGATGTTGAGCCCGGCCTTGACGTAGCGGTGTTGGAAAGCGTCGTCGAGCACGATGCATTCGGGAGGCGGTGTCTGCCGCAGCAGCATGGCGATGCCTTGGCGGCGGTCGGCGTCGACGGCCACCCGCGCCTGGGGATACTTGCGGTGTATCTGGAATGGCTCGTCGCCGATGTCGTCGGCCGTCGATTGCTCGTCGGCCATTTGCCAACCCTGCGTCTTCCGCTTATAGCCCCGGCTGAGCAGGGCCACGTCGTGCCCGCCTTGCAGGAGGAGGCGGACGATGTATTCGGAATGCGGCGTCTTGCCCGTGCCGCCGACGGTGAGGTTGCCCACGCAGATGAGCGGCACGTCAAACGCCGTCTCACGGAGCAGGCCGGCGTCGAACATGCCGTTGCGCAGCCCCACTCCCAGCCCGTAGAGCCAGGAGAGGGGGCGCAGCCAGGGATTCACTTTCGGGCGTGGGGGCGTCAGCGCCATGGGTCAGTGCAGGTTGGGTTCGAAAGGTATGCGAGCCTGGATGCAGTCGGTGCCTTTCAAGCTCTTGACGAACATGAGGGGGCGGTAGTAGCTGCCCAGCGCGGAGCGCACTTCCTGTTCGAAATAGGAGCTGCCTTGATCGGAAATGAGGTCGTCGAGCCACGACGTCGGGGCGGGGTAGGCGGTGACGGCGTAGTCCTTGGCCTTGGCGCGGCGGGCGGCTTCGGCCACGGCGTCGTCGAGCGAGCCGAGGCGGTCGACGAGCTTGATTTTCAGCGCCTGCTCGCCAGTCCACACGCGGCCCTGTGCGATTTTGTCGACCTGCTGCGGCGTCATGCGGCGGCCGTCGGCCACGCGTTTGAGGAAGAGGGCATAGCCCCGGTCGACGTAGCTCTGCATCGCAGCGCTCTCACCGGCATTGAAGGGACGGCCGATGACGCCGAAGTCAGAGGCTTCGTTCGTTTTGACGACGTCGAAGTGGAGGCCGAGCTTCTCGGTGAGCAGTCCGGTGGCGTCCGGGATCATCGCGAAGATGCCGATGGAGCCCGTGAGTGTCGTCGGCTCGGCATAGATGCAGTCAGCGCCGCACGACATGTAGTAGCCGCCCGAAGCGGCCATGCCGCCCATCGAGACGACTACGGGCTTCTTGGCTTTCAGCAGCTGGATGGCGCGCCACATCTGCTCCGACGCATAGGCGCTTCCGCCGCCCGAGTTGATGCGCAGCACGACGGCTTTCACGTTGTCGTCGTTGGCCAGTTCGTCGAGGTCTTCCACCACGTCGGGGCCGACGATGGCTTCCTCGCTGCCCAGTCCTTGGATTTCCGAGCCGACGATGCTGCCGTAGGCGTAGTATACGGCGATTTCACCGTTCTTAGTGTCAGCTTTCTTTTCGAGCTTGGCCACGTCTTGCGGCTTGGCGAGGCTGACGGACTTGGCGCCGGTGAGCTTGCGCAGCTGGTCGCGCAGGCCGTCGACGTAGCTGAGCGTGTCGACGAGGCCCATACGGACGTAATCGGGGGCGTCGGCCATGACGACGTAACGGTCAGCGTAGGCGTTGAGGCTGTCTGTGCTGATTTTGCGCGAGGCCGACACGGCTTTGCAGACGTTCCCCCAGATGCTGTGGAGGTATGACGAGATTTGCTGGCGGTTGGCCTCGCTCATCTCGGTGCTTGTGTAGGGTTCTACGTAGCTCTTGTAGGTGCCCACGCGGAAGACTTGCATCTTCACGCCGACCTTATCGAGCAAATCCTTGTAGAAGATGGGCGCCGAGGCGTAGCCATGCCAGTCGAGCATGCCGCCCGGGTTGAGCATGACCCTGTCGGCCACGCTCGCCACGTAGTAGGCGCTTTGCGAGTAGTTGTCTCCGTAGGCGATGACGAACTTCTTGCTCTTCTTGAAGTCGGCGAGGGCACCGCGCAGTGCTTCGAGCGAGGCCGGGTCGGCGGCGACAGTGCCTCCTTCGATATATATGCCGTCGATCTTGTCGTTCGTGGCGGCTACCCGGATGGCCGTGAGCAGGTCTTCGAGACCGACGGTCTCCATCTCGCTGCCCAAGAGCGTGCTGAGCGGATTGTCGGCAGTCCGTTCAGCGATGCTGCCCGAAAGGTTGATGTGAAGGACTGAATGTTCTTTCAGCGCGGGCGTCGTGTCGCTGGCTGCGACCATCGACCCGAGCGTAATGAGGCCCATGACAGTGAGGATAACTCCCGTGATGAGCAGTCCGACCACCGTGGCCAGGACGTACTTGAAAAAGCTTTTCATATTGGTTTGAATTTATGGTTGCAGGGTTAGGAGAACTGGATGTCGACTTCGACGGGACAGTGGTCTGAGCCGTAGATTCCGGCGTGTATCGACGCGTTTTCGAGTTGGGGCACCAGACGGTCGGAGACGAGGAAGTAGTCGATGCGCCAGCCGGCGTTTTTCTCGCGAGCCCGGAAACGATAGGACCACCAGGAGTAGGCGCCTTCCGTGTCGGGGAAGAAGTGGCGGAAAGTGTCGGTGAAGCCGGCATCGAGGAGCTGCTGGAATTTTGCGCGTTCCTCATCGGTGAAGCCGGCATTGCGGCGGTTTGTCTTGGGGTTCTTCAAGTCGATTTCGCGGTGCGCCACGTTGAGGTCGCCGCAGACTACGACGGGCTTGCGGCTGTCAAGCGTTTTCAAGTAGGTGCGGAAGTCGTCTTCCCACGTCATGCGGTAGTCGAGGCGCCGCAACCCGTCTTGCGAGTTGGGCACATAGGCCGTCACGAGGAAGAACTTGTCCATTTCCAACGTAATGACGCGGCCTTCGTGGTCGTGCGTGTCGATGCCGATGCCGTAGGTCACGGCGAGCGGCTCGTGACGGGTGAAGATGGCGGTGCCTGAATAGCCTTTCTTGTCGGCGTAGTTCCAAAAGTCGTGGTAGCCTTCGAACTGCAAGTCTAACTGTCCGGCCTGCATCTTGGTCTCTTGCAGGCAGAAAAAGTCGGCATCGAGCTGCGTGAAGCTGTCGCGGAACCCTTTGTCGCAGCAGGCGCGCAGTCCGTTGACGTTCCATGAGATGAACTTCATGTCGTGTGTTTTTAGTGTGAGTGAGGCGGGCGGCTGTCGGCCTGCCTTGCGGAAGCGGGGCACCGCACCAGGCCGCAGGGCCTCCCTTATTGTTGCAAAAATAAGTAAAACTGATTAAACGTGTCGGCCGGGCGGAGTTTTTTCGCGTCGACGGAGCGAAAAAAGGTGCTGCGGCCTGCATGGCTACTGCCGGAGCTGGGCGGACGGCCGTTGGATCGGGCTGCTCTCTTGGGACGCCTGTCATTCCTGCGAGCCGTCGTGTGATTTCTGCCAGCCGTCTGGAAAATCCTGTCAGCCGTTTAGGATTTTCTGTCAGCCGTCGCGTGGTTCCGGGCGCTGCGGTCGTTCGTGCAGCCGGATTTCCGGACGTCCGGATTGCCGGGGACAAAAAAACAGGCGCCGGTTCCAAAAGAACCGACGCCTTATCTCACGGTCGGAAAGAGGCGACTCGAACGCCCGACCCCTACGTCCCGAACGTAGTGCGCTACCAACTGCGCTACTTTCCGAAGTGCGCTGCAAAAGTACGACTATTTTCGGAGATACAAAAACTTTGGGCGATTTTTTCTCCTATTTTGCGGTTTTTACTTCAAGTATGGCTTTCGGATTGACCGGGTCATTGGTGATGAGTAGGATGCGGAGCCGTGATTTTGAGCGGCGGAGGTGCTTCGCTACGACCGAGATGCGGAGCCGCGTGCTCTCTCCCGGTTCGAGCTTGCTCTTGGCCAGCGACACGTTGAGGCTTGGATGGTAGACTTGCAACGACTTCACGGAGAGCGTGCTCTTCCCCGTGTTTGTCAGGGTGAACTCCCCTTTAAGCCGTTTCTTGTTTTCGAACCGGCCGAGGTCGATGAGTGTGTGGTCGAACGTGCAGGCAGGTGCTTTGGCCAGTTGTTCCGGCGTGAGCGTCGCGGCGGGCGGGAGCAACAGGGCCGAGACGGGGATTTCGTTCTCCTCACTCACTCGGTCGCCGGGGTAGCGGCTGAGGTACACACTGGTCTGCGTGAGGCCCATGCCGTGCAGCTTGCGGCTGTCGAGGGTGAGGATGATTTTCCCCGTGCGGCCGCTGCGGATGCGTTCGGGCACGGCCTGCATCGTGAGGTAGGGCGGCAAGTGCATGAGCGTCGGTTCGTAGGTGCGGCCGCTGCCGTTGAGCAGCGTGATGGTGGCTTGGGGGGTGTCGCCGCTGTGTACGTCGTCGAAGGCTACCTCGGCGCAGTCATAGTAGATGTCGCCGGTGTGGTGGGGGAAGCGGTTGGAGTAATCAATCTTCTCGCGGACGACCTCGCCCGATATGGTCAGATAGAGCGGCTCGGTGTCGGCATTCGTCGTGACGGCTACCTGTTTTTCGAAGTAACCGAGCATTTCGGCGTCATACGTGACGGTGACGAAGCCTTTGGCGTCGGGGCGGATGCTGTCTGTGGTCCATCGCACGGCAGTGCAGCCGCAGTCGGGGTGGACGTCGGTGATGACAAGGGGCGTCGTGCCGCGGTTTTCAAGTTCAAAGGTCGCTTCGGCGGGTTGCTTCCAGAGAATGCTGCCCAGTTCGTGGCGGCGGGTTTGCAGGCCGATAAGTGGTTGGGCGACAGTTTCGAGCGTGCCGAGCAGGGCCAGGAGGGCGAACAGTCTTATCTTGGTCTTCATGATGGATTGTTTCAGTGTAGTGGTCGCAAAGGTACGAAAAAAACGTCGCACCGGGCGACGTTTCAGGAAAAGTAACAAACCGTTCTGACAGCTTTGTTCTCAGTGCCGTCGTATGTAGTCGACGAACTGGTAACGTTGGCGGTTTTTCGAGTCGGCAGCGTGTTTCTCGCGGAGCACTACACGCCATTGACGGCCGTTGATCCGGGGAAAGTAGACGTCGGCGCGGGCAGGACGGGCGCTGATGTGAGTCAGGCAGAGGCGGTCGGCCAGCGGCAGGGCCTCTTCGTAGACAGA
>DVNY01000152.1 GCA_018714085.1 Candidatus Caccomonas pullistercoris
CGCACCCCGTCTCGGCGGGACTGTGCGGCGAACTGACGCCGGGCGCGCTCACCTGCCTGCTGGGCACGAACGGCGCGGGCAAGTCGACCCTGTTGCGCACGATGGCCGGACTGGCCGAACCGCTGGGGGGCCGCGTCTGCATCGACGGCGTTCCCCTCGGCAGCCTCCCGCCCGAGGAACGCGCCCGCCGCGTGGCTATCGTGCTGACAGGCCGGCCCGAGACGGACTACCTGCGGGTGGGCGAGCTCGTAGCCCTCGGGCGCACGCCCTACACGGGTTTCAGCGGGCGGCTTTCCGAGGCCGACCACGCCGAAGTCCGCCGGGCGCTCCGCCTGACAGCCATCGAAGGGATGGAACGCCGCCCCGTGCGCACCCTGAGCGACGGCGAATGCCAGCGGGCCATGGTGGCGCGCGCCCTCGCCCAGTCAACGCCGGCCATCCTGCTCGACGAACCGACGGCGTTCCTCGACTTCCCGGCCAAAAGGGGGCTGTTCGCCTTGCTCGCCCGGCTGGCCCACTCCGAAGGGAAAGCCGTCCTTGTCTCCACGCACGACGTCGAGCTCGCCCTGCGCATGGCCGACCGCATCTGGCTGCTCAGCGACACCGGGCTCAGCGAGGGCGACGCCGGACGCATGGCTCCCGCCGTGGCCGAGGCTTTCAAGGCCGACGCGCAGGCCTTTTGTTTCACAACCGACTACGACCATGATTGTTTGCATCGCTGAAAAACCGAGCGTCGCCCGCGACATCGCCCACGTGCTGGGCGCCACCGCGAGCCACGAAGGCTACCTCGAAGGCAACGGTTACCAAGTGACATGGACCTTCGGCCATCTCTGCGAGCTGAAAGCCCCCGAAGATTACAGCCCCGCCTGGAAGCGCTGGACACTCGGCCAGCTTCCCCTCATCCCCGCCCGATTCGGCATCCGCCTGAAAGCCGACCGGGGCATCGCCCGGCAGTTTGCCGTCATCCAAAGCCTCATGGCGCACGCCGACTGCATCGTCAACTGCGGCGATGCCGGCCAGGAGGGCGAGCTCATCCAGCGCTGGGTGATGCAGAAAGCCGGCGCCACCTGCCCGGTGAAGCGCCTGTGGATTTCCTCGCTCACCGAAGAGTCCATCCGCGAGGGTTTCGAAAGCTTGAAAGACCAGTCGGAATACCAGTCGCTCTACGAGGCCGGACTGGCCCGTGCCATCGGCGACTGGCTCTTGGGCATGAACGCCACCCGCCTCTACACCCTGAAATTCGGGCAGCAGGAGCGGGGCGCCGGGCCGCTCTCCATAGGCCGCGTGCAGACCCCCACGCTCGCCCTCATCGTGCGCCGGCAACAAGAAATCGAGCAGTTCCAGCCCGAGCCTTACTGGGTGCTCACCACGCTGTACCGCCAGACCGTCTTCACCGCCACGAAAGGGCGTTTCAGCAGCGAGGACGAGGGGCGCCAAGCCCTTGAAAAAGCGGCTGCGGCCGACTTTGAAGTGACCGACGTCGCGGCCAAGAAAGGCAGCGAAGCACCTCCGCGCCTCTTCGACCTGACGGCGCTGCAAGTGGCCTGCAACCGCAAGTTCGGATACTCGGCCGACCAGACCTTGCAGCTCATCCAAAGCCTCTACGAGAAGAAGGCGACGACCTATCCGCGCGTCGACACCACCTACCTGAGCGACGACATCTACCCCAAATGCGCCGGCATCCTGCGCGGCCTCGCCGACTACGCCGCCCTGCTCGCCCCGCTGCGCGGAAAGCCTTTGAGGAAGAGCAAAAAGGTGTTCGACTCGTCGAAAGTCACCGACCACCACGCCATCATCCCCACCGGCGTGCCCGCCCGTGCCCTTACGCCCGAAGAACAGAAGGTCTACGACCTCGTGGCGCGCCACTTCATCGCCTCGTTCTACCCCGACTGCCTCTTCCTGACGACGACCGTCATGGGCCGCGCCGCCGACATCCCCTTCAAGGTGTCGGGCAAACAGATCACCCAGCCGGGATGGCGCAACGTCTTCGCCCACGACAGGGAAGAAGACGCCGACGAACAAAAAGAGGACGACGAGGAGCGCACCCTGCCGGCCTTCACCGTGGGCGAAAGCGGCCCCCACGAGCCCAAGCTGGCCCAAAAGATGACCACACCGCCTAAGCCTTACACCGAAGCCACCCTGCTGCGCGCCATGGAAACCGCCGGAAAGACCGTCGACAACGAAGAGCTGCGCGAAGCGCTCAAAGAAAACGGCATCGGGCGGCCTTCGACACGCGCGGCCATCATCGAGACGCTCTTCCGGCGGCGGTACATCAAAAAGGTGCGCAAGGCGCTCGTGGCCACGGCGACCGGCGTCGAGCTGATTGGCCTCATCAAGGAAGAACTGCTCAAAAGCGCGGAGCTGACGGGCATCTGGGAAAAAAAGCTGCGGAGCATCGAACGCCGGGAGTACGACACGCGACAGTTCATCGACGAGCTGAAAACAATGGTCAGCCAACTGGTGCTCGACGTCCTAGCCGACAACACGAGCCGCCGCGTCACTGTCGAGCCCGAAGAAGCCAAACCGAAACGCAAGGCGGCCA
>DVNY01000153.1 GCA_018714085.1 Candidatus Caccomonas pullistercoris
AAAACTGCTGCAAAATCGAGCGGCGAACCGACAACCGCAACGCACGCCGCGTTGTGCCCCACGGACTGCGACAAAAAACGTAGGGGCGCCACTTGTGACGCCCGGAAAACTGCTGCAAAATCGAGCGGCGAACCGACAACCGCAACGCACGCCGCGTTGTGCCCTCGCGGGCACGGGCTTCATAAATGGCCCCCCTACGGGAAAACGCTACAAACGGGCAGGGCTATACGCCCGGAACACCAGCGCACTCACCTGCCCCCCCTGCGGGGAAAACACGTCGCCGCGACAGGAGGAACGGGACGGCTGACAGGAATTACAGTCAGCCGGACAGGATTTCCTATCCGGCTGACCATTTCCACGATCACTCCATCGGATTCCCCTCCTCGTTTTCCGCACAAAAAGAAACCGCCGCACCGGGAGCAGGATCTCCGGCGCGGCGGCGTGCGGTTCAAGCATCAGACCAGTGAAAGCTTACTTCGGGTCGAGCGTGCGGGTGATTTCGTCGAGCAGGACGGCGTAGTGGGCACGCGTCTCAGCATCGGCGCCGCGCTGTGCAGCCGTGCGCAAGCGCGTCTGCAAGCGTTTGAGCTCGACAAGCGCCGGGGCTTTCTCTTCCGACGCAATGCTACTGCCGTTGTAAAGGCCGATCAGGCTGCGCACGTAGACACCCTGCATCGTGCGGCGGTAGGACGTCGCCGTCTGTCCGGACCACATTTCCTTGCAGAGCTTGTCGGTCATCGTCTTCAAGTATTCTGACACGGGGAACTCGTCGTTCAGGCCCGAGATGAAGTAGGACGTCATCATCCGTTGGAGCACGGTGTTGCCCATGCTCTCCGTCAGGCTTTGCGGATTGTTCGTCAGGCGCGAGATGAAGCCCTCGGAACGCAGCCACATGGGCTCGTTGAAGAGCTGCTCGTCGATGAAGTTGAGGGCATCGAGCTGTTTGGCGCGCGGGGTGGGCGTGTAGATGGCGCCGGCCTCGTCGATGGTCTTATAGTCGATATAGGTGCCACCCACGTAGTTGGACACGTGCAGCATGTAGCGGAGGAACTGCGAACGGACTTGGCTGTACATCTCGCTGAGGTTGCGGCCATAGATGTCGTTGGCCTCGTAGGTCCACTGGGGCAGCTGCTTCATCATGCGTTTGAGGTTGAGGATGCCGTAGTGGCTGGCCTTGACGGCGTCGTCGCCGAGGTCCTCGGTCTGGCAGCGCGGGTCGCGGTAACGGTTGGTCTCGCCGTCGCCGAACCAGAGGCGACGGTTGCCGTTGAGGTTCTCCTTGACAAGTTTTTCAAGCTCATAGTGGTCGCTCTCGCTGTCGTAGGCGTCGAACATCGGCGTGTAGCCCCACTGGATGGCCCACTTGTCGTAGTCGCCGATGCGCGGGAAGATGCCCACGCGGCTGATGCCGTCCTCGGGCTGGGCCACGTAATTGAAGCGGGCGTAGTCCATGATCGAGGGAGTATGGCCGTTTTTCTCCACCCAGGCTTTGGAACGCAGGCTGTCGACGGGGACTGTGCTGCTCGACCCGAAGTTGTGGCGCAGTCCGAGCGTGTGACCCACCTCGTGCGAGGAGACGAAACGGATGAGGTTGCCCATCAGCTCCTCGTCGTACTTCATCTTCTGTGCGGCCTCGTCGATGCTTCCGGCTTGGATCATGTACCAGTCATGAACGAGCTTCATCACGTTGTGATACCAGCAGATGTGGCTTTCGAGGATTTCGCCCGAACGGGGGTCGTGCACGTTGGGGCCATAGGCGTTCTCGATGGGCGAGGCGAGGTAGCGGATGACCGAGTAGCGGGCGTCCTCCATGCTCATGGTGGAGTCGTTCTCCGGCCATTCCAAGGCGTAAATCGCGTTTTTGAACCCGGCTTTCTCGAAAGCCACCTGCCAGTCGTTGACGCCCTCGATGAGGTACTTGCGCCACTGCTTGGGCGTAGCGGGGTCGATGTAGTAAACGATGGGCTTCTTCGGCTCGACGAGCTCACCGCGCTTCATCTTCTCGGCGTCGGCCGAGTCTTTCGGTTCGAGACGCCAGCGCGTGATGAAACGGCGCGGCTCGACGCGCTGCTGGTCGTCGGAGAAGTGGGTGTAGCTGTCAGCGAAATAACCGATGCGCGGGTCGAAATAGCGAGCCAGCATGGGCTTTTCAGGCAGCAGGACGAACGACACGTTCAGGCCGATGGTGGCGCGGCCCGTGGCGCTGGTGGCGATAAGCTTGGGCGTGGCAGCGCTGGCGAATGTCTTGGTCGTGCGGATCTCGGTGTTGAGGGGGAACGTCTTTATCGTGTCGATGTACGACTGGTCTGCCAGCATGGCCGACAGTCCCCACTCGCGTTTATAATAGGCCGGAAGGCCGACAGCGACGTTGTCATCGTTGAAAAACTTGGTGACGTTGATTTTATACTTGCCGCCAGCCGACGATTCTATCTTAAAGGCACCGATGACGGGGTTTTCGTTGCTGATGACGATAGCCTTGTTGATGGCGTCGGTCGAATCGGCCGCATTGACGAGCAGGTCGGCGCGCAGAAGGAGTGTCTTGCCCGACGGCGCTTTCTCCCAGTAAACAGTTTGCTGGTTTACTTGCTCGCCGGCAAACTTACCGCAGTTCGCGGGCGTCGCCGTGAAGCGCGTTGTGGTCAGGAACTTACGCCCGACGAGCGAATCGGGCACTTCGAAGAACCAGTTGTCTCCACTCTTCGTCACGTTGAAGAGTCCTTGGCGCGTAACATCCTTGGGTTTGGCGACGGCGGTCGTTTTGTCTGTCTTTTTTTTCTTTTTTCGTGCATCGGCGGGGACAGCGACGATCAGTCCGGCCGCGAGCATTAACAGTAAGGCTTTTTTCATAGACGGTGTGTTATGTATTATTATGTGTAGTGACTGTCAGATGGAGGTAAGCACTTTGTCGAACGCCTCGTATGACGTGTCGAGCCGGCCCTGCTCGTAGGGTTCGAGCCGCAGGGAGAAGGTGCCGGGGATGTTTTCCAGCGCGAAATAGTGTTTCAAGAGGGAGGCCAGATTGAACGACAGGCGGTCGCCCCGCTGCATGAGGAGCAGGCAGTACTTCCGCGTGAGCAGCGCGTCGTCGAGGGCTTTCAACTGCTGGAAGAGCAAGAAATAGCAGGGACGGCTACCGGCGCGGAAGAGGTAGGGCACGCGAGTGGCAGGTTCCACGCCGAACATGTCGAGCAGGGCGATGGCCTCCTCGGGTGTACGGAGCAGGGGGAGGAAAGCTTCGAGCGTCTTGCGCCGGTCGACGACTGTGGCGTCAGTCGCGGCAAACCGAAGGAACGCGCGGTGTCCGAACTTCAATCTTCCGCCCTCATAAAGACGGCAACCTGCTTTGAGGAACGTGCCCAGATACGCTTTCGGGTCATGCGGAACGACGACAGCAAACACGTCCCAGTAGGCCGCAGCGTCGAGCGTGGGCAACAGGACCTCGCCCAGTAAGTAGCCGGCCGTGCGGCGGTCGGTGGCGTTCAGGCCATCGAGGCAAGAAAGCAATCCGGCAAAGTCGCCGGCCGCGAGAAGGCTGCCGAGGCGTTCTTGGAGAGCCGGGTTATGGCGTCGCAGGTTACTCATCGCGCTTCACAAGCAGGACCACGTTTTCCACATGGTGCGTTTGGGGGAACATGTCGACGGGCTGGACGGCCTCAATCTTATAGGCGGCGTCGAGCAATTGGAGGTCGCGCGCCTGGGTCGCAGGATTGCAACTCACGTAAACAATGCGGCGCGGCGCGGCCAGCAGGATGGTGCGGACCACGTCGGCGTGCATACCCGCACGCGGCGGGTCGGTGATGACGACGTCAGGCCGGCCGTGTTCGGCCACGAACTCCGGCGTGAGCAGGTCTTTCATGTCGCCGGCAAAGAAAGCAGTCTTCGCTTCCAGCCCGTTGAGCCGCGCGTTCACCTTAGCGTCAGCGATGGCTTCTGGTACGTACTCAATGCCTACGACTTTGCGCGCCTGACCGGCCACGAAGTTTGCGATTGTCCCCGTACCTGTGTACAAATCGTAGACGAGCTCCCCGCCCGTCAGGCCGGCGAAGCAGCGCGCCACCTTGTAGAGCTCGTAAGCCTGGTCGGAGTTAGTCTGATAAAAGCTCTTAGGACCGACTTTGAAGCGCAGGCCTTCCATTTCTTCGTAGATAAACCCCGTGCCGCTGAACGTAGCGACGTCGAGGTCGCCGATAGTGTCGTTGCATTTCAGGTTGTTGACGTAAAGCAACGATGTCACTTCGGGGAACGTGTCGCGCAGGTAAGCGAGCAGCGCCATGGCCTGTTCGCGTTCCGCCTCCTCCCGCCAGCAAAACTGCATGAGCAACATCAGTTCGCCGGTGGTCGACGTGCGGATCATCATGTTCCGGAGCAATCCCTGTTGCTGCCGGAGGTCGAAGAATGTCAGTCCGTGGGCGAAAGCATAGTCACGGATGCCGTTCCGAAGCCGGTTGCAGACGTCGTCCATGAGGTGGCAGCAATGGATGTCGAGGATTTTGTCGAACGCGCCGGGGATGTGGAATCCCACGGCGTTCATGTTGTCGAACGTCACGCCCGAGGCGATTTGCCCGGCAGTGAGCCACTTCTTGTTCGAGAAGCCGAACTCGAGCTTGTTGCGGTAGGCGCGTGTGCGCCGGCTGCCCAGGATGGGCGAGATCGGCGGCAGCGCGACCTTGCCGATACGGGTAAGGTTGTCCACCACTTGCTGCTGCTTATAGCGGAGCTGCTCCTCGTAGGGCAGGCACTGCCACTTGCAACCGCCACACACGCCGAAATGTTCGCAGAACGGCTCGGCGCGCTTCTCGGAGTAGTGGTGGAAACGCACGGCCTCGGCTTCGGCGTAATGATGTTTCTTCCGCTTCACTTGGAGGTCGACCACATCGCCCGGGACGACGTAAGGGACGAAAACGACAAGGTCGTCCACGCGGGCCAAGGCTTTGCCCTCGGCGGCGACGTCCGTGATAGTGACGTTTTCGAGTATGGGGAGTTCTTTTTTCTTACGAGCCATGTTCTTTGATGGTTATGACGGCAAAGTTAAGGATAAATGCAGTAGCTTCCAAACGGCGCTCTCATTTAACGGCCGAGCCTTTCGTAAAGCAGGGAGACAAGCCTCGGGACGGCATAATCGCCGCGCCTCGATTCGGGCACACGGACAAACCCTTCGGGCAGGGCTTCGAGCGAGGGCAGGCTGAGCTGATAGAAATCGGCCAGCAGCACGCGATGAGTCAGGACGTGGCGGACGCCTTGCGCCACGCAGCGCCAGACGCCCCGCGAGGGCGTGAACGGCGCGAGCGGTGATGCGGCCAACACTTCGGGCTCGGTCGGCCGGTGGTCGAACTCGACGAGGAGGGGTTCGTAGAGTCCGGCCCAGATGTCGCCAGCCGGCCGGCGATGGAGCAGGACGTCGCCCGACACATATATATATATATATGCGAGGAAGCGCTCAGCCACCTGCGTCCGCCGGGCTTTCACGGGCAGCTCGTCCACACGGCCCGTCCGCAGGGCCTCGCAGCCATGCGCCAGCGGGCAGGCGCCGCACTGCGGCGCGCGGGGCAGGCATTGCAGGGCGCCGAAGTCCATGACGGCCTGATTGTAGAGCCCGGGGCGACGGCGGTCGAGCAGGCCGGCGGCCAGGTCGGCGAACGCGCGGCGCCCGGCCGTCGTGTCGATGGGCGTCGCAAGGCCGAAATAACGCGAGAGGACGCGATAGACATTGCCGTCGACCACGGCGTGAGGCAGGCCGTAGGCCATGGAGCAAATGGCCGCCGCCGTGTAGTCGCCCACGCCGCGCAGGGCGCGCACGCCGGCGTAGTCGGCCGGGAAGCCGCCCTGTGCCACCACAGCGCGGGCGGCCGCGTGCAGGTTGCGGGCGCGGGTGTAATAGCCCAGGCCCTGCCAGGCGCGCAGCACGTCGTCCTCCGTCGCGGCGGCAAGGTGTCCGACCGTCGGGAAGCGCTCCATGAAGCGCACGAAGTAGTCGTAGCCCTGCGCCACGCGCGTCTGCTGCAAAATGATCTCCGACACCCAAATGCGATAGGGGTCGTGCGTGCCGCGCCATGGGAGGTCGCGCCCGTGTGAGGCGTACCACGTTTCGAGAGCGGCGGCAAAAGGATGAGTGTCGTTATCGGCCATAGACCCGGGTGTCGTGACAGAAAAATGTCCCACGCCGGAGGTGGCGCAGGACGGTAAGGTTAAAAAAAACTTCTGCTCAATGGAAGAGGCGGATGCGCTGCTCCTCGGAGAGCTTGCAAATCAGCAGGATGTCGTCTTTCTCCACCACGACGTAGCCGTCGAGGCCTTGGACGACCACCTTCTTCTCTTGCGTGGTGTGGACGATGCAGTTGTTCGTCTCGTAAAGGTCGATGTTCTCGCCGATGCAGGCATTGCCGTGCAGGTCCTGCTTCACCTGCTGCCGCAGGGAGCTCCACGAACCGAGGTCGCTCCATCCGAACGAGGCGGGATAGACGAAGATTTCCTCAGCTTTCTCCATGATGGCATAGTCGACGGAGATGTTCTCGCAATTGGGGAACTCGCGGTTGATGGCCTCCTGCTCGCCTTCCGTGCCGAGGACGGGCATGAGCCCCTCGAAGAGGCGGGCCATCTCGGGACAGTAGACGCGGAACGCATTGACGATGGTGTTCACGCTCCAGACGAAGATGCCCGAATTCCAGAAGTAGTTGTTCTGCTTGATATACTCCTGCGCCACTTCGAGAGCCGGTTTCTCCTTGAAGGAGTCGACCCGGAAAATGTTCTTCTTGCGCGAGGACGAATAGCTCAGGTCGCCCTCAATGTAGCCATAGCCTGTCTCGGGGCGGTCGGGGCGGATGCCGAGCGTGACGATGGCGTCGGTCTCGGCAGAGAACTCCATGGCTTCGGCGACGGCGGTCTTGAAGGCGTCGATGTCGGCCACAACGTGGTCGCTCGGCGAGACAACGATGTTCGCCCGGGGATTGATTTTCTTGATGCGCCAGCTCACATAGGCGATGCAGGGCGCCGTGTTGCGGCGGCAGGGTTCGAGGAGGATGTTCCCCTCGGGCAGGTCGGGCAGCTGCTCGCGCACGAGGTCGTGATAGGCAGCCGAGGTGACCACCCAGACGTTCTCTGCGGGCACGACGCCGCTGAATCGGTCTGCGGTGAGCTGCAAAAGGGTCTTTCCGCACCCCAAGACGTCGAGGAACTGCTTCGGGCGCTCCTCGCTGCTCAACGGCCAAAACCGGCTTCCCACACCGCCGGCCATGATTACCAAGTGATTATTTTTCATAATAGGCTAAGTTTTGTTACAGTTTCATTTGCGCTTCATGACGCCCTCGATGACAAGGGTCACCTTGCGTTCCGACGCATTGGAGGCGACCGTGATCGTCTTGTGCATCTTCCCGGTGTTGCGTCCCTTGCCGTCGTAGGTCACGGTGACGTGCCCGGTCTTCCCGGGCAGGACGGGCTCTTTCGTATAGTTGGCCACGGTGCATCCGCACGACGTGTAGACCTGATGGACCACCAGAGGCTCATCGCCGGTGTTCTTATACGTAAACGTGAAAGTCACGGGCTTCTCGTCGGTAAACGTGCCGAAGTTGTGCGACTTGGAGCCGAACGTGATCTCGGCGCCGGCCCACGCCGTGGCCGCACAGCACAGGAACGCGGCCAGCAGGCTGAAAAACTTTTTCATAGGTCTGTTCGAATTGATAGTACCGGGCAAATATACGCATATTCTTCCGAAATCGGACAACGTCGTTCCACAAATATCGCACACTTTTTTCGCACCCGGGCACACTGCCGCCGGACGTTCCGGACCCGGACCGGACGAACCCCGAGCGGCCTCCGCGCCCGCCGTCCTGCCCGGCATACGGCCTGAAAAACGCCCGGCAGCTCCCAAAAGCCGGCCCGGCACCACGTCCCGGCTTTTGGGGGAGCGACGGGCCGACGGCGGGGATTTACGGGACGGCTGACAGGAAATCCTAACGCACTGACAGGAATCCCTGTCAGCCGTCCCGTCCGAACCGGACGCCGTCCGGCCTGGCCGGGGCCGGATTCCGGAACGCCACAGGGCACCCCGACAGAAAGATAGCCGCCTGCGAGGCCGACGGTCGGGCAAATTGTCGTAACTTTGCACGGCGACAAGAAATCCGAATGGCAAATCCGAACCCCACTCCCTACGGAGAAAAAGAAACCGTCATCCTCGGCATCGACCCGGGAACGAACGTGCTCGGCTACGGCGTGCTGAAAGTGACAGCAGGCCGCCCGAAGATGGAGGCCATGGGCGTCATCGACCTGCACAGATGTGCGAGCCCGTACCTGAAACTGGGACGCATCTACGAGCGGGTAGTGGGCGTCATCGACGCATTCCTGCCCGACGAACTGGCCATAGAAGCTCCTTTCTTCGGAAAGAACGTGCAAAGCATGCTCAAACTGGGCAGGGCGCAGGGCGTGGCCATCGCCGCCGCCATCAGCCGGGACGTGCCCATCCACGAATATGCCCCGTTGAAGATCAAAATGGCCATCACCGGCAACGGGCAGGCCAGCAAGGAGCAAGTAGCGGACATGTTGAAGCGAGTGCTGCACATCGGCGAGGAAAGCCTTGTGCCCTATCTCGACGCTACCGACGCGCTCGCCGCGGCCTACTGCCACCATCTCGAACAGACCCGCGCTGCCCGCCTAGGGCACACCGGCGGGGGCGCCCGCTCGTGGGCGGAATTCGTTCGCCAGAACCAGAACCGCGTGAGCCGCCCGACGCCGACGCGGATAACGCCTGAACTATGCAAAAAGTTATCGAAATAAAGGCGGGCGTCGCCCGGATGCCTCAGTTCCGCCTGGCCGAGCCGGCTGACATAACCATCGAAGCGGGCGAACAGGTAGCCATCGCCGGCCCGAACGGAGCAGGGAAATCGCTCCTTGTCGACCTCATGACGGGCGCCAAACCCATGATGGGCGGCACGCCGACATACGACTTCGGAGCCGGACGGAGCGCACGTGTCTCGGACAACGTGAGATACATTGCCTTTCGCGATGCCTACGGCGACGGGCAAGAACCGGCCTACTACCAACAACGGTGGAACCAAGGCGACGAGACGGTGTGGCCCACGGTGAGGGAACAGCTCCTCAAAGGCCGCACGGCCGACGCCGGAGACTGCGCCCCGCTTTGGACGCTGCTGGGCGTCGGCCCGTTGCTCGACAAGGCTGTCGTCCAGCTATCGAGCGGCGAACTGCGGCGCTTCCAGCTGGCCCGGGCGCTGTGGCCGCTGCCCCGTGTGCTCGTGATCGACAATCCGTTCATCGGGCTCGACAAGGCGGCCCGGGCAATGCTGGCCGAGCTCTTGGCCTCGCTGGCGCACAGAATGACGATCGTGCTCGTCGTGGCGCGCCCCGAAGACATCCCGGGCTTCATCACGCACGTCGTCCCCGTCGAATGGCGCACCGTGCGCCCCAAACAGACGCGCGCCGACTACCTGGCCCGGCAGCCGGAAACGCAGGCAGGCCTCACAGCAGCCGAACACCACCGCATACTCAGCCTGCCAGCCCACACAGACGACTACCGGACGGACAGCGTGGTGGCCTTCCGCGACATCAGCATCCGCTATGGCTCACGCACCATCCTCGACCACCTGACGTGGAGCGTACGCCGGGGCGAGCACTGGGCCCTCACGGGCGAGAACGGCGCCGGGAAATCAACGCTCCTCTCCCTCGTTTGCGCCGACAACCCTCAGGCCTATGCCTGCGACATCGACCTCTTCGGCCGTCGCCGCGGCACGGGCGAGAGCATCTGGGACATAAAACGCCACATCGGCTACGTGTCGCCCGAAATGTTCCGTTCGTACAAAAAGAACCTGCCGACAGC
>DVNY01000154.1 GCA_018714085.1 Candidatus Caccomonas pullistercoris
GTTCCCGTGGCAGCTGGCCCGCCTCAGAAGGCCTCGACGCCCTCTACACGGACCAGGGCATCGGCATGTTCCGCAACAAGCTCAACCCGCGCCGCCACCACGTGCCTGTCAACCAGAGCTACGGCATCTCGGGCGGCCACCGCTTCCTGCTCGGTGAGCGCGAGCTCCCCCTCTCGCTCTTCGCCGTGCTCGGCCATTCGACCGACTTCAATTACAGCACCGAGTCCATCCGCGACGCGGGCACCAACAACCGCAACATTTTCAAGGACCAGACCGGCAAGAAATCCGAACAGAGCATCCGGCAGCTCGGCATGGCTAACGTCACGTTCAGCATCCCCGGCACGCACAAGCTGGCCTACAACTTCCTCACCGTGCACGACAGCCGTGCCTCGGTGGGCAACTACATGGGCTCGAACAGCAAGTTCGGCGAAACCTCCTACGAAGAGGATGGCGGCCTCTACCAACGCCAGCAAATCAATGAGAACTTCCTGCTCGTCAACCAGCTCGACTATAACTGGACTCCGGCCGCCCGTCACAAGCTGAACGCCGGCGCTGCCTTCAACATGATGCGCGGCGATGAGCCCGACCGCCGCGACCTCTACATGGGCCTCGACACGGAGCGCAACGTCCTTGTCCCCATCACCGGCGAGGGCTACAACAACCGCTCCTACTCCGAGCTGAAAGAGAAAGACCTCAACGTGCGCGCCGGCTACACGTTCCGCCTGACCGACGACCTCGACAACCCCTCCGACCTACGCCTTGGCTACAAGGGGCGCATCGTCAGCGACGACTTCCGCGCCGCCGACTACGGCTTCTATGCCGGCGGCGGAGCGCAACTCGACGTTGACTATCCCGACTTCGACGGCTTCATCCACGGCGAAGGCGTCACAACACGCGTGAACTACATCCCCTCGTCCTACACCGTCGACAAGCACATCCACACGGGCTATGTGGAGTCGGCATACAGTTTCCCCGTCGGGCTCACTGCTGACCTCGGCGTGCGCTACGACTACGTCGACATGACCGTCGACTACGACATCCAACGCCGTCTCCAAGGCCGCAACGACTTCAAGAAACACTTTGTCCTCCCGAGCCTCAACCTGCGCTACGACTTCGCTGACAATCATGCCCTGCGCCTCGGCCTGAGCCGCACCTACACCCTCCCGCAGGCCAAGGAGATATCGCCCTACACCTACATCGGCGCCGCGTTCAACAGCGTGGGTAACCCCGACCTCAAACCCTCGGACAACTACAACGCTGACCTGAAATGGGACTGGTATGTCAGCGACGGTGAAATCGTCACGGCGAGCGGGTTCTACAAGTACATCAAGGATCCCATCTCGCGCATACAGACGACGGGCGGCGGCACCTACCTGCGCTACGACAACGTCTCGAACCACGCCACCGTGGCCGGTGTGGAAATCGATGTCCGCAAGAAACTGCTCGACAAAGCCGGTAAGAACGACAACAGCCACAACCTGACGGCCGGCGTCAACGCCTCGTACATCTACACCAGCGTCCGCGTGCCGAACTCCACCAACCTGACCTACGAGGACAAAGGCTCGCAGCTCGAAGGCGCCGCCCCCTGGCTCGTCAACGCCGACCTGACCTACACTTGGACACATGGAGAACGCTCGGCCACCGCCTCGCTCGTCTTCAACTATTTCAGCGACCGCCTCTACTCCATCGGCATGGAGGACTACCAAGACGTGATGGAGGAAGGCGTCGCCACGCTCGACTTCGTGGCCTCGGCCAAACTCACCAAGCGCCTCTCGCTCAGCTTCAAGGCCAAGAATCTGCTCAACCCGACCCACAAGCTCACCCGTCGCGCCACGATGAAAGAGCGTGACGACGAGGGCAACTACCACTACGTCGGAAAGGGCAGCAAGCTCGTCATGAACTCCTACAAGAACGCCATCGACCTGAGCCTCGGCCTCTCACTGAAATTCTGACCACTGCGAACGAACAAACCCAATAAACCCACAACTAAATTCTTTAAGGTATGAAAAGAAACGTACAACTGCGCGTCCTCACGAAGAGAGGCGCCATGCTGATGGGCTCACTGCTCATGACGGCCGGAGCTCTGCAAGCCGCCACGCCCGAAACCATCAGCGGCCACACCATCGCCGCCGGAACGGAGGAACACTGGACGGCTGACAAGACCTACACCCTCGCCGGCCCCGTCCGCGTACAGGGAAAGCTCACCATCGACGCCGGGACAACCATCCTCGCCCAGGAGGGATTCGACAAGTACATCCTCGTTGAACGCGGAGGCCAGATCTTCGCCGAGGGTACGGCCGCAGCGCCCATCACGTTCAAGGCCGACAAGGCGGACGCTCCTTCGAGCTACTGGGGCGGCATCATCATCAACGGCTACGCCCCGCTCGCCGGAGGCACCACGGGCACCACGGAAATCGACGCCAACATCCCTTACGGCGGGGACAACGCGGCTGACAACTCGGGCGTGCTCGCTTATGTGAAACTCATCAACACGGGCGCCAAGGTAAACAAGGACGTCGAGCACAACGGACTCACGCTGAACGGCGTCGGAAACGGCACGCGCATTGAGAACATCTACATCGCCACCGGCGGCGACGACGCCATCGAGTTCTTCGGCGGCACGGTCAACGTCACCAACCTGCTCGCCGTCGACTGCGAGGACGACTGCTTCGACTTCACCCAGGGCTACCGCGGCACGCTCCGCAACGCCTATGCCGTTTGGAGCGAGGACTTCTCGACCGACGAGGGCGACCCGCGCGGCATCGAGGCCGACGGCAACCTCGACGGAAACTATCCCGAGCAGAACGGGCAGTCCGACTTCACCGTCGAGAACGTCACGTTCGAGAACCGCTCGACCGTGGACGCCTCGGCCGAAGGCCGCAAGAGCGCCTGGGACGACATCGTCAAAGCCCGCCGCGGCGCCAGGATTACCCTGACGAACGGACTCGCCTTCGGCGCCGGCAAGGCCGGCAACGCCGTCGACCTGACCGACAGCAAGGGCGAAGGACTCGCCTCCTCGACCGTCAACCTGACCAACCAGCTCGAACTCACCAGCGACGCTGTCAACGGCGAAGGCAACGTGACACTCCCCGAAGGCAACACGGGCTGCAATTACAGCCTCTTCGACTGGGTAGCCGAGCGCCCCGTGCCTACGGCCATCGACAACGTGATTGCAGAACGCCCCGAAAGCCAGGACAAGGCCTACTATGACCTCATGGGCCGCCGCTACGAGCGCCCCACCCAGCCGGGCATCTACATCCACCAAGGCAAGAAAGTAGTAGTGAAATAACGCTCCTCCCATCCGGTTTCCCTTTCCAAGGGCGCGCTCCAAGCGGGGCGCGCCCTTTTCGTGCCTCACGGCAGGGAAACATGCCCGCCGCGCCAGCCCGGGCAGGGCAACCTGAAAAACAGGGCGGCTGGCAGAAATTTCCAGACGGCTGACAGGATTTACGGGACGGCTGACAGACCCGGCAAACAGACCACTCGAAAAAAACAAGAGAGAAGCACTCACTTTTAACACAGAAAGTGACACGCCGACTTTGCATTTACTAACATTTATTACTACCTTTGCCCGCTGTAAGACGAAAGACGTGAACAAGGGCACTACATCGCTCCCCGCAGGACTCGAGCTGGGGGAAGCATTCGCATCGCCAGCAGCAGGAGGACGGCCGTCCGACCCGCTGTTTCGTCGTGTCCGCACGTCAGGCTCCCCCTTGAACGCCTGGACGTGCGCTTTCGTTCTTACACCCGCCCTGTTCACGCCGTCCCCGTCTGAGAGAGAAAACAACATTAATCAATAACATTTAGAGCTATGAACTTTACCTTATTAGTGACCGTCTTGCTGACAGGCATCGCGTTCGTGGCCATCGTCGTGGTACTGGCCCGGCTCATCGCGCCGCGCTCTTTCAACGCGCAAAAGGACGAGGCTTACGAATGCGGTATCCCCACGCGCGGGCGCTCGTGGATGCAGTTCCGTGTGGGCTACTACCTGTTCGCCATCCTGTTCCTGATGTTCGACGTGGAGACGATGTTCCTCTTCCCGTGGGCCGTCGTGATGCGCAGCCTCGGGCCGGCCGGCTTGCTCAGTGTGCTCTTCTTCTTGTTCATCTTAGTTCTGGGCTTGGCTTACGCCTGGAGGAAAGGAGCGCTCAAATGGCAATAACAAAACGCCCGAAGATCAAGTCGATCCCCTACGACGAGTTCAAAGACAACGAGACCTTCGAGAAACTCGTCGAAGAGCTCAACGCCGGCGGTGCCAACGTCATCGTCAGCAAACTCGACGACCTCATCGACTGGGGACGGAGCAACTCGCTCTGGCCGCTGACGTTCGCCACGAGCTGTTGCGGCATCGAATTCATGGCCGTCTGCGCCGCACGCTACGACATCGCCCGCTTCGGTTTCGAAGTGACGCGCAACAGTCCGCGCCAGGCCGACGTGATCCTTGTGAGCGGAACCATCACGACGAAGATGGCTCCCGTGTTGAAGCGCCTCTACGACCAGATGGCCGATCCGAAATACGTCGTGGCCATCGGCGGCTGTTCGATCAGCGGCGGGCCGTTCCGCAAATCGTACCACGTTGTCAACGGCGTCGACCAGATCATCCCCGTCGACGTC
>DVNY01000155.1 GCA_018714085.1 Candidatus Caccomonas pullistercoris
CCTTCAAGGTCATCGTCTGCCACATGCCCCCGTTCGGCGGATGGCACGGCGAACTCGACATCGCACGCAAATTCATCCCTCTGCTCAACGAAGCCAGGCCCGACGTCTACCTCTCCGCCCACCTGCACGAATACATCCGCCACGCTGCCGGCGAGGACGGAGTCGCCTTTCCGCTGATTGTCAACTCCAACCACACACTCCTCAAAGGCGAGGCCGACAGCCACCGCCTGACCCTGCGCGTCTCCGGCCCCGACGGGAAAGAGACCGACCGCCTCGTCATCGAAAAATAAAGCGACAGGAAAGCGCCACCCGCCTGAGGAGCACGAGAAACTGACAGCCCGCCCCCTCGCCCCTGCTGGTGGCCACGCCCGTCCGACGCACGCCAGCAAACAACGGACAGAGCACATAATCAAACCGGAATACACAAAAAACGGAACCGCTCCCTTATCGAAGTGGCCCCGTTCTTTTTTGCCCCATAGAGGCGTCAATCCGTAAACTCGACGATGTTGGCCGTGGCTGTCATAGTGACTTTCACGTAAAAAGGCGTAATCATCTTCACAGTCTGCTTCACCGAGGTATTCACTACGGCTTGCGAGCCTGCGAGCTTGGCGTTCTTCAACATTTCATCAATTGCATTGGCTTGCAACGCTTTTTTGCGTAAACTGCCCATACCGAGCACGTAAGTTCCCGAAACTGTCCCAGAAGCTTGGCCTACGACACGAAAATTGTTCTGGCTAAGCACCACGCTTGTCTGGTTTTGATTTTGATTGGAGGTTAGATCCCTCGAAATGCCGCAACTCGACAGCGTGAGTAGCGAGGTTAAGGCCAAGGCCGTCATAAATGACTTTTTCATCGGTTAATACTTTTAAGGTATCCCGTCCCCTATCCGAGATAATAACAACTTGATTATCTGCACATTACCCGCCCATAGGGGGGTAAAACAGCCCGCGGCGCGCACTTGGGCTGCCGCTACAAAAATAGCTTAAATAAGCTAAACAAACAAGAGGCAAGTCGCCTTTTCTAACCGCTCGGCCGACACATCCCACATCATTCGAAGAAAAGACGAGCAACGTAGATTTTCTTCATTCGACAGCTTGGCAATCCTTGCACCATTGCTTCTCAACGTTTCTTCCGCCAACTGCGACATACAAAAAGAGCTGTCCGGCGACGTGAGTCGCCGGACAGCTCCAATAGAAATGAAAAAAATACTTTTGGCAGTTCTCTCGATTAGAGTTTCGGGCCAGCGGCTACGAGAGCCTTGCCGGCTTCGTTGGTCTCATACTTCTTGAAGTTGTTGATGAAGCGCTGGGCGAGGTCCTTGGCTTTCTCTTCCCACTGTGCGGCGTCGGCGTAGGTGTCGCGCGGGTCGAGGATGTTGGGATCAACGCCGTTGAGCTGCGTCGGGACAACGAAGTTGAAGAACGGGATGGTCTTCGTCGGAGCCTGGTCGATGGAGTGGTCGAGGATGGCGTCGATAATGCCGCGCGTGTCGCGGATCGAGATACGCTTGCCCGTACCGTTCCAGCCGGTGTTGACGAGGTAGGCCTTGGCGCCGCTCTTCTCCATCTTCTTGACGAGCTCTTCGGCATACTTCGTGGGGTGCAGGCTCAGGAAGGCTGCGCCGAAGCAAGCGGAGAACGTCGGGGTCGGCTCGGTGATGCCGCGCTCGGTTCCGGCGAGTTTGGCCGTGAAGCCGGAGAGGAAGTAGTACTTCGTCTGCTCGCTGTCGAGGATGGAAACGGGAGGAAGCACACCGAAGGCGTCAGCCGAGAGGAAGATGACCTGCTTGGCAGCCGGGCCCTTCGAGATGGGCTTCACGATGTTCGTGATGTGGTTGATGGGGTAAGAAACGCGGGTGTTCTCGGTCACGCTCTTGTCGGCGAAGTCGATCTTGCCCTCGGCGTCAACCGTGACGTTCTCCAAAAGGGCGTCGCGACGGATGGCGTTGTAGATGTCGGGCTCGCTCTCTTTGTCGAGGTTGATGACCTTGGCGTAGCAGCCGCCTTCGTAGTTGAAGACGCCCTCGTCGTCCCATCCGTGTTCGTCGTCGCCGATGAGGAGGCGCTTCGGATCGGTCGAAAGGGTGGTCTTGCCCGTACCCGAGAGGCCGAAGAAGACAGCGGTGTTCTGGCCGTTCATGTCGGTGTTGGCCGAGCAGTGCATCGAAGCGATGCCGCGGAGCGGGTTGAAGTAGTTCATCATCGAGAAGATACCCTTCTTCATCTCGCCGCCATACCAGGTGTTGATGATGACCTGCTCACGGCTCGTGAGGTTGAAGACAACGGCGGTCTCGGAGTTCAGGCCGAGCTCTTTCCAGTTCTCAACCTTGGCTTTCGAAGCGTTGTAGACAACGAAGTCGGGCTTGAACGTTTCGAGTTCTTCGGCCGTCGGACGGATGAACATATTGGTCACGAAGTGAGCCTGCCAAGCCACTTCCATGATGAAGCGGACGGAGAGGCGCGTGGCGGCGTTGGCTCCGCAGAAAGCGTCGACAACGAAGAGGCGCTTGCCGGAGAGTTCGTTCACGGCCAGGTCCTTCAAAGTCTTCCAAGCCTCGGGCGTGGCGGGCTTGTTGTCGTTCTTATATTCGGGAGAGGTCCACCAGATCGTGTCCTTGCTCGTCTCGTCCATGACGATGAACTTGTCCTTCGGCGAGCGGCCGGTGTAGATACCCGTCATCACGTTGACGGCGCCAAGCTCCGTCACCTGTCCCTTCTCGAAGCCTTCGAGGCCGGCCTTGGTCTCTTCGGCGAACAGGACGTCGTAAGACGGATTGTGAACGATTTCGGTCGTACCGGTGATACCGTACTGCGTTAAATCTAATGTTGCCATAATTTTATTAGATATTTAATGTATAAAATGAGTTGCTACTTTCAGCACGGGTTGTGGAGGCCTCAGCCTTAACCCGGACAAAAGTACGAATTTCCGACGTGGTGCAGAAAATTTCCAAGTCTTTTGTCCCCCTTGTCACCACTTCTTAACGCATTTTCAGAGACAGGCACCGAGGAGCCGTCCGTTTTGGCAACAACAGTTGACAAAAGGAACGATTTTCGAGGACGGCTGACCGCGACGACGGGAGCCGTGACCGTGCCGCCGGGACGGCTGACGTTCCGAGCCGGGACAGCGACGGACGCGACATGAGGTTGAAAAAACGGCACGTCTTTTTTTCACCGGACGGGAAAAAAGACTAACTTTACGGCCACAAGCCATGCCGTTCCGTCTGCGCCTCCTCCGGCAGGGGGCGGTGCACTGCTTTATTTCTTCTAATAAATACTTAAAATCCAAAAATCGCCTATCACCTATGAACAAGCATACGGTTCTGGTTTTCTGCATTCTGCATCCTGCATCAGTTTTCCAACTGAGGGCCTCCCTACAAACGCCTAATGTTTCCTAAAAAACAGCAACTGAAACCATAAGCACAAATTTCCCATTCGTATTAATAAAGACGCGCGGCTTTCTTCGCGGATTTGCTGACCGGATACGCCGGACGGCGCACCAATTTATTCATTAAATCCTTTACTACTATGGACACATCCTCTTCACTTCCCGACCGGGGCCACTTTTCTGACGCTTTCAGAGAGCGAATCAGAAACGAGCTCCGCCCGCTGTTCGACGAGGCCCGCAGCTTCACGTCCGGGGGTGGGCACCAGATTGACATCCAGCTGCGGGACAATTGCATCCACTTCTATTATCGCGGCGGCAAGATTTTGGAAATCAAGCCGCGGTCGTACGCCTTCGACCAGTTCTATTTCTACCGCCCCACGGGCAAAGAGCGAAACTACCCCAAAACCTACGTGGAAAAGATAGCCAAGGGGAAGGGGCTGGATGCCCGTTCGCCGCGTTACCCGGTGCCCGGAGAAGAAGAGGCAAAACGAATCTTCGACGAACTGACGCAGAAACAGGGCGAGCTGCTCGGCCTGCTCCATAAAAAGGAATACCACGCCTACTTTGACCGGGCGAGCCGTGAAATGGACGTTTGGTTGGCGTGCAACCCCAAGCCGGAACGCGAGGATCAACACCTCATCGCCTTGGCCAACCGGGCTTTCTCTGAGGAGAACGACTTTGCCGTTATCGACGTGGAGTATGGGGTGAGCCCGAAGATGCCCTACCGCAAGCTGGGCTTCACCAAACAGTGCCGCTTCGACCTCGTGGCGGTCGACCGGACGGGGCAGCTCTACGTCAGCGAGCTGAAACAGAACCTGGCGGCTGACCGCCCGGACAGCGGGACAGACATCAAGGCGCACCGGCAGGACTTCAACCAAACGCTCCAACGCGACGACGACCTGCTCTTCTCCGCAGAGATGGCCCGCGTCGTGGAGAGGAAAAAGGAGATGGGCCTGCTCGCCGACGACGTAACCGTCAACCGGTGGGAGAAGCCCCGGTTTTGCGCGGCATTCAGTGGCGACGAAGCCGAGAAAGCAGCTTTCCGGGCTCAGTGTGCAAGCATGAATGTCCCCCTGCTCCACGTCAACAAAGACTATAAAATCGCCCGCCCGGAGCGGGTGGCTGAAAAATGCTGATAAACGTATGAAAGAAGAAAAACAAAAGGACGAAAGGCTGAAAAGTCCGCTGCAAATCACCGTGCACCACGGCACGCACGAAGTGGGCGGCAGCCTCACGGAGTATGCCTGCGCCGGATGGCGCGTCTTTGTCGACTGTGGCCTGCCACTCTCCGGCACGGCGTGTCCGCCCCTCGACATCGACGGCCTGACGCGGGGCGACTTCTCGCGGAGCGCCCTGCTCATCACCCACTACCACGCCGACCACGTGGGGCGCATCAACGAGGTGCCCGACGCCGTGCCCATCTACATGGAGCGCACCGCTCTGAGCCTCTTCAAGGCCTACGCCGAACACATGGCCCACACCACGGGAACGCTGGGCGAGCACTGCGCCGCCCTTGCCAGGCGGGCTGCGGCGATCCGCCCTTTCACTCCCGGCGAAGTGCTCACGTTCGGCCCCATCACGGCAAAGCCCGTCCCGGTGGCTCACTCGGCCCTCGGCGCCTGCGGCTTCCTCATCCTCATCGAGCACACAAACGAGACAGTCGGTACCCACGTGTTCCACACCGGCGACTTCCACCTGCACGGGCGCAGCGCGAAAGACACAGTGCCCCGCCCCGCATGTGCGCCGCCGTACATGTGCGTCGATTACATCGTCTGTGAGGGCACCAACGCCACGCGTCCCGACGTCCCCGGCTTGACCGAAGAGGAACTGGGACAGCGTTTTGCCGACGAATTCCGCCAGCATCCGTACAATTTTATCTACGTATCATCGCTGCACATCGAGCGCCTGCGCACGCTCTACGCTGCGGCCCGCCAGGCAGGCCGTCTCTTCCTTGTCGACGGCTTCCAGAAACGCCTGCTCGACCTTGCCGGCGTGACGGACGGGGAGGAAGCGGCTCAGACCGGGAAAGGAGGCACATTGACAGTGCTCCACCGCGACGGCGACGATTTCCGCACGTCCGACAAATTCGTCCGCCTACTCCGTCAAAAGGGATTTTGCCTCGCAGCAAGAGCCACGCCGTGCTTCGACCGCTTCCGGGCGCGCTTCAAGCCAGAAGAGCAACATGTGATTCTCTCCATGTCCGCGCGCTACGTCGATGCGCAAGACAAGACGTGCTACCGTCCCAGCCTGGCTGCCTCGCTCGGCACACGCTACGTCCACCTCCACACCAGCGGACACGCCACCGCGGCCGAGCTGCGCGACATGGCCAGCCTGGCCTATCGTGCCGTCATCCCCATCCACACCGAGCAGCCCGAACGGTTCACCGAATGCTTGGGCGACAGCGCCTACACCCTCACGCTGCGCGACGGCGAAAGCATCACCCCGTTGTGCGACCCTCCGCCGGGCAACGGCGTCTGGCTGAACACCCTCGACCTCGTCGCGCCCGACCTGCGCCTCCTTGCCGAAGAGGATGCCGACGGGCATCGGTGGTGGTGCCTCGGCAGCGAAATGATAGGCCTGTTTGCCCATGAAAGAGAAGCCCTCCGGGCGCTTCGCGCCATCAGCGTCAGGCCGTCGACGTTGGCCTACACGCTGGATCATGATGGCTTCGACAACCGGGCATGTGTCTATACGCCGGACAAGAAACTGTACGTCTCGCAGCCTCACGCCCTATTTGAGGAAGACGGGGTTGAACCCGACCGACGCTTCCGCCCGGGCGACCTTGTATATGCCGCCGTCGGGACTAAAAAATGGGAAAAGCTGCCCTTCGGTGTCTGGCGAGTCCTCGTGCCCGCCCGCTACGTCTCGCCCATATCCCGCAGGTACTTACGCGCCGGCACGGGGCTGGACCACTGCTATTACGGAGACCTTGCCGGCTTGGTCGAGGAGTATGGCCGCCACAAGGAGACGTTGAGGAAACACCACCACGTGGTGCGCCCCCTGATCCGGTTGCGCGGACTGAAGGCCACGGAGATCTGCGCGAGCACCGAGCTCTTCGCCCCGGAGCTGCTCGCAGCGTTCTTGTAGTCACCTCACGGCCGGGCCAGCCCCGCCCGCAGACCGGAAACGTGCCGCGACGAAAAAAACGGCCGCAAAGCGCCCCGCGTCCGGAAGAAATCCGTATCTTTGCACCGCCTTTCCCCTCCGCGGCGGCGGAGCAAGGTTGCCTGCGGAAATAGCTCAGTTGGTAGAGCACGACCTTGCCAAGGTCGGGGTCGCGAGTTCGAGTCTCGTTTTCCGCTCACGGCGCTCGAATGGTGGAATGGTAGACACGAGGGACTTAAAATCCCTTGGCCAGTGATGGCTGTGCGGGTTCGAGTCCCGCTTCGAGCACACCGTTACGCCCGGCGAACCTTCGGTTTGCCGGGCTTTTTCTTTTTCCTTGTGTCCGAAGGGATAATAGAACAGGTGCATCCTCGCAGGCTGTAAATAATGCAAAGCCTACAAAGCCATGCGACACGACCATCTACTTCCTCTCACATGCAGTTTTTCCACCGTGACGACCTTTTTATGAACAAGATTGCTTAACTTTGAACATCGAAACGGACGCCGCCGAAAGGTCGCACCTTAAAACACCAGCCACAGTCACCTCATGTTCCATAAATTAATCACCTACAATCGGGACGCATGGTTTTCTTCGCCGGAGTGCACGGTGAAAGGACTTGTCGACTACATCCAAACACGTGGACAAATGCGCGACGCGCAGGTCGAAGCCATCAAAACATACTTATACTTAAAAATTGCCTGCCGGAACGCCCCACTATGGCGGCTATTCTCCGAGGGAACATTCAATAGCTTGGACATAGACGCCATCCCCCTCTCGGCGCCGGCCCGCGAGGTGCTCAGCCGCCACAAAGCCGCCGTCGCCCTTTTGGAATATGCCCGGCTCAAAGACCGCAACGGACGACAAATCGCCCCCGAGCTAGAACAATTCATCTTGGTTCACCCGGACAAAATCAATTATGAGGCCACTTTCCACAAATTATTCTACGGTGTGAACTACCCCGACTATCTTTTCAGCCTCCCCATGGGAGCCGGAAAGACTTACCTGATGGCGGCTTTCATCTATCTGGACTTATATTTCGCGCTCAACGAACCTGACAATCCCAATTTTGCCCATAATTTCATGATTATGGCTCCCTCAGGGTTGAAGTCGTCCATCGTGCCGAGCCTGCGCAACATCGAGGAGTTCGACCCCACATGGGTTGTCCCCGAACCAGCCGCCTCATACCTCAAACGGTTGATTAGCTTCGAGGTGCTCGACGAACAGAAATCAGCAAAACGAAGCAATCTGGTACGAAACCCCAATGCGCAGAAAATCAATAACCACCAGCCCTTGGAAGACCTGATGGGGCTTGTCGCCATCACCAACGCCGAAAAGGTGATCCTCAATCATGCAGACAAGGATCTGTCAGGCGGTTTATTCAACAAGGAAGAAATTGAGAAGATTAAGCAGGCCAACGAACTGCGCGACATCATCGGGCGCATTCCCCACTTGGCCGTCTACATTGACGAAGTGCACCATGCCTCTGACGGCGAAATCAAACTCCGGAAGGTCGTCAACGAGTGGACGCAAAAGCAGACATTCAACGGCGTGTTGGGCTTTTCCGGAACGCCATATCTCGAAAAGGCCGAGCGGGTGGTAGTGGCTGACACATTCGCCATCAAGAACATCGAACTCTCAAACGTCGTCTATCACTATCCCCTAACGAAAGGAGTGGACAACTTCCTTAAAGTGCCGGAAGTCAAGTACGCCACAGGCGACACGGAGGCCATCGTGCGCAACGGAGTGAGCGAGTTTCTCGAAAAATACCGGGACACGGTTTACGCCAACGACACCTGCGCCAAGCTGGCCATCTATTGCGGTCTGATAGAGACCCTCGAAGAGAAGATTTTTCCACAAGTAGCCGAGATTGTGGCTTCATACGGGTTGAACCCATCAAGCACCGTTTTGAAATACCACCGGGGAAACAGTGCCCATCCCCAGCCAAAAGATGCCGAAACGGCGTTTGCCTCGCTCGACACCGAACTGTCGCGCATTCGCATCATCCTATTAGCCCAAATCGGGAAAGAGGGATGGGACTGCAAGAGCCTGACGAGCGTCGTCCTGCCGCAAAAAGGCGTATGTCCCACCAACATGGTGCTGCAAACCAGCTGCCGCTGCCTGCGCCAAGTTGTGAAAGGCGAAAGCGAGACTGCCCTGATCTGGCTGAACAAACAGAACGCCGACACGCTGAACAAGCAGCTCAAACAACAGCAGAACATCACGCTTCAAGAGCTGAACGAGAGCCGGAGACAGCCCACCACGCGCATCGAACGCTTTGCGCGGACGGAGAAGCTGCACGTGCCTCCCATCGACTTTTACCAGCTGAAAGTTTCATACCAGACGCTCATCGTCGAAAAACAGCCTGCCACGGCCGAACGGTTGGCGGACGAAGCCCTGTTCGTCAAATCAAAGGATACACTCATCCACCAGCAAGACCTCACGGGCAGGGAGGTCGCCATCTACGCCGAAACCCATGAAGAGGAAGAACGAACAGACTATAACCACTGGCTGGCGCAAATCGCGAAAGAGAGTTTCCATACGTTGGACATCCACACTTTGAAGGAACACGATGCCGCATTACGCTCCATCTTCGCCCGCATCACGGAACGCCACCAAGAGGGCACGTTCCTCTCCCCGCAATTCGACCAGCCCGAAATCCGTTCGCGCATCCGCCGGGCGTTCAGCCCGAAACGTAGCTTCACGGTGACGGAAGAGATCGTCCCGTGCCACGCCAAGTTGTTGCAAATCGAGAAGCTCACCTCCCCGCTCGACGTGATGAGCGAAGAACCTTTCTACCCCTCACAAGCTGACGTCCGCCAGATCGTGGCATGGGATGAACGGCCGCCCCGCGCGCCCCTGACGCCGGAAGCCTTGGCCGCCATCGAGCTCCTCAAAGCGCAAGGCATCCATGTGGCCGAAGAGACGGACCCTCACCCCGAACGTCGGCAGACCTACCACTACTTGCCCTACCGGTTCGACAGCCGGCTCGAACGCGACTACTTCCGTCAGTCGCTCGCCATGCTCTGCGGGAAGGAACTGGAAATCTATTTCAATGGCGACGACGCCCTGACCGAATTCAAGATAGACTGCTACAAGCGGCACGGGCAGGCATGGACCTACATCGGGCGCTACGTGCCTGACTTCCTCATCCTCGACCGTAAGCCCGACGGCGCCATCCACCGCATCGCCATCGTCGAAACCAAGGGCGAAGGCTTCGCCGCCAAGTTCGCCGACCGCCGACACTTCATGGAAACCGAGTTCATCCGCAAGAACAACGAGCAGTTCGGTTACCGCCGCTTCTGTTTCCTCTACCTCGAAGACACCTCCGAACCCGACGAGCTCGCCCGCCGCACGCTCGACGTTATCCATAATTTCTTCAACAACTAAACACCCACACACCGCCATGGCCGTAAAATACATCCCCTACTTCCCCGACACCCTCGAAGGGCAAGCTCTGCTCGACAACTTTGTCCGCACAAAGCGCCTTCTGCGCTACCGCGACGGCGACCGCGTCGTCGAACGCATCGCGCGCGGCATGCCCTACTACGAAACCGACCTCGCCGAGCGGATCGGGCAAAACCCGAACCGCAACCTCGTCCTGCGGGGCGAGTGCGTCTCTGCTTGTGCTTACCTGAAAGACCGGGGCGTCACGGTCGACCTCGTCTACATCGACCCGCCCTTTGCCAGCGGGGCGGACTACGCCAAGAAAGTCTACCTCCGCCGCAATCCCAAGGCCGCCCAAGCCCTCCGCCAGGCCGAGGCCGAACTGGACATCGACGAGCTCCGCGCGTTCGAGGAGAAGATGTACGGCGACATCTGGAACAAAGAGAGCTACCTCAACTGGATGTACGAGAACCTGATGGCCATCAAGTCCGTCATGAGCGACACCGCCAGCATCTACGTGCACCTCGACTGGCACATCAGCCACTACGTGAAAGTGCTCATGGACGAAATCTTCGGCGAGGACAACTTCCAAAGGGAAATCATTTGGGATATTCAGGTTCTTTCCGGGTTCAAAACAATCGCCCCGAACTGGATTAGGGGCCACGACACAATCTTTTATTATTCTAAAAGCGAAGATAGGGTTTTCAATAAGCTCTTACAGCCGCACAAGAAAGAATACTTGGACTCTTTCAATAGGAAAGACGCAGACGGACGATACTATATGGTAGCGCACGGCACAGTTAGGTATAGAGACGAAGTCGAGAAGAAAGGTAAACCTTATGGCGATGTCTGGAATGATATCATGTCTTTCCAGCAACAGCCCACTTCTGACGAAAAAGTCGACTACGCCACGCAGAAGCCCGAAGCGCTGCTGGAACGCATCATCAAGGCGAGCAGCCGCGAGGGGATGGTGGTGGCCGACTTCTTCGGCGGCAGCGGAGTGGCCGCCGCCGTGGCCCACAGGCTGGGGCGCCGCTTCGTCCATGCCGACGTCAACCTCAACAGCATCCAGACCACGCGCGACCGCCTCGTCGCCGCCCGGGCGGAGTTCGACGTGCTGGAGGTGAGGGACGGCGTGTCGCTCTTCCGCAACCCTGTGCAGACGATGGACAAGCTCAAAAAACTCATCCCGGGGCTGCGCAACGAGGACGCCCTCGACAAGTTCTGGGAGGGCAGCATCGTCGACACCACGCACGGCCTGACGCCCGTCTACCTGCCCAACCTCTTGGACGGCACCACGCGCCTGCTCGACAAGCCCCTCATGAACCGCATCATCCACGAAGCCCTGCCCGACCTCCCCGACGACACGCGGCGCGTCATCGTCTATTACGTCGACATCGACGACCGCGACGACCTCGAGCGCTTCATCCGCCAGCAGAACAACACCCTCATCGAAATCGAGCTCCGCGACCTCAAAGCGGTGCTCGACGACGTCGTGGCCGAAGACTACGCCGAATGGGACGTGAGCCGGGCGAACGACGGGCTCCTCACCGGTTGGAAAGTGGAGCTCCGCCTGTTCCAAAGCGACCGCGTGAGGCGGAAAATCGAGGAACTCAACCTGCGCAACCAGCAGCAGGCCTTGGACGGCGCGAAAAGGAAATACGCGCACCTCAGCCTAAGCCCGGAGGGGCTGGAAACCGTGGAGTGGCTCAGCCTCGACTGCACCACGGCCGAAAAAGACGCCCCATGGCACAGCGACAGCGAAATCAAGATAGACCGCAAAGGCCTCGTCGTCAAAGACGGCGTGAAGACCGACACACCTTGGGACGCCACCATCCGCAGCGAACAGCGCCCCCTGCGCATGAAGGTGCGCAACATCTGCGGCGACGAGACCGTATTCGTGCTCTGACGGCTGGCCGCACCGCAAATGGCGTTACGGCCCGCCGCCATGCCCTTGACGATGGCAGCACATTCGCCCTCCGTCTTTCCCATTCTGGGGACGGAGGGCGAGTTCGTGGATGCGTGAACGGCCACCGCGCCGGGCAGCACGGGCGCAGTTCCTGCATTGACGGTCGGTGTGCTCGTCCGTGCAGTCACGACAAGGGATGCGACTATCTGGCGGCCGGAGGTCAGTCGTCGAGCACGACGTCGTCCAGATAGAGCGCCCGGATGTCGGCATTCTCGCCCAGACCCTGCATGCGGACTGTCACCTCGAAGCCCTGGCGTTCGAGCTCCTCGCGCCAGGCGCCGGCGATGTCCTCCTTCGTGTGGTTGCCGCAGACAAGGAGCAGGGGGACGAGCGTGACGCGCCGCACCCGCTCGCGCCGGAGCTGCGCCACGGTGCTCTCCAACGTGGGGTATCCCTCGATGGTGCTGACGTGGAAGCGGTCGTGGCCGGCGGCACGCATCATGTAGTCGAGCATGGCGTAGGTGGCCGTGCTGGGCAGCTGGTTGCCGTGGCCCACGAAGACGACGGCCTCGCCGCGCCCGGGCTGTTCGCCGCGCGTCAGGATGTCGACGACGCGCTGGCAGTCGGCCACGGAGTAGAGCAAGGGGTTGCCCACCTCGATGCGGTCGAAGAAGGGCGCCATGCGCGCGGCGTCGGCGCGCACGGAGGCCATCTCGCCGCCCTCGATGAGCGTGGTGCTCAGCACGAAGACGCGGAGGAAGCCCTCGGCGCGCAGGCGCATCAGGGCGTCGGTCGGGCTGTCCTTGTGGACGCCGCGGGCCGCCAGCCGGCGGCGCACGACGGGCGAGATGTAGGCCTCGCGCACCTCGGCCCCCGCAAAACGCTGGCGGGCATCGCGCGTGAGGGCGTCGAGGGTGAGGGCGCGCGTCTGCTCGTCCGACGAGCCATAGTGCGTCACGAGCACGGCTGTGCGGCCGGCCTCCTGGGCGGTGGCGGAGAGGCCAGCCCCGAGGAAAAGGAAGAGGAATAACAACTTTTTCATGATGGGCAAGGAGTTAAGCGACTGGTTTTCATTTCAGTTTCAGGGCCAGGCTGACCACGACATACCGGCCCGGCGAATAGAGCGTGAAGTTGCGGTCGAGCGTGCGGCGGTCTTTTTTGTTGAAAAGGTTGTCGATGCCGATGCCCGGTTCGAGGGTGAAGTGGCGGAAGCGGTCGATGGTGTGGCGGGTGTAGAGGTTCCAGATGCCGTAGCCCGGGGCATCGCCCGCCTCGTCGCCGGGATAGTAGACCTTGCTCTGCACTCGGCCGTTGAGGTTGAGGTTCATCGTGTACCACCCCCATCGGCGGGCGTAGTTGGCCGTGAGGACGGCGGTGTGGCGGACGCTGCGCTCGATGTTCTGCCACGTGCCGTCGGCGTTCTGGCCGCGCGCATAGGCATAGGTGTAGTTGCCGCTCAGCGTAAGGCCTTCGACGGGCTGCGCCGCAAGGTTGACCTGGACGCCGCGCACACGCGCCTGGTTGAAGTTGTAATAGTTCTTCACGGTGAGGTTGCCCGTCGAGCTGAGGCCGTCGACCTCGGGGAACTCCTGACGCAGGGCGTCCTGTTCGGCCTGGGGCAGGTTGTCGAACTTCTTGCTCGTCGAAGTGACCATGTGTTTCACATAGTTGAGGTATCCGGTCACCGAGGCGCTGAACCGCGCCGTGCGGTATTCGAGGTTGAGGGAGTAATAGTTGCTGCGCTCCGCTTCGAGGTCGGGATTGCCCAGCGTGATGGTGTTGCGGCTGCCGTGGGCGGCCTTGAACATGTGGTAGTAGAGTTCCGAGATGCCCGGAGCGCGGAAGCCGGAGGCATAGGTGGCGCGGACGTTGAACGGGCCGAGGCTGTACATCGCCGCAACCTTGGGCGTGAAGCGGCCGCCGGCCTCCTCGTGCTGGTCGTAGCGCGCCCCGAGCACGCCGGTCAGGCAGTCCCAGAGCTTCACCTCGTGCTGGCCGTAGAGCGAAGCCGTCGAGACGCCCTTGTCCAAGTCCGAGTCGGGGTCTCGGAGCACCTCGCGGCGGAAGTCGGCGCCGAAGACGGTGGTGCTCTGCGGCGTGAAGCCGAAGATGCCCTTCAACTCGACGTCGTGAAACTTCTGCAACTTCGTCAGCTCATAGTCGCCGGGCAAGTGGCTGCCCGACTCCATCGTGTACTTGTAGCGCGAGGCGTAGTTGTTGCCGTTATAATCCAGCTGGATGACATGGCGCCCGCCGAGGCGATACTTGGCGCCCGCGCCCCAGCTGTATCCCTCGTAATTGGTGTCGTACTTGTTGCCGCCCTCGAAGCCCTCGCGCGGCACGGGGCGCTCGTTCATCCGCCAGTAGTAGCCGCCTGTGGCGTAAAACGAGAGGCGGTCGGTGGCGTCGTAGGTGAACTTCTGCGTGAAGACGTTGCTCGTGAACGCGGTCGAGAGGCGGTTGAGCGAGGGCAGGAGCTCGCCGTCGTCGGCGACGAGGTTGTTGTTCTGCCAGCCGTCGGAGTGGTCGTATTTATAAGAGGTGTACGACCCGAAACGGCCTTGGGCGAGGTTGAGGTTCAGCCCCTGCGAAAACTGGTTCTTCGCCGTGTAGCGGCTCTGGCTGCTGAACGAGGCCTCGTCGCGCGGTTCGTCGGTGATGATGTTGATCACGCCGCCGATGGCGTCGGACCCGTAGAGCGACGAAGCCGCCCCGTCGAGCACTTCAATGCGCTTGACGCGCGACATGTCGATCTGGTTGATGTCGATGTTGCCACTGATGTCGCCCGTCAGCTTGCGGCCGTTGACGAGCAGGAGGACGTAGCGGTTCGACAGGCCGTTCATCGTCAGGTAAGACCCCATCGCGTTGGGCGAGAACGACAGCGCGGGCACCAAGGCCTGCATGGCCTGCTGGAAATCGGTGATGCCGGCGCGGCGGATGTCCGAAGCCGAAATGACCGTCACCGGAACCGGTGTGTCCTTCAAGCGCTGATGCGTCCCGGTGCCCGTGACCACCACGGGGTTCAGGTCGTAAGTCCGCCCGGCGGTGTCGGCCGGCGTCACAGCATCGCCCACGGCCGCCTGCGCCGGCGTGCCGCAAAGAAGGCATCCCCCTGCGAGCAGGAGAGAAAGCGTAAAATTTGTTTGCATAGTTATAAGTATGTGAATTTGCAGCGCAAAATTACGCCCCGGCGCAGCGGCCGGAAATACCCAAAAGCTATGATTTTGGCCGACCGGGAGGGGAGGCGCCGCCCGGCGGCCCTCGCCACATTCCGAATCAAAAAGGATGATTGTGAGCACGGCATCCCGCTTTTTTCGCTACATTTGCAAGCAACGAACACAGGCCGCCGTTTTGCCCGCCCACCCGGGACGAACAGACGGCCACCGCTATAAAAAACCACTAATCCCCTCACACATGTCCGGCCACATCATCGGCAACACCGCAGGCAGCACCCACGAGTTCCGCCCCCGCAAGGCTTTCCTCTCCTCCCCGGCAAGGCATGGAGCACACCGGCGACAGCGTGCCCGCCTTCATTCCATCAAACCGCAGGCAGCCATGAGACGCAGGCTCATCCTGATGGCGCTGTGCGGGGCACTGCTTCACGGCGCGGCGGCGTTCGCGCAGCAAGTGGGCTTCGTGCTGAACCCCCGGACGGGGGCAGTGGACAGCCTGTCAGTCGACGGGAACAGTGCGATGGAGTGGCTGATGCGCACCGACGGAAGCCAGTATGCGTGGGTCGCGGAGGAATATGGCTGGGGGCTCGGGCGCTTCACGGAGATACGCGACGGCGTCCCGGCGTTCCGCACCTGGAAGGAGCCCGCCGGCCAGCCTGCCGACAGCCTGACGCGCTACCGCTCGGGGGAGGTCGAGATTGCGGTGAGGCGCCGGCTTGAAGACGGAGGCATGACGGAGAGCTATACGTTCACGAACATGGGCCGAACGGACGTCACGCTCGCCGAAACGGGCATCTACACTCCGTTCAACGACAACTACCCCGACGCCGCCACGTGCATGGCCTCGCGCGTGAACACGCATATCTGGCCGGGCGGACACGCCGCCTACGCGCAAGCCGTCCCGATGAGCGGCCGGGGGCCTTCGCTGGGGCTGATGGTGACGGACGGGGCGGTCACGCACTACGAGATATCGGCCCGGGGGCAGAGCCGCGGCTCCTCGAACACGCGTGGGGTCATCTCGCTCACCCTGCCCGACATGCACATGAAACCCGGCGAGAGCGCCGGCGTCTCGTGGCACCTGTTTGCGTACGACGGGGCACAGGATTTCTTCCGGAAAATGGAGGAGCACGGCGGTGTGTGGGTCGAGGCCGAAAAATACGTACTGGAAAAAGGGGACACGGCCCGGTTGACCCTCCACGCAAGCCACACGCCCGCAAAGCTCTCAGCACTGAAAAAAGGCGTGCCCGTCCCCGTGCGCCCCTCAGCCGGCGGATGGACAGTTGAAAGCCCGATGGAAGAACTCGGCGAGGCCCGCTTCGAATTCATCTACGACGGAGGCAAACGGACGCAGGCGGCCTGCCTGACGGTCAGCAGCGAACGGAACCTGCTGGACAGACGGGTGGACTTCATCATCGCCCGGCAGCAGATGACCGACCCGGCCGATCCCCGCTACGGCGCCTACATGGTGTATGACAACGAGGCCGACACCCTGTTCCTGAACGACCGCAGGACAGTCAGCCCCGCAGACCGCGACGAGGGAGGGGAACGCCTGGGCATGGGCGTCCTGCTGGCCAAACAATACCTGCTGACCCGGGACGAAAGGATCAGGGAGTCATTGATGAAATACGTGCGCTTCGTCCGCACGAAATTGCAGGACGGGGAGCTGCGCGTATGGTCCACAACCGACCATCAGGGCCGCCACCGGGCCTACAACTACCCGTGGGTGGCCATACTCTACCTCCACATGTACCAAATCACCGGCGAGAAAGCCTACCTGGCGGACGCTTACGGCACGCTCCAAACCATGTTCCGCCATTTCGGCCACGGCTTCTATGCCATCGACATCCCCGTGCGCCTCTCGCTGCAATGCCTCAAAGAGGCCGGCATGAAGAAAGAGCACGACCAACTACTCGACGACTACCTGCGCATCGGGGACATCTACGTCAAGAACGGGTGCCACTACCCCAAGCACGAGGTGAACTACGAGCAAAGCATCGTGGCCCCGTCGGTGATGTTCCTCACGCAGCTTTACCTCGCAACCGGGACGCAGAAGTATCTCGACGAAGCCCGGCGACAGCTGCCCCTGCTCGAAGCCTTCGCCTCATGCCAGCCGGACTATCACATGAACCGGATCGCCATCCGCCACTGGGACGGCTACTGGTTCGGCAAGCGCGAGATGTGGGGCGACGTCTACCCGCACTATTGGAGCACGCTCACCGCCGCGGCCTACCACTATTATTACCTGTGCTCGGGCGACGCCTCCTACCAGCACCGCGCCGAACAGATTGTCCGGGGCAACCTCTGCCTCTTCTCAGAAGACGGCAAGGCGTCGTGCGCCTACGTCTACCCGCACCGGGTCAACGGCGTCCGGGCCGGATTCTACGACCCCTTTGCCAATGACCAGGACTGGGCACTGGGCTATTACATTCTGGTGAACGACGACTTGTAGCGCCACCCCACCGCCCCTGGCGCAGGCGGACGGGCGCTTGAACCCGCCGGCGGCTGTCTCTTATACACA
>DVNY01000018.1 GCA_018714085.1 Candidatus Caccomonas pullistercoris
CAAATGTGCCGAGGACGAGCGCTTCTATGCGTTCCTTGACATCAATCCAGTCGCCAAAGGCCACACTCTGGTTGTCCCGAAGCACGAAGTGGACTACCTTTTCGACCTTGACGACGACGAGCTCGCCGCCATGACCGTCTTTGCCAAACGTGTGGCCAAAGCCATCCGGGCAGCCTATCCCTGCCGCAAAGTGGGCGTAGCCGTGCTCGGCCTCGAAGTGGCTCACGCCCATATCCACCTTATCCCCTTGCAAAGCGAGGGCGACATGGACTTCCGCCGGCCGAAGCTACAGCTGCCCGCAGAAGAGATGGAAGAAATCGCCCGGCACATCCGCGAGAACTTCTGACACAAAGCCAGCCGCGCTTCAACCCACCACACACAATAAGCCCCCGGGCCGGAATGCCGATCTCGGCATCTTCCCAGCCCGGGGGCTCACTGTGCATTGACGGTTCAAAGCCCCGTCACGCTGTCCGGCTCTTTCATGAGCAGTTCGACAGCTTTCCTCACTATCGGATTCCGCTCGTTCACTATACGGAAATACTCAGACCGGTCCCACAGGTCGTAAGCCACAAGCGCTTTGAGCATGAAGCGCAGCTGCGGCACCGTCTCGGCCTGTTCTGCGCTGTCCTTGGGGAGGACTTTAAGACTCTTTCCACGGTTGATGATGCTGTCGACAAGGCTTTGGGGCACTTCATAACCGGCCACGAAATCTTCGATGTTTCCATAGGTTTTCGAGAGAGCCTTGCGATTTTGGTCGATGTAGTGAAGCGACAGCTCGTTGATAATGTTCTGACGGCTGAGTGCGGTATAGAAACGCGTGTAAGCCGTCGTGTCGGTCGGCACGAAGTAGTCGGGCATGATGCCTCCGCCTCCGTAAACAGTGCGCCCCCGCTCAAGCGTTTTGTAAACTTTGCTCGAATCGAGATGAACACTGTCGATGCTCGTCAGTTCACCGTGAGTATAACGGTTCACCAAGTCCATGTCATAGTCCCGCTTGTTCCCTTTCTCGTAAGGCTTCTGTATGCAGCGGCCAGAAGGCGTATAATAGTGCGCCACGGTGAGGCGTATCATTGCCCCGTCGGGCAGGGGGACGGGACGCTGCACCAGCCCTTTGCCGAACGTGCGACGGCCTACGATGATGCCGCGGTCGTGATCCTGGACAGCACCCGAAACGATTTCAGCCGCCGAGGCCGTAAACTCGTCGACCAGCACGGCCAACCGCCCTTTACCGAAACGGCCGCCGCCCTTGGCGGTATACGTCTCGCGCGGTATGGCCCGGCCTTCGGTGTAAACGATGAGGTCGCCAATCTCCAAGAACTCATTGGCCACATCGACAGCCGCGCCGAGGTAACCGCCACCGTTGTACTGCAGGTCAAGGATAAGCGATTTCATGCCTTTCTGCTCCAATTTCTTGATGGCCTCACGCACTTCGCTGCCTGAGGTCTGCGCAAAATTGTCGAGGCGGATGTAGCCGATGCCCGGGCGGATGAGATAAGCAGCGTCGAGCGAGTTCACGGGGATCTTGTCGCGGGTCACACGGAAAGTAAGTTGCCCCGACGCACCACGGCGCACCACGCCCAGCTCGACCTGCGTGCCTTTCGGGCCACGCAGAAGGCTCATGATGGTGTCGCGAGGCATCTTCACGCCAGCTATGGGCCGGCCGTCGACACGGACAATGCGGTCGCCGGCCAGGATACCCGCACGCTCACTCGGCCCTTTCGAGACGGGCTGAATGACGAGCAGCGTGTCGTTCAGTATGTTGAACTGCACACCAATACCTTCAAAATTACCTTGCAGGGGCTCGTTGAATTTTTGCGTAGCCTTGGCGTTGGTGTACGTCGAATGCGGGTCGAGCTTTGTCAGCATCCCGTTGATGGCATCCTCCACCAGTTTCTCTTGGTCGACACTGTCCACGTACAGGTTGGATATGGCCACTTCGGCCACTTGGAGCTTGCGCAACTGCACGGCGTCGATGTTTATCTTCGCATCCTGCTGGGCGACAGCAGCCGTCGTGCACAACAGGGCGAGTAACGTCAGGAACTTTCTCATTATGCTGTAAGGTGTGATAAACGTGGTTCAGGGTTTCTTGGGCAGGAAGTCGGACACGTCTTTTCCAAAGGCTATCAATTCGCGCACGACGCTCGACGACACGCTCGAATAATGCGGTTCGGTGAAAAGGAGCACTGTTTCAATGCCCGACAGACGATGGTTCATGTTGGCGATATCCCGCTCATACTCGAAGTCCTTCACAGAACGCAGGCCGCGCAGGATGAACTTCGCGCCGACGCGATGGGCGAAATCAATGGTCAGGTCGTCGTAGCTTTCGACCCGTACGCGGGGTTCGTCGGCGTAGAGGCGGCTGATGGCGGCGACGCGCTCCGAAGGAGTGTAAAGAGCGCGCTTGCTCTCGTTGAGACCGACGCCGATGACTATCTCGTCGAACAGCGGGAGGCCGCGTTCGACAATGCTGGCATGACCGATGGTGAAAGGGTCAAAACTGCCCGGGAAAATGGCGACTTTCTTCATAATTCTCTTTTATTGCGAGGGGGAGTTTTCACGCTTCGTCGGCAGCGTCAGATGTGTATAAGAGACAGGGTCAGGTCGTCGTAGCTTTCGACCCGTACGCGGGGTTCGTCGGCGTAGAGGCGGCTGATGGC
>DVNY01000156.1 GCA_018714085.1 Candidatus Caccomonas pullistercoris
CCCGCAGCCACAGCCAGTCACACTCCGCCCAGAACAGCTACAGCCACTACCTCTATGCCACCCACAAGCTCAGCGCCCGGGGCCACCGCCTCAGCCTGCGCCACCAACTCTTCTACGCCCGGGGCAACAGCGCTTCGAACGACCTGACCGAATACCGCTACTTCATCGCCCAGGACAACAGACCCGACCCGCTCGTCAACCGCCGCTACGACAGCCGCTGGCACAACTTCAACCAGCAGACCTTCGTGGACCTCTTCGTCCCCGCCGGCCGCTTCTTCACCGCCCGCGCCACCTACGGCAACGTCACGGCCGACAACCTCAACCTGCAATCGGGCTACCGCCTCGACACCCTGGGCGGCCGCTTTGCCGACTACGACGACTACCTGGCCCACTTCGGCCTGCTGCCCGCCGAACCGGGCTGGCAGGAGGCTGCCCGCGAGGCCTCGTCCACGCTCCACATCGACAACCACACGCAGCAGCACTGGGCCGAGGCCTACGTCCAGCTCGACAACCGGCGCGGCCTCTACGCCCACATCCAGAGCACCCTGCGCATGGCCAGCGAACGGCTCGACTACATGCGCGGTTTCGGCAGCCCCCTGCCCCTGCACCGCCACTACCGCGAGTTCTTCGTCACCTCGCAGCTGCGCTACGAGACCGACAGCCTCGGACGGCTCAACCTGCAATACAGCTACAACACGTGGACGCCCAACTTCCTCCAACTCGTGACCATCCCCAACGACGAAGACCCCCTCCACGTCACCCTCGGCAACCCCTCGCTCCGCCAGACCCATGGCCACAGCGCCTCCCTGCAATACGACATCAGCCTCCGGCGGATGCGCTTCGTGGCCTTCGGCCTCAGCGGAGGCACCACGCGCGACGCCACCACGCAGCGCGCCACCTACGACCCCGCCACGGGCGTCACCACCACGCAGACCGTCAACGTCGACGGGCCGTGGAACCTCGGGGGCAACCTGAACTTCAACACGCCCCTCGACCGCCGCGGACGCCTGAGCTTCAACACCTCGCTCGCCTACAACCTCAACCACAACGTGGCCTTCGCCACAGGCACCGCCCGCGAGGCCACGCGCTACGCCTACGACAGCCACCGCCTCTACGCCCTCGGACAGCTGAGCTGGCGCATGGACAAGCTCTTCGTCCAAGCCGCCGCCACATGGAACTTCACCACGCTGCGCAGCCACTACGCCCCCGCCGAGGGCCTCAGCCTCTGCACGGCCGGATACGACGCCTACGTCGAATGGCAGGCACCGTGGGGCATGGAGTTCCAGACCGCCCTGCGCACGCGGCACTACATGGGCGACACGCCCGCCGGCCTCGACCGCCTCAACTGCATCTGGAACGCCAGCCTCTCCAAGTCCGTGCTGCGCTCACGCGCCCTCACGTTCAAGCTCGAAGCCTCCGACATCCTCGGCCAGCGCTCCGCCGAGAGCTTCCAGATGTCCAGCAGCGGCACGGCGCAGAGCTACTCCCTGCGCGTCGAACGCTTCGTCATGCTCCACGTCATCTACCGGTTCAGCACCGCCCGCGACAAAGACGCCTGACACCGCCCGCCACCGCCACAAAAATCCCCCGGGCACCGGGATACGCAAAAAGACACCCCATCGGCCGGAAACGGGCCGCAAGCGGTCTGTCGCAGGAGCCATGCGGGAGGCGGACGCACCGGAAGCGGCGGGACATCGCGGCACGAAAGAGGGTACGTCTCGGCAGAAAACACTATATTTGCCTTACGAAGACAGGAGGCAGCTTGGCCAAGTCATGAAGAAAGCGGGACTTTCTCTCTTGCCCTGGCTCCCGCCCTTCCTTATACTTATATATGCCCTATGCGCCCACTAACACCTCACCTGCAATGAAACACACCGTCTCCTCCCCCCGGCGCCTGGCCTCCATGCTCATTGCCTGCGCCCTCCCTTGGCTGGCCGCACCGACCGCCCGCGCCCAAGTGACCTACGAAACATTCATCTACACCAGCGACGCCCTGAGCAGCGAAATCCAAGCCCTCAGCGCCGACCGCGCCTCGGAGCGCGGGGGCTACATGGCCGGCCTGGCCGACGCCTGGAAAGGCGCCGCAAAGAGCATCGCCTCGAACTACGTCACGAGCTTCATCGACCTCGGCGTCAACGCCATAGGCGCCCTCGTCACGCGCCCCTCGCGCCTGAAACAGGAGTGGGAAGACGCCGTCAAGGCCGAAAGCACCTTCGAGACGCAATTCGGCACGGTGAGCGAGCTCAACGACTTCTATTCCGTCCCCTCGTTCGACGGCGCCATGGACCCCAAGGGGATGCGCTTCAACGGCATCGGATGCTTGCGCCGCGACGAGCGGGGCGACACCGTGTTCTACCTCTCGTGCCACGTCGACCCCGCGAAGCTCCACCGCATCGTCGACCATTCGAAGTTCGAACTCGTCCTCGACACGCTCATCCTCTGCCCCTCGCGCTCCAACCTGCCCAACACGGCCCTGCCCCTTCCTTTCTATTTCCGCCAACGCGGCAGCTACCGGCTCGGACTGACCATGCGCCTCACCTCGTCATGGATCAACGAGCTCACCCTCTTGCAGAAAGACCAGGAACTGGGCTGCTTCACGCTCGACGTGCCGGTCGACTCGGCCCAGGTCGACGCCTCGGGGCGCTACCGCTACGTGCGCGGCCTCACGCCCGGCACGCCCCTGGCCATCCGGGGCGAGAGCTTCATCGTGCCGCGCTCATTCATGGGCTACCGCGACGAGGCCGACCAGTATCGCAACAGCTGGGGAACGGGGCAATATAAACTGGCCATCACGCTCAAAGAGACCTGCGACATCACCGACACCTACCGCGACGACTGGCGCGCCGACCGCAAACGGCGCAAGCGCCTCGTCCCGAAGGAAGGATGGCTCGACGCCGCCTGGCAGGTGATCGAAGCGCAACGCTGGGACGAACTCTCGAAGCAATGGATCATCACCACGCTCAGCGCCCCCGCCGACATCATCACCGACGACCTCCTCGAAAAACTCCACCTCTCCCCCGCCGCGGCCCCGGCCGCCATGCCCGCCGGCAGCGGTCCCAAACAACCCTGACCCGCAACACTTCCGCCCGGACCCCTCCGTCCGGGCGGAACCAGCCAGGGCCGCCCCCACCAACCCATAACGCCATGCGACACCTCCTTGCCCTGCTCATCGCCCTGCTCCTGCTGACAGCCGCACCCTCCACCGCTGCCACTACCACGCTTGAATGGACGGCCGCCTCCACCACGGACGCCACTCCCGATGACGACGCCGCACGCGATGGCGCAGTCGCCGACATCGTCGCCCACATGCGCTGGGCCGCCCGGCACGTCGACACCACCTTTACGGACAAAGCCGACCTGCTGCGCGCAGCCGCCGACGCCGCAGCCAGCCTCTCGAACGAACCCGCCTATGCCGCCGTCATGCGCCAAGCCGGCGCTCTCGTGCCCGGCTTGGCAGACTACGCCGCCTTTCGCCTCTCGAAACAACTCGACACCGCCAACCGGCGCCGCCTCGACGCCCTTGACGCCCTCGCCACGGCAGCCCACAGCCGCCTCCCCGACCGCCCCGACGTTGAGGCCCGTGCCCGCTACCACGCCGCAGTGGTCGCCGCCGCGACAGACACCATCCGCGCCTGGCGGGACATCGGGACAGCCTGCCGGCTAATCAGAACGAAAGCCACCGCCACGCCCGACACGTTGCGCAAAGCCGACCGCCTGCTCTACGACGCGCTCCGCGCCGTCTTCATGCGCGACTTCATCGAGGGCGACAACCCGCTGCGCTATGCCGACCTCCGGCGCCTCGAACGCGACGCGCTCCGCTCCTGCTCCGCCTGGCCAGCCTCGGCCGACAAGGCCACCCTCCTCTCCTACCTCTCCATCCTGCGCTCCACCGCCACGTATGGTCGCGAAGCCGACGAAACCGACGCGGCCACCTTCCCGGCCGGACGGCCGGATGGGCTGCCCGACAGCGTGCCGACCGAGCTCTGGCGCACAGGCAGTTGGTACCTCGACGCGGCCTATTCCACGGCCTCGGCAGCGGTGGGATACAGCCACCCCGACTTCCTCACCCTGCGCATGGCCACACTCGACGCCGCGTCGGCCGACTTCGACCGCCTCTTCACCTATGTTCTGGCCTACTGGCCGCTGGGCACGCCCATGGCCGGCGAAGTGAAAATCACGCAATGGCTCAGCCGCCTCGCAGCTGGACTGCCCAACGAGGACACCCGCATGGCAACCCTGCTGCTCAGCTACTATCGCTCCTTCTACGGTACAGGCAGCCCCGCTTATGCCGAAGCGCTCTCAGGCCTCGCCTCCGTCCTCATGATGGAAGAAGCCGCCGCCGGCACGCCGGGCCGTGGCTCACAGCTCGCCCGCGAATGCCTGCAACTCAGCAAGCGCCGCGGAACAACCGACGACAAGCACCTGGCCACCTGCGACGGTCTCCTGACGTTCGCCTCCCTGACCGACGCCAAAGTGTTCCGCGAGGTGGCCGACGAGCTCTCACGCAGCCTCGCCCGCCCGGCCGCCCACCCAAGCTGGACGCGTATCCGCATAGGGCAATCGCTCGCCACGCGCTACGCCCAGAACGCCGAACACGAGAAAGCCCTCCTCACACAGCGCCGCGCCACCGACGAAGCCGCCCGCCTGCCCGGAACAGTCGGCCGGCGCTATGAGGCAGAAGCCTGCTATGCCTTGGCCGAACTCTACGAGAGCAGCGGCACCACCGCCGACAGCACTACCACCGACAGCTGCTGGCAGCGGGCCATCGCCGCCTACGAGCAGGCCCGTCTCGGGAGCTTCATGCCCGTCATGCGCCGGGCTACGAACCTGGCCAACACCGGCCATGCCGACGAGGCCACCGCCGTGGTCAAACGCCTGCTACGCCGCGAGCGGCGGTCGCTGCGCCCGGCTTTCACGGCCTGCGCCAAACTATTCCTCGGCCGGCTCCGCCTCCTCAGCGGCGACGACGGGCGCACCACGCGCCGCCTCTTCGAGAGAGCCACGCCTGCTTTCCTTACAGACACGGCCGCCCTGCCTTCGGTGGCGGTCTACGGCTACGTCTATCTCAGCGCCTGGCAGCTGCACGAAGGCCGCCCCGACAGCGCCGCCCACTACCTCCGCCTCGGCCTTGACCGTGCCTGGCGCACGCCCGACGTCGCCGCCGGCCTCCCCATCAGCTTCGCCGCGGAGCTTTTCACCCTCTACATGCTCCAAGGCGACGACCACAAGGCCGAGACGCTCAACGAACAGCTCATAGCCTACATGGAGAAGCACGACCTGCGCTATTCGACCGCCTACCTCGACTGCCTGTGGAACCGCTACCTGATTACGCAACAACGCACGCCGGGCGATTTCTTCAAACTCTTCAACACGTGTAGCGAGCAGGTACAGCCGACCTTGCAGGTCTACATCCGCAGCCACCAGAACGCCGAAATCAAATACACCTACCTGCTGCGCCTCTATTGCCAGCTCATGTCGACGGGCATCCAAGCCTACAATCTTTCCCCCGGCACCTCACCCGCAGATACAAGCGTACAGGCCACGCTCCGCCACACGCTGGCCCGGATGGCGCCAAACCTGCTCGAACTCGAAACGGGCTACCCCGCTTTCATCCAAGAGGGCGACTACCGCCTCCTGCCCGACTACCAAAAGCTCATCCAGACTTTGGCCTACTACTATAGTTATATAGAACCTGACACCGCCCGCATGGCACACTACTACCGCCTCGTGGCTGAAGCCTACTCCGCCAGCAGGATGCCATGGGAGGCGGCCCGCACCATGGCTGAGTTCCACGTGATGCAGGGCGACTTCGCCAAAGCCCTGCCCCATAACACCCAAGTCTACGAACAGCTCGACCGTTACGCGCCCTTCGCCCGGATGCAGGTCTGCCGCTGGCAGTCAGAACTCTGCTACGTGGCCCGGCGCGATGAGGAGGCAGCCCGCGCCGCCTGCGACTACGCCCGGGAAATCCGGAGCTACGTCCTCGCCAATTTCGACTACCTCTCGTCGGACGAACGAGCCCGCTTCCTCTCCGACCACAGCGTGAGCGGACTCATGGTGGGATGGCTCCTGCCCCGCCAGCCCGAGCGGCTGGCCGGAGCGGCCTACGACGCCGCCCTCTTCGACAAGGGGCTCCTGCTCCACTCCTGGGAGCGTGTGCGCCGCTCCATCCTCCGTTCGGGCGATGCCGCCCTCATCGCCCGGCTCGACACCCTTTCAGCCCTGACCGACGCGTTGCGCCGTGTGGACGCCGCCGGCGGCGGCACCGAGGGCATCCAACGCATGTTCGAGCTGAGCCAACGCATCCAAGCCGTCGAAAAGCGGCTCGCCCGAGAGACCGCACAGTTCCGCACCGACACCATGCGCACCGCCACGTGGCAGCAGGTGCAGGCCGCCCTGCAACCCGGCGACGCCGCCATCGAATTCGTCGCCACGGACACCGTCCTGGCCGCCCTCGTCGTGCGCCCCGGCATGGAGCGCCCGGCCGTCGTCACGCTCGACGGAGCCAACCGCGTGGCCGCCCTCCTCGCCGACGCCGGCCGCCTGCCCGCCGACACGCGCGCACGCCGCCTCTACACCCACGGCCGCTCGCCCCTCTATGACCTCGTCTGGCGCCCGATCGAACCCTTACTCAGGGGGACCAGGAGGGTCTACTACTCGCCCACCGGCGTGCTCCACCGCGTGGCCTTCGCCGCACTGCCCGTCAGCCCGGACAGCTGCCTGACAGACCGCCACGAGCTCCACCTCGTCTCGACCACGGCCGAGGTGCTGCGTCCCCGCCACGACAGCCCCGTGCGCACCGCCACCCTCTTCGGCGGCATCCATTACAGCCCCGGCCAGGGCGCCGCCGACGCCACGCCCGGAGGCGCCGGCGAACGCGCTGCCATGGAGGAGGAATTCCCCTACCTCGAAGAGACGCGCCGCGAAACCGACACCATCGCCCACGACCTTGCCCAAGCTGGCGTCAGCCTGCACCGGCGCAGCGGCGACAACGCCACGGAATCCGCCTTCTACCGCCTCGACGGCGCAAGCACGGATATCATCCACCTCGCCACACACGGCTTCTACATCGACGCCCGCGACGCCGGGGCCAACGCCTTCCTGCGCAACCATTCCGGAGCGCTGGCCTCGTCCATGCAGCGCACGGGCCTGGCCTTCGCCGGAGCCAACGCCACCTGGGAAGGCGCCGAACGCCCCGACAGCACCGACGGCATCCTCACCGCCGCCGAACTCTCCCTGCTCGACCTCAGCGGCACGGACCTCGTCGTGCTCTCGGCCTGCGAAACCGCCCTCGGCGACTACAACACAGAGGGCGTCTGGGGATTGCAGCGCGGCTTCAAGGAAGCCGGAGCCCGCTCACTGCTGCTCTCGCTCTGGAACGTCAACGACGCCGCCACCGCGACGCTCATGCAAGACTTCTACCGCCGATGGCTCGGCGGAACACCGAAAGGAGAGGCCTTCCGGCAGGCTGTCGATGCCCTCCGCCGCACACATCCCAACCCGTTCATTTGGGCAGCCTTCGTCATGCTCGATGCCGGCGACTGACCCCTAAACCCACCAACCGCCATGACCCTACGCCCCATACTCCGCCTTGCGGCCGCAACCCTCCTCCTCGCTGCGGCCACACCGGACGCCGACACGCACGCAGCGACCGCCGCCACGGAACGGCTGACAGGAAGAACGGCAGAGGCAACCGCAGCGGCCACCCGCCCGGCCACCCGCACGACGGAAGCGGCGGACAGCACCGAAGCCGACGCCCACCTGCTCATCGGCGCCGCCGACGCCATCGGCTCGCTCGCCCGCGACGCGGCCACCGTCGGACACATCCGCGCCGCCGCCCACCTCGTGCCCGGGCTCGACGCCTACGCCGACCTGCGTGCCTCGGGGCGCCTCGACCGCGCCGACAGCCTGCGCCTCGCCGCCCTCCGGGCCTGCGCCGACGTGGCCGGCACGCGCCTCGCCGCCCACCCCGAAGCCCGGGCACGGGCGCTCTACCAGCTGGCCCTGATCCAGGCGAACCTGTCCGACACGGCCTGCCTCGCCACCATCGACGCCGCCATCCGCGCCGCCCGCCGCGCCGGGGGCATCGGCCGCGGGGGCGAAGCCGACGAGGCGCTCGTTCTCTACGAACTGACACGGCTCTATTTCCTTAATCGTCTCATTGAAGGCGAGAATCCGCTGCGCTTCGCCGAAATCCTCTCGCTTGAAAAGCGCGCCCTCACGCTCGCCGCCAACCGTCCGGCCAGCCTGGACCACGCCGAGACCGACCAACTCCTCGCCCAACTGAAAAGCTACACCGGCTTCCCCGACGAACTCAGCCAAGCCTCCGACAGCCTCGGCATGGCTGACCTAACCGCCCCGGTCGCCCCTTACGAGATGGACCCGGCCTCGGGCCAGTGGACAAACGCCCTCCACTATTTCCGCGAGAGCGCCGCCCTCTACCGCTGCCTGCTCGGCAGCAGCCACCCCGGCGCGGTCTACCCGTGGATGAACCACCTGTTCAGCCTTGTTGGCACAGCCGACGGGGCGTGGATAACCGCTTCGGCCGACAGCGCCGTCGCCGTGATGGAGGCGGCCTGCCCCGTGGGACACCCCGAGGTGGAGAGCGTCAAGGCCTTCCGCGACCGCATCGCCGCGCTCTGCGGCCAGCCGTTGCGCCACACCTCCGCTTACGCCACGGGGCTCAGCCGCTACCGCATCTACTACGGCCGTGCGAGCCGTCCCTACCTCTCCCAGCTGGCCATGGTGGCCGGAAACCTGCAAATCGTTGCCGCGAACGGCCCCCTGCCCCAGGCTTTCATCGAGATGGAGGAAGAGTATGCCGACGCCGCCCGCCAGGTGTATGCAGACGAACCCGCAACCTACCTCAGTGAGGAACTGAGCCTTTCCCGAGCCTACGAGATACGCGAACCCGCGCGGTTTGCCACACGTTTTGCCGAGCTCGCCGCCCTGGCGCTCGACCCGTCGGCCGCCCCATCGTGGCGGCGCTTCACCGCACTCCGCGAGCTGGTGCCACTGGGCTTCAACAACGGTCGCTCGGCCGAGGCCGAACGCCTGGCCCGGGCATCCATCCGCGAGATCGACGTCCTCACCGGCGGCCGCCCCCTGCCCGCCACGGCTCTGGCCTGGCTCGACATGGCCAACCTGCTGGAAAACACCAGCCACAGCGCCGACACGGTGAAACGGTGCTACGAAGAGGCCCTCCGCCTCTTCGGCCGGACAGGCCTGCCGCCCGTCATGCCGCTCTATAACTACGCCAACTACCTTCACAGCACCGGCGATGTGGCCGGGGCCGTCGACCAGTACCGCACCCTGCTGGCCTTGAAAGAGGCCAAAGACTTCCCCGTCGACATGGCCTACGTGCGCACCGTGCTGGGCGCCCTCCTGCTCCAATCGCAAGGCGCGCTCACCGACAGCGTGCGCCAGCTCTTCGAGGAGGCCGTCCCCGTGTTCGAGGCCGACAGCCCCGCCGTCAACAACGAGACCGTCCGGGGCTACGTCGGCCTCTCCGTCTACTACGACCATATCGGACGGGCCGACAAAGCCGAAGCCATGCTGCGGCGCGGATGGCAGCTGGCGCAAGACGTGTGCCACCCCCTCGACGGCGCAAGGATGGAGCTGGACGCTGCCTTGTTCGACCTCTTCATGACCCAAGGGCGCGACCACGAAGCCGAAGCCCTCG
>DVNY01000157.1 GCA_018714085.1 Candidatus Caccomonas pullistercoris
CTTGTTCGCATTATAAAAAATCACGACATTCTTCTAAATACAAATACTACTATGATTATAAACAATGAGACAGCCATTCGCGCCGTCGTCAGTGCTGCTGTTGAAGCATACGCCTCCGGTTTCTCCGACCGCCACCTCTCAGAAGTGGATGACCCCGAGGGCACCCTCAATATGAAGATCCATAATGTCTTCATAGCTGCCTTAGGCGACGACATTCAGTATTACTCGGCCTTGGCGCGGTCACTCGACAGTTCGTTGGGCAACATGATTGAGAAGATGGCCATCAAAATAGCCTCGTTGCACTATGACGTCAGCCAGCACGTAGAGGGCGAAATCTACCAAGAACAGACAGAATTCATCGCCGACCTGCTTGAAGCATACAAACGTCACGCCCAAAAGCCTTCCCAACAGGACTATGCGGACATCATTGGCCGACACAGCATCCACAGCCCCATCCATCGTCGACATGAGAGCGACTATTATCTTGTAGACCGCGAGACGGGTACACACTACCTGATTGAGCTGAAAATTGGAGGGGACTTGGACAACAAAAAAGCCCGTTCAGAAAAAGAAGCCCTGCTCGAGCAATACTGCATACTGGCGAACAGCCTTGAAGCGGGTACACCTATCAAAATTTGCTTCGCCACAGCTTACAACCGGTACGGCGAGGGAAAACCATGGCGGCAAAGCCGTGTACTGCAATTCTTTGCCGAAAACGAATTGCTGATTAGTAGTGCCTTTTGGAATATGGTGTGCAAATCTTCGCACGGCTACGAGATAGTCCTCGATGAATATCGGAAAAACGCCCACTTGATTACAGACGCCTTGGCTTGTATCAAACAGGCATACTTGCACGAAGAGGCATGACGGAACAGCAAAAATGGAACAATTGCCTCCTATGTGGAGACAGCAAACAGCTCATCAAGGAAGTCCCAGACGGCTCCATCGACCTGTTACTCACTGATCCGCCCTATAACCTCAGTCCCCATTCCACCGGCAACATTCCCCTGCCCGGTCGGACACCTCTAAACAATGACGTAGCGGAGTGGGACAAAATCGAGTTCAAGCCAGAGGACTGGGCATCAGAGTTCCAGCGCGTACTCAAACCCACCGGGAATTTCTTCATCTTCACCTCGTACAACCAAATCGGGCGATGGCACGCACTGCTTGACCCAATGTTCGATACGACCCAATTCATGGTGTGGCACAAGACTAACCCCGCACCAAAAATATACAAAGCAGGTTTTCTCAACAGCTGCGAACTGATTTTTTGTGGCTGGAACAAGAAGCACAAGTGGAACTTCATTTCACAGAAAGAAATGCACAATTTTTTGGAAAGCCCCGTCTGCATGCGTCCCGAGCGCCTCAGCCGTCCCAAGCACCCCACGCAGAAACCTGTCTCTATATTGCGAAAAATCATTACCATAGCGACGGACGTCGGTGACGTCGTGTTCGACCCTTTCATGGGCGTAGGCTCAACGGGCGTTGCCGCCAAACAGCTGAACCGAAGGTTTGTCGGCTTCGAGCTTGACAGGGAGTATCACGTAGCCGCCTGTCGCAGAATAAATCAAACGACGAATGGATTACCCTTTTAATACCGGTCGCACACACAGCCTGTCACCTCTGATCAAATGGGCAGGCGGGAAAGAAAAAGAATTACCGCACATCGTGCCGGCCGCTCCTGCATTCAATCGCTATTTCGAGCCATTTGTGGGCGGTGGCGCGGTCTACACGACTTTCGATGCGCCAGCCTGCTTCATCAACGACCGCTCGGAAGAACTCATCGCCCTCTATCGCGCTATCCAGACACAGAACGAAGCGTTCTTCGCATGGCTCTGCCTCATCGGCCGAGCTTGGGACGCCATGCTCAGCCAAGCAGAAATGGCCGGATCGTTTGTTTCTTTCTACGAACGCCTCCGCTCGGAGAATTTCTCGGAGAAAGACGTCGCTCCATTCGTATCCAGCCAGCTGACGGGTGATGACTCAGGACCGACCTCCGCGCTGCCGGAGGCGTTCGCATGGCACCGCGGTTTTTTACGGACCGAATTGCACAAGACACTCACCCGAAAGCTGATCCGCATGAGGCAAATCGAATCCACAAAAGCCCTCATGCCCCAAACAGACATACTGAAGAACATCGAGACTGCCTACATGGGGGCACTCTACATGTACTTCCGCAGGCTCTATAACGATGACGACCTGCGTCGTGACGACGATGGGCTCTCGACCGCCCTCTTCGTCTTCATCCGTAACTACGCTTACAGCGGCATGTTCCGCTACAATGAGAAAGGGAAGTTCAACGTCCCCTACGGCGGCCTGGCATATAACCACAAAAGACTCGACAAAAAGATATCCTACTATCATTCGCCCGCCTTGCGGGCTCATATGGAAAAGACAGTAGTCGAATGCTTGGACTTTGAGGACTTCCTGCACAAGTACCCCCCAAGGACGGACGATTTCGTGTTTCTCGACCCGCCCTATGACAGCGAGTTCAGCACCTACGCCCGCAACGAGTTCACCCGCGAGGATCAACAGCGGCTGGCCTCATACCTCTTGCACGAATGCCCGGCACGATGGATGCTCGTCATCAAACAGACGCCTTTTATCCAAAGCCTATATGACCATCCCGGCATACGCATCCAGACGTTCAACAAGCAATATCTTGTGAGCTTCATGAACCGGAACAACAAACGGGCGGAGCACCTGCTCATCACAAACTACTGACCCACTCCCAAACACCCGAGTTGATCCCCTCCGGTGCCGGGACTGGAAATCCCATCAGCCGGACAGAAACTCCTGGACGGCTGACAGGATTTCCAGTCACTGCGACCGTTACGCCACCCGCCCTGACACAGCGGAACAGTGCCGAAATGGGGCGGTTCGTGTCCTTTATATGCCCGGCGGGCGGGACGCCTCGGAAAAAAATCGTACTTTTGTCCCGTCGCCCCGGCCTGGCACGCTGGCCTGCGGCGGCAATGGAAACCCGAACCTCAACCCTGAAAAGAACCATGGGACTTCTCGAATTCAACAAACTCCCCATCAACACACTGGTCGGCGCTGACTGGCAGACATTCAAGGCCATCACCAACGGTCGCGACATCGACCCGACCTACCGGGGCAAGTACCGCCTGACAAAGGCCGTCTGCCGCCTGCTCTCGACGCTCGTCCCCATCCAAGACAAGCGCTACCGCGAACAGTTGGCCTACCGCCCGTTGCTCCACGACCCGGTGTTCATTCTCGGCCACTGGCGGTCGGGCACGACGTTCGTGCACAACGTCTTTTCGTGCGACAAGCATTTCGGCTACAACACGACGTACCAGACCGTCTTCCCGCACCTGATGATGTTCGGGCAGCCGTTCTTCAAAAAAAACATGTCGTGGCTGATGCCTGACAAACGGCCGACCGACAACATGGAACTGGCTGTCGACCTTCCGCAAGAAGAGGAATTCGCGCTGGCCAATATGATGCCCTACACGTACTACAACTTCTGGTTCCTCCCGAAATACATGCAGGAGTATTGTGACCGCTACATGCTCTTCGAGGGCATCACGCCCGAAGAACTCCACACGTTCGAGGAAACATTCACCAAGCTCATCAAGATCTCGCTTTGGAACACGGGCGGCACGCAGTTCCTCTCGAAAAACCCGCCCCACACGGGCCGCGTGCGCGAACTGGTCAAAATGTTCCCGAACGCCAAGTTCATCTACCTGATGAGGAACCCGTACACCGTGTTCGAGTCGACGCGCAGCTTCTTCACCAACACCATCCAACCGCTCAAACTGGAAGACATCACGCCCGAGCAGCTCGAAGCCAACATCCTCGACGTCTATGCCAAACTCTACCGCAAGTATGAGGCCGACAAGAAGTGCATCCCCGCCGGAAACCTCGTCGAGATCCGCTTCGAGGACTTCGAGGCCGACGCCTTCGGCATGACGGAAAAGATCTACCGCGACCTCAACCTCCCGGGCTGGGACGACGCGCGCGCCGACATCGAGGCTTACGTCGGAAGCAAGAAAGGATACAAGAAAAACAAGTATAAATACAACGACCGCACCGTCGAACTGGTCGAAAAGCACTGGAAATTCGCCATCGACGACTGGGGTTACCAAAACGTGCGCTGACCGGACGTGCCGCCCGGCGGGTCAACCCCTCGGGCGGCGCAGCGTGCGGAAGCGCAAGATGTGCAGGCTCACCCCAAGAGCCAGCAAAAGCAACAGCCAGCGCCAGGCTCCCCACGCCTCGGCCGCCCACGTGGCATAAGAGAGCGTGAGCCACACCAGGCTGACCGACACCACTTTCACCCGCAGCGGCAGCGCCCGCTCCTCGCGGAAATGCCTGACGTAAGGCCCCAAGCGACGATGGCCCAACAAGCGGGCGTAAAGCCGGGGCGAACTGCGGCAATAAAGCGCCGCAGCCAGCAGAAGGAAAGGTGTAGTAGGCAACAGCGGAACCACAATGCCCACCACACCGAGCAGGCAGGCCACCGTGCCGAGCACAACGAGAAGAACACGCCACGCTTCTTTCATGGCGCAAACTTACGCAAAGAAAAACAAAGACGCCGCCACAGCGGACAGAAAACCGGCCCCACAGCTGGGCAAAGCCGTGCCACGCGTCCTGAAAAGCCGGATTAAAGGCAGAATGTAACCGAATCGTCACACGAAACGCCTACTTTTGCCCCATAACCACAACATCCTTTTCCATGGACAAGCACATGAAATACCTTCACCGCGACGTGAGTTGGATGTACTTCAACCACCGCATCCTCCAAGAGGCACAGAAAGAAAGCGTTCCCCTGCTCGAACGCCTCTCGTTCCTCGGCATCTACTCCAACAACCTCGACGAGTTTTTCCGCGTCCGCGTGGCCAGCATCAGCCGCATCGCCGAATACGACGACAAGAACGCCCGCGAGGAATACAAGGAAGCCCGCGCCCTGCTGAAAGCCATCAACAAGCTGAACAACGCCTACTCGAAAGAATACCAGGAAACCGTCGAAAACGTGACAGCCTGCCTGCGCAAAGAGGGTATCTGTCTCGTCAATGAAAAGGAAATCGACGCCGAACAGCAAGCCTACGTGCACGACTTTTTCCGCCGAGAGCTCAACGGCCATCTGGCTCCCATCTGGCTCGACAGTGTCAAGCGTTTCGACGACGAGGCCGACGACTGCATCTACCTCGCCGTCAAACTAAGCCGCGAGGGCGTCAAACGCAACTACTACGCCCTCCTTCCGCTCCCAGTCAGCCGCGTGGGGCGCTTCGTGCGGCTCCCGGATCGCGACGGCCGCAGCTACCTGATGTATCTCGACGACGTGGTGCGCTGCTGCCTGCCCCTGCTCTTTCCTGGCCTCCACTTCGACCACTACGAGGCTTACAGCTTCAAATTCACCAAGGATGCTGAGATGGAAATCGACAACGACTTGCGCAACGGCCTGCTCCAGAAAATCTCGAAGGGCGTCAAAAGCCGGCGTCTCGGCCTCCCGCTCCGGCTCATCTACGACGGCGCCATGCCGGCCGGCATGTTGCGCCGCGTGATGAACAAGCTGGACAACGAACGTCTCGACACGGCTCTCGCCGGCGGCAAGTACCAGAACCACCGTGACCTCATGGGCTTCCCCGACTGTGGGCGGAAAGACCTGAAATACCCCGCGTGGCCCAGCATCCTGCGTCATGAACTCGCAGGCGCCGAAAGCCTCTTCGACCTCATCCGCCAGCGCGATCGCTTCCTCCATGTGCCTTACCACAGCTTTGACTCCTACATCCGGTTGCTCCAAGAGGCGGCCATCAACCCTGCGGTCAAGTCGGTCAAGACAACACTCTACCGTCTGGCCAAAGACTCCAAAGTGGTCAAAGCCCTCATCAGCGCCGCCCGCAACGGGAAGAAAGTGACCGTCGTCATTGAGCTGCTCGCCCGCTTCGACGAGGCGTCGAACATCAGTTGGAGCAAGCGCATGCAGGACGCCGGCATCCACGTCATCTTCGGCGTCGAAGGCCTCAAAGTGCACTCCAAGATCACGCACATCGGTTTCAAGAACGGCACGGACATCGCCTGCATCAGCACGGGCAACTTCCACGAAGGCAACGCCCGCGTCTACACCGACTGCCTGCTCATGACGGCCAACCGGGCCATCGTGCAGGACGTCGACCGCGTCTTCCGTTTCATCGAGCGTCCCTACTCGCCCATCAAGTTCCGCGAACTCCTCGTCTCGCCCAACGAGATGAAAAAACGCTTCCTGCGACTGATTGACGCGGAGATAAAAAACCACCGCGCAGGCCTGCCTTCGGGCATCCGGATGAAAGTGAACCACATCACGGATCCCATCATGGTCGAGAAGATCTACGAAGCCGCAAGCAGCGGCGTACCGGTCGACCTCCTCGTACGCGGCAACTGCTCGCTCATCCCCGGCCAGGTACAGCTCGGCGGCCGGCTCAAAGTGGTGGGCATCATCGACCGCTACCTCGAACACTCACGCATCTTCATCTTCGCCGGCGGCGGACAGGAGCAGTGCTTCATCGGTTCGGCCGACTGGATGCCCCGCAATCTCGACTACCGCGTCGAGGTCGTCACGCCTGTCTATGACCCGGCCATCCGCGCCGAGCTGCACACGATTGTCGACCTCGGCCTGGCCGACACCCGCCAAGGCCGCCTCGTCGACGGCCAAGGCGGCGACACGGCTCCCCTCATCCCGCCCGGCCAAGAGCCCCTCCGTTCGCAGGAAGAGCTCTACGAACATTACCTCAAACTTGAAAAAGAAGAACTGAAAGAATGAAAACCGTCAACTACGCTGCCATCGACATCGGCTCCAACGCAGCCCGCCTGCTCATCAAAAAGGTAGAGACGGACGGCACGACGCCTGAATTCACCAAACAACTGTTCCTGCGCGTTCCGCTGCGCCTGGGCTTCGACGTGTTCCGCCAAGGGCGCGTCTCGGACGCCAAGGCGAAAAAGATGGAGCGCCTCATGAAGGCCTACCGCCAATTGATGAAGATCTACGACGTCGACCGCTACCGCGCCTGCGCCACCTCGGCCATGCGCGACGCGGCCAACGGCCCCAAACTCATCGAGAGCATCTTCAAAGACACCGGCATACAGATCGAGATCATCGCCGGCGAGGAGGAGGCCGGCATCGTGTACAACAACCACGTCGAACAGCTTGAAGACCGCGACGGCAATTACATCTATGTCGACGTCGGCGGCGGCAGCACGGAAATCAATCTTCTCACCAACGGCGAGCTGGTCTGCTCGCGCTCCTACAACATCGGCACCATCCGCATCCTGAACGGTGGGGTCGACGAGGCGGCATGGCAGCGGATGCGGGACGAGCTCGCCGAACTGGCCGCGCCCTACGGGGA
>DVNY01000158.1 GCA_018714085.1 Candidatus Caccomonas pullistercoris
GTCTCGGTCCTGCCGATGGCACACATGTACGGCTTGGCGTTCGAGTTCCTTTTTGAGTTCGTCACGGGCTGCCACGTATTCTACCTGACACGCGTCCCCTCGCCGAAAATCGTATTCAAAGCCTTCGCCGAGGTGCGGCCTGACGTCATCATCGCCGTGCCCCTCATCATCGAAAAGATTATCCGCAAGGCTGTCTTGCCGCGGCTGCAATCGCCCGGCGTGAAAATGCTGCTCAAGCTCCCCGTCGTCAGCCAGAAGCTGCGCGAACGGATCCGTGCCCGCATGATCGAAGCGTTCGGAGGCCGCTTTTATGAGGTCATCGTCGGCGGAGCGGCGCTCAACTCCGAGATCGAGCATTTCCTGGCCCGGACGGGGTTCCCGTTCACCGTCGGTTACGGCACGACGGAGTGTGCTCCCATCATCAGCTACGCAGACTGGCACGAGTTCCGCCCGGGCTCGTGCGGAAAGGCCGCTCCTCGCATGGAAATCCGCATCGACAGCGCCGATCCGGAACACGCCGTGGGCGAAATCCTCTGCCGGGGTGCCGGCGTGATGCTGGGATATTATAAGAACGACGAAGCCACGCGCGAAGCGCTGGACGCCGAAGGGTGGTATCACACGGGCGACCTTGGCTTGATGGACGCCGATGGATACCTCTACATCAAGGGGCGGACGAAGAACATGCTTCTCGGCGCCTCGGGGCAGAACATCTATCCCGAGGAAATAGAAGACAGGCTGAACACCTTGCCCTTTGTCAGCGAGAGCCTCGTCGTGCAGAAAGGCGAAAAGCTCTACGCCTTGGTTCACCCCGACTACGAGGAGGTCGCCAAGTTCGGCCTCACGGATGAAGACCTCGCCACCGTGATGGAACAAAACCGCAAGGACCTCAATGAGCAGGTCCCGGTCTACGAACAGTTGGCCGGCATCCGCATCCGGACGGAGGAGTTTGAGAAAACGCCCAAGCGCAGCATCAAACGCTATCTATACACTGACATCGACTGACCCTGTGGCAGGGCGGGGCGCAGTGGCCGGCACCAACGCAGGGGCGCAATCCCGTCGCACACGCTCTGTCCATTACGCAGGCTATATCTAAAATTTGAAACTATGAACCGGATAATCTGTCTGGCCGTTGTGCTCTTCTCAACCACACTCCTCCCGCTCCGAGCGCAGGACGAAGTCACCCCCGATACGGTCAAGACTGTCGACGTCCCTGACAGCCTCGGGCTGTCGGCTCCGCTGTATGCGCCCTTTGTGCGTCCATACAACCTGTGGGGAGGGATGTACAGTTGCCTGCCGACCTCATACGGCGCAGGTCCCGACGCGTGGAAACTGCATGAAGGCTTCAACGCACAACTCTCGCTGAGCGTCACCGCCGGACTGGGCAGCCACGCACCGCGCGGCGTGGGCTTCGGACAGGACGCCGCCTTCATGTACGCGGTCCCGCTGACGGGGAGGCTGAGTGTGGCGGGCGGAGTCTACATGTCGCACATGGACTGGGGCGGATTCAACTATCGCCAAGTGGGCGTGGCCGGCGTGGCGGCTTTCCAGGTGAACGAGAAAGTCAGCCTCTACGCTTATGGCAGCAAAGCGCTGCTTCCGCAGAAAGTGCCGCCCTACTGGTCGCCCTATGTCGGCGGAGACCGCTTCGGTGGCATGCTCCACGTGAAATTCAACGACACCTTCTCGATGGGTTTCAGCGTCGAACGGCGTTCGTATCCGGACGACTGGTCCGCTCCTCCCTGCCTGCCGTAAACGATGGACAGCCACAAACACGACACCACCGACGTCAGCCTGTACCGGCAGCGCGAACTGCTCCGCTTGGAATACGACTACGAAAAAGAAGCATTCCGACGAGAGACGCAGACTATGGGTATCGGCCGAAAGGTCAAACGGGGCGACTGCTGGTTTCCTGCCGCAACGGGACGCAGCTATTACAACGCGATGGGGCGGTTCGTCGTTGAGATCACGCGCAACTCTGACACCGACATCGAGCACAACTTTGAACCGGGTCGGCCGCTCTGTTTCTTTTCGGAGGACGCCTCAGGTGGAATAAACTACCTGCCAGTGAGCGGAACAGTCAGTTATGCTGAGGCAGCGCGACTGGTGGCTGAGCTGCCGGACGCAGCCTCGCTCACGACCCTTGAACGAGCCGAACGGCTGGGCGTGCAGTTGAGCTTTGACGAGACAACATACCGCCTTATGTTTGCAGCCCTCGACGAGGCCATCACGGCCCGCACCGGGCGCATGGCCGAGCTGCGCGACATGATCCATGCCTCGCTTCCGGTCAGCCGTGGAGCCGCACAGCCCGTCAGCCTGCCTTGGCTCAACCATGCCCAAGAACATGCCGTCAGCGAGGTCCTCCGGGCTCGCGACGTGGCTGTGGTCCACGGCCCGCCCGGCACCGGAAAAACGACGACGCTGGTCGAAGCCGTCTGCGAAGTGCTACGTCGCGAAAACCAAGTGCTGATCTGCGCACAAAGCAACATGGCCGTCGATTGGATCTCTGAGAAACTGATCGAACGTGGCGTCTCAGTGCTCAGGGTGGGCAATCCGCTTCGAATGACCGACGAAATGCTCGCCCATAGCTACGAACGGCGCTTTTCCGATCACCCCGACTATCCGCACCTGTGGGCCCTGCGACGGCAAATCAGACAACTCTACGCCCTGCCACGGCGTTCGCGCCCTGCATCATTCCGATCGAAGATCGACGCCCTGCGCGAGAAAGCCTCGTCGCTCGAATGGCGCATCCGGCAGCAACTGTTCGAAGAGACACGCGCCGTCACCTGCACGCTGGCCGGCTCGGCCAGTCAGCTGCTCGACGGACTGCATTTCCACACCCTTTTCATCGACGAAGCCGCCCAGGCACTCGAAGCCGCGTGCTGGATTGCCATCCGCCGGGCCGACCGCATCGTCCTTGCGGGCGACCATCAACAGCTTCCGCCCACAGTGAAATGCCCGGCTGCCGCCCGGGGCGGGCTCTCGCGCACGATGATGGAACAAATCGTCAGCCACTGCCCCGAAACCGTCACCCTGCTTGACGTGCAGTACAGGATGAACGAAACGCTCATGACCTTTCCCTCGCGGTGGTTCTACGGCGGCCGGGTAAAGTCAGCCCCTGAGGTGCGCCACCGCGGTATTCTCGACTTTGACGTACCGGCCACATGGATCGACACGGACTATCTTGACGACGCCGGTCAGGAGGAGTTTGTCGGCGAGGGCTACGGCCGGGTGAACAAAGCCGAAGCCGAGCTGACCTTGCAGGTGCTCCGCGACTACATCCGGCGCATCGGGCCCGACCGCATGATAGACGAACGTATTGATTTCGGCATCATCTCGCCCTATCGCGCCCAAGTGCAATTCCTGCGTCGCCTCCTCCGCCACGACGAAGAACTCCGCCCATTCCGCCAAATGATGACCGTCAACACGGTCGACGGTTTCCAAGGACAGGAACGTGACGTAGTGCTCATCAGCCTTGTCCGTGCGAACGACAAAGGACAGATCGGTTTTCTGGGCGACCTGCGCCGCATGAACGTGGCCATGACGCGGGCGCGGATGAAGCTGATCATCCTTGGCCATGCCCCGACGCTGTGCCGTCATACGTTTTACAAGGCGCTTTTCGACTACATCCGCTCGCTCTCTGAGCATGAAAAGTTCTCAGGCATAAGCCAAACAACAACTTAGAGAAATCACCATTAACTCACTCAATATCATGAGAAAACATCACACTATTCTACCCCTTTTCGTCGCTGCTGCGATGAGTGTCGGGCTCCCCGTCCGCGCAGACCGCGTGAGCGACGATTTTGCCCGTCGCAAGGCCGAGTTCGGCCAGACCGGCTGTTTTGCCATATTCGACAGTACGCTGACAGCCGACGAACGACAAGCGCTCGAATTTCTCTACGCCTACATGCCGCTGCCCGACCTGACCGACCGAAGCGGGAGTTTTTACCGCCAGAACGTCGACGTCTCGCTCCGTGCCCGCAAAGAAATGCCGTGGGGAAAAACCGTGCCCGAACGAGAATTCCGCCATTTCGTGCTGCCCGTTCGCGTGAACAACGAAGCGCTCGACAGCAGTCGCGTAGTCTTCTACGACATGCTGAAAGACCGCGTGCGCAACCTTTCGATGCGCGACGCCGTCCTCGAAGTCAATCATTGGTGCCACGAACACGTGACCTACCGCCCGTCCGACTCCCGTACGAGCCCGCCGCTCGCCACGATGCGCACGTCGTTCGGCCGGTGCGGGGAAGAATCCACATTCACCGTAGCGGCCCTGCGTGCCGTAGGCATCCCGGCCCGCCAGGTCTACACCCCGCGTTGGGCCCACACCGATGACAATCATGCCTGGGTTGAGGCGTGGGTCGACGGCAAGTGGCATTTCCTCGGGGCCTGCGAACCGGAGCCCGTGCTCGACCTCGGATGGTTCAACGCGCCGGCATCGCGCGGCATGCTGATGCACACCAACGTCTTCGGCAGTTATGACGGGCCGGAAGACGTTGTGAGCCGCACACCGTGCTACACGGAAATCAACGTCACCAGCCACTACGCCCCGACGAGCACGGCAACCGTCCGCACAGTATCTGCCTCCGGAAATCCGGTCAGCGCCACAGTGCAATTCAAAATCTACAACTATGCCGAATTCTACACCGTCGCCACGAAACAGAGCGACGCCAAAGGCTATGCCAGCCTGACCGCCGGGCGCGGCGACCTGCTCGCGTGGGCTTCAGACGGTCAGCAATGGGGGTACGCCAAGTGCAGCGTAGGCCGGGGCGACACCGTCGTCATACGGCTGGACAAAACTGCGGCCTACACCGGCACGGAAGAAATAGACATCCACCCGCCAGTGCAGGGAGACAATATGCCTGTCGTCACGGAAGCACAAGCCGCACGCAACCGTCAGCTATTGGCCTACGAAGACTCACTGCGTAACGACTACATGATGCGCACATTCCTCTCGGCCGACGAGGCTGCCACCATGTCCGGCAGTATGCCCGCCGGCATGGAGGACTTGCCCCGCCTGCTGGTCGAGGCCTACGGCAATGTGGAAACCCTACGCGACTTCATCAACAAGGTGCCAGAAAACAAACGGAGCCGTGCCATGGCCTTGCTCAGCGTGATTTCTGAAAAAGACCGCCGCGACATCACCTCCGAAATCCTCGAAGACAACTTTGTGAACACCCCCGAAGGCACCGGGCCGCTCTATGACAAGTATGTACTCAATCCCCGCGTGGCCAACGAGCCCTTGACGCCTTACAAAGGCTATTTCTCACGTGCCATCCCCGCCGCCGACCAGACCCGCTACCGCCAACAGCCCTCACTGTGGGCCGACTGGTGCCGACGGGAAGTGAAAGTGGACGGCACATGGAACCCGGACGTGCTTTGTCAGTCGCCGCGTGCGGTGTGGGAAACGCGATTGACCGACGCCTACTCGCGCGACCTCTTTTTCGTAGCCGCCGCCCGTGCCATGGGCATCCCGGCCCGCATCGACCCGGTGACTGGACGAACAGAATATGCTGACGCAAAAGGAACGTGGCACGACGCCGGGCTCGACCCGGACGACACCTCGGCACGCAAGGGCGACGGCCGTCTGACAGCCAGCTTCACGCCGGCGGCACACGTCGACGACCCGAAATACTACACTCACTTCACACTGTCGAAAATCGTGGACGGGATGCCCCGCCTACTCAATTATGACGAAGGAGCCACATGGTCGCAACTCCTGAAAGCCGGAACAGACATCGAAGCTGGCCAATATGTGATGACGACCGGTACTCGCATGGCCGACGGGAGCGTACTGGCCCGCATGACGGTGTTCGGCGTGGAGACCGGCGGTGAGGCCAACGTGCCCCTCGTACTGCGCGAAAGCCAGGACGGCGTGCAGGTGATCGGCTCCTTCAATTCTGAAAACCTCTATTACGACCTTACGGAGAAAAAGGACAAGTCCCTGCTTTCGACGACGGGTCGTGGCTATTACGTGGTCGGTCTTATCACCCCCAACCACGAACCCACGAACCACGCCCTGCGCGACATCGCTGCCGTGGCCGACGACCTGAAAGCTTGGGGCCGCACCCTTGTCTTGCTCTTTGCCGACGAGAATGAAGCCTCGCGCTTCAAGGGTGCCGAGTTCGCCCTGCCTGACAACGTGGTCTTTGGCATTGACAACTCTGGCAAAATCGCCCGCGAAATCGAAACGAACCTGAAACTCCCCAACGCGTCGCGGCCGGTGTTCATCATTGCTGACACGTTCAACCGCGTTGTCTTTGTGTCTCAGGGTTATACCATCGGTTTGGGTGAGCAATTGATGAAGGTGATCCATCAACTCTGATCGTTCAGCGGAACACTTTCCGCATTTTCTCCGCACACTTTTTCACGGCGGCAGGTTTCCTTTCGGAGGAAAGCCTGCCGCCTTTTTCATCCACAATCCGCCATGACCGGGAGGCTGACAGCCAGATCGCAACCACGGAACGGCGACCGGGAAAAACGCGACGGCGATTAGGATTTACGGGTCAGCGACTGGAAATCACAGGTCGCCGTCCTGCCGTAACCGTTGTTTACAACAAGTGGCGACCGCAACGTCGCCGGACACTCCCGGGAGGGCGATCGCTCCAACGATGACAGGAGCTCTCGTGAGTAAAGCTTTGTCAAGCAGGATTAAAACAACTATTGCACAAATAATTAGCACAAAAAAAGAAGCGCCCTTACCTAGAATTTTGAGGCAAGGACGCTTGAATAAGGTAAACAGACACCGACTAATTCCGTCGGCCGACCAGGCAGAAGACCGCAGCGACGTCAGCGGACGTAGATCTTCTTTCCGCCGAACAGGTAAAGCCCACGTGGCAAACGGCGGAGAGCTTCGTCAGGCGTAACGTGGCGGAAGACTGTCCGGCCGTCGAGGCTTCGGACACATACGGCAGTCTTGTCCGTCACGAGAGGGTCGATCGCGGTCACAAAGTCCTGCAAGTCCTCACGAGCCTGCTCCAAGGCGTCGAGAGCGGCCTGATAGGTCGCCGGACTGTCGTAGGGCGCATCGGCAGCGGCCTGTGCGGCTTCAAGAGCCTTGCGGTAGGCCATGCCGAGCAGTGACTCCTGAACCTCGGGAGTAAGCCCCAACCACTCGGCCACGTAAGTGTCGATCGCGGTCACGAGCATCCGTTCGAGCGAGGCGGCGGCTTGAAGGTCGTGCTCTGTGCCTCGCATGACATGAATCATGGAGGCAATGCCATTGCCAGCCCCGTAAACTCGTGCTTCATACTCGCCGATGTATTGCGCAAGCTTGTCATCGAGTTCCTGGCGGGCAGCTTCGATTTCTCGTTCCGTACGCAGGATGCCAGCCTCGTCTGGCGGCGTCTGCATCATGTATCCGTTCAACTGGGCTTGCAGGAGTGCGATTTTCTCAGCCTGCTCGGCGTGGGTCGCTTGCGCTTTTTCCTGATATTTCTCAGTGGCTTCGGTGAGCCTGCGCGCCGCATCTGTGAGCGTGTTCTCCGCAGTATGGATGACGCTCTCCACCTCAATACGCACTTTCGGTGCATCGGTCAAACCTTGAGCCATGAGGCTGTAACGCTGCATCCAGACACGAAGCTCGTTCGCGTGCTCATTGTAGGCTGAATCGGCTTTTGTCTCTCCGGGCAGGAGTTCCGCGTGGAGAACGGCAGGCCACAGCACAAAGAAAAACAGGCACGCACATGCGCGCAACGCACGACGGCACATGGGATGGGGTAATGATAAACGCATAGGCAGTAAGTAATATATGTGTTAGAAAAGTTTGGGCGATTCCGTCCCTCACGCTTGCAGCCCTGACAGTGCCCGACGGATGGCGCGCACCTCGTCGGGATGCGTTTCAAGACGCGTGTATTCATCGGCCGGCTGGCCCATCGAAACACCGCCCAGGCGGAAACGCATCCGGCTCGTCACCGTGCGACGGGCCGAGGCGTGCAATTCGTGTGCCCCCGTGGCCGCAAGTATTGCCGCAGCATTATCGGCATTCACTCCGCTCCCGGGCATGACCGACAGGCGGTCGCCAGCTTGCGTCACGAGCTGCGCGAGCAGGGACAGGCCGTTGACGGCCTTGTCCGCCTGTCCGGAAGTGAGCAGGCGGTTACATCCGCAGTCTATGATGGCCTCCAATGCCTGTTCCGGTTGCCGGCAGAGGTCGAAAGCCCGGTGGAACGTCACGCTGCGGCCTCCCGCGGCAGCCACCCAGCGGCGGAGTTGCGCCGTGTCGACGTCGCCGTCGGGCGTAAGACTGCCCACGACCACCCCGTCGACACCGGCGTCGACCGCCCGGCGGATGTCGTCCTCCATGAGGGCGACTTCGGCCTCGGTGTAAAGGAAGTCACCGCCACGGGGACGGATGAGCACGTGCACTTTCAGCCCGCCAAGACCGCAGGCCGCACGGATGAGCCCCACAGACGGAGTGAGCCCCCCCTCGGCCAGTCCGGAGCAGAGCTCAACCCGGTCGGCGCCTCCATCGCGGGCGGCAAGGACACTGTCCCAGCTACCCGCACAGATTTCAAGCATAGCTGACAGCATAATCACTTGGTAATTAGTTTAATGACATAATCCGGTTCAGGTTTTACTCCTGTCAGGTCGAGCACGACGCCCGCCTTGCAACGTTCGAATGAGACAGGTTTACGGCTGACAAATTCCACGGCTTGCTTCACTTTCACGTCAAGCGGAAGGAACAGCGCTTTGTTGTCCGCATTCAACACATGGACAAAGAGAGTGTCTCCCCTTCGTGTGGTAGCTCCCCAGGTGTCATCGCGGACGTCGCCGGCTTGCGTGCAGCGTATCGTAGCGCCATAGGTGCGCATCCATTCGCCGATGCCTTTCAATCGGTCGAGCGCAGCTTGCGGCAGGCGGCCGTCGGGCTGCGGGCCGATGTTCATGAGCAGGTTTGCCCCCTTTCCGGCGGCGCGGACGATGTATTCGATCAATTCGTCGACCGACTTGTAGTTCTGATCGGTTATTTTATACCCCCACATGCCGTTCATCGTCTGGCAAGTTTCGAGAGGGAGGCGACTGATGGCCTGCCCCGAAAGGCCTGCTTTGTTCTCGCCGGGTAGGTCGCGCTCAAAGATTTGTATGTCTTCGCCCGGATAAGGTTCAGAATGGTGATTGTTCCCCACAAGGCAGGCCGGCTGCAAACGGTGGATAAGGGCATATTGCTCATCAAGCTGCCAGTCGAACGGTGTGGCGTCTTCGTCATGATCCCACACGCCATCGAACCAAATGGCGCCGATAGGGCCGTAGTTGGTGAGCAACTCGGTGAGCTGGGCGTTCATGAAAGCGTAATAGGCCGGCCAGTCCGTCTGACCCTCGGGGCGATGCGTGCCACGCCCTGTGCGTCCGACAGGATATTCCGGCCGCGACCAATCGAGGTGGGAGTAATACAGGTGAAGCCGGATGCCATGGCGCTGGCAGGCGTCGGCCAATTCTTTGAGCACGTCGCGACCAAAAGGAGTGGCATCGACGATATTATAAGGTGACTGCTTGGTGTGGAACATGGAAAAGCTGTCGTGATGGCGCGTGGTGAAGCAGACATAACCCGCTCCGGCATCCTTGATGGCCTTGACCCACGCATCGGCGTCGAACGCTGCCGGATAGAAGGCTCCGGCCGCCTTGGCATATTCCCGATAATCAAGGTTGGCGTTGTGGAGATACCATTCGCCCTGTCCGAAAAGACTGTAAATGCCCCAATGAAGAAAGATGCCGAAACGGTCGTCGGCGAAGGCTTTCCGCGCGGCGAGGTTCTCAGGGGTAGGGGTGTAGGAAGAGGCCACAGGCTGGGCTGTCAATGAAGCAGTGGCGGCAAAAAAAAGAGCCAACAGGCAGTGTAAACCTTTTTTCATGGTGTTAAAATTTAGTGTTTCCGGGGCAAATTTAGTCTTTTCCCCGTTACCACCACAGCCACACAGCTTTTCTTTTTACGAAAACAGACAAACACATCGCGCAAGAACAAAGGAAAGGGCACGCTCTGGCTGGCGGGAAAAACAGGAACTGCGACAGTCCGTACGGAAGCAGTTCCCGTTTGAGCAGGACGGCTGACAGAAAAACCCGACCGGCCGACCCGCAAAAACTCACGGCTCACACTTCGACGTTTCGCCAAATTTATTTAACTTTGCAGCCGAAAAGAAAAAACGTCCGAAAGTTCAATCATGGCAAAAGAGCTGAAAAACCTCACCAAGCGTAGCGAAAACTACTCGCAGTGGTATAATGAATTGGTCGTGAAAGCCGACCTCGCCGAACAAGCCGATGTGCGCGGCTGCATGGTGATTAAGCCGTACGGCTACGCAATATGGGAGAAAATCCAGCATATACTGGATGGGAAATTCAAAGAAACCGGCGTGCAAAACGTCTACTTTCCCATGCTCATCCCCAAGTCGTTTCTGTCGAAAGAAGCAGAGCACGTCGAGGGTTTTGCCAAGGAGTGCGCCGTCGTGACGCACTATCGCCTGAAAGCGAACGAAACGGGCGACGGCGTGGTCGTTGACCCGGCCGCGAAGCTCGAAGAAGAACTGATTATCCGACCGACGTCGGAAACCACCATTTGGAACACTTACCGCAAGTGGATACACTCATGGCGTGACCTGCCCGTGCTCTGCAACCAATGGTGCAACGTCATGCGCTGGGAAATGCGCACCCGACTTTTCCTGCGCACCAGCGAGTTTCTTTGGCAAGAAGGGCACACGGCCCATGCTACCCGCGAGGAAGCCGAAGCCCGCGCCAAGCAAATGCTGAAAGTTTATGCAGACTTCGTGGAACAGTATATGGCCATTCCCCTCATTCAGGGCGTAAAGAGCGCCACCGAGCGCTTCGCCGGCGCATTGGACACGTACACGATTGAAGCCATGATGCAAGACGGCAAAGCCCTGCAATCGGGCACAAGCCACTTCCTCGGGCAAAACTTCGGTAAGGCCTTCAACGTTCAGTTCGTCGACAAAGACAACAAACTCGACTACGCGTGGGCTACAAGCTGGGGCGTGAGCACCCGCCTGATGGGCGCGCTCATCATGACGCACAGCGACGACAACGGCCTTGTGCTCCCACCGCATCTGGCACCGATACAGGTCGTCATGATTCCTATATATAAAAACGGAGAAGAACTGGCCCAGCTTGACGAACGTTTCAATGCCTTGGCCGACCGCCTGCGCGCCCGTGGCATCAGCGTAAAATACGACAACGCCGACAACAAGCGTCCGGGCTTCAAGTTTGCCGATTACGAACTGAAAGGCGTCCCCGTCCGCTTGGCAATGGGTGCGCGCGACATGGCAGCAGGCACCATAGAACTTATGCGCCGTGACACGCTCGAAAAAGAAGTCGTGCCGTTCGACGGTATCGAGGAACGCATTGCAGGCTTGCTCGAAGAAATCCAACAGAACATCTTCAAGAAAGCCAAAGACTTCCTTGAAAGTCACATATACCCCTGTGACAACTATGACGATTTCAAGGCGCGCGTCAAAGACGGCGGTTTCTTCCTCTGTCCGTGGGACGGAACAGCCGAAACAGAAGCCCAGATCAAGGCAGACACCCAAGCGACCGTACGGTGCATTCCCTTCGGCTACGACCAGAGCAATCCGGGCGTCGACATGGTATCCGGGAAACCGGCGAAATACCGCGTCATCGTCGCACGAAGCTACTAATTGCCTCTGTGTCGCATTCCCCCATACAGGCTCAGCCTGATGAACGGAACGCGCCAGCGACGCAAATGAAACGCAGGGAACGAACGAAACTTTCACCGAATTTTAAGAAAAAACGGAAGGGACATTCAATTTTCCCGAAATTGTGGTAAAAAAATGAACTTGACTTGTAAGAGATAAAGATAAAGTATTATATTTGCAATCGCATTGCGGCAGTAGCTCAGTTGGTAGAGCATTAGCTTCCCAAGCTAAGGGTCGCGGGTTCGAGCCCCGTTTGCCGCTCCACTTAAAGCCAGATTGCAATGACGCTGATACTTGTTATCGTTTTGGTTATTGGATGCGTACTGATTGCTACTGAAAAAATCAGTCACATCAACAAGGCAGCGGTTGCAATGTTTGCCGGAACACTATGCTGGCTCCTCTATTTGATTTACGGTTCTTCCTACGTAACGTCTGAGCACGCCCTCGCTTTTTCCGAGTTCGTGGGCGGACGTCCCGTGTCGAAGGACTTGGTTCGCGAGTTTATAGCGAACTCGGTTTTCATGCGTTACGTGGCTGACGCCTGCGAACTGGTGCTCTACCTGCTGGCCACGATGACGATCGTCGAAGTGCTGAGCAACAACGGCTGTTTCGACTTCTTGTCCGAATGGCTCCGCACCCGTAACTGCCGCCGCCTGCTCTGGCTCACCGCGGGAATCACTTTCGTGCTGTCAGCCAACTTGGACAACCTGACAACAGCATGCTTGATGCTCACGGCCATACACGCACTGGTTGCCAACCGGCGCCAACGGATGATATTCGGTGCGATGGTCGTGGTCGCGGCAAATTGTGGGGGAGCGTTCACCGTCATCGGCGACATGACAAGCCTTTCGCTGTGGGTGAAAGGAGTGATCACGCCGACACACTATTCAGGAATGCTTTTTCTGCCCTGTCTGACTGCCACCGTAGTGACCGGCCTGCTGATGATGCGCCATCTCCCGGTTCGCTTGGAGTTAGCCCAAACAGCCCCGCGTTACCGTGGAGACGACACGGTGCTTAACCGTGCACAACGCCTCCTGATGCTGCTGGTCGGTATCGGTGGCCTGTGGTTCATCCCGACTTTCCACCGTATGACCGAACTCCCGCCGTTTGTGGGCGCCTTGTGCGTGTTGTCACTGCTGTGGATCATCCACGAATTATGTAACCGGAAGCTGCTTAAAAGCGAACAGATGGCATCGCGTAAACGCCTGCCGCTGGCGTTGCAATACGCACACATACAAACAATCCTTTTCATCCTGGGCGTGACGATGGCAATCGGTGCGGTCCAAGAGACCGGCGCGCTGCGGGAAATGGCCGAATGGTGTTCGATCCATGTTCCGAACATATACGTCATCGGCATTTTCATGGGTTTGTTGTCAATGTGGCTGGACGGCATCGTCGTCATGCTCGCCAATGTGTCCACATTCGCCCTTCCGGCGCAGGCCGGCTTAGACGGCTATTTTCAATCGTTTGCCACAGACGGCAGTTTCTGGCCCCTGTTGAGCTACTGCACCGCATGGGGCGGCTCACTGTTGACAATAGGGTCGATGGCAGGTTACGCCCTCCTACGAATGGAAAACGTTTCGCTGACGTGGTACCTCCGTTTTGTGACTGGCAAAGTCCTTGTCGGCGGACTGTGTGGCCTGATCGTGTTTGCGGTCATGACAGAATGCCTGTAAAGTAAAACCGAGTAGTAATTAAAAGATATGGGTAAAATCAGATGTGTGGGCGTCCTGACCTCAGGAGGCGATGCTCCGGGAATGAATGCGGCCATTCGTGCTGTTACGCGTAGTGCCATTTGCAACGGATTCAAGGTAAAGGGCATATATCGTGGCTATGACGGCCTGATTAATGGAGAAGTGAAGCGTTTCACGACAGAAGACGTGAGCAACATCATCCAGACAGGCGGCACGATCTTGCGAACAGCTCGTTCCAAGGAATTCGAGACTGCTGCAGGCAGGAAAAAAGCATTCGAGACATTGAAACGCGAGGCGATCGACGCGCTCATCGTCATCGGTGGAAACGGCTCGCTGACCGGGGCTCGCATCTTTGCCGAGGAGTATGACATCCCATGTATCGGTTTGCCAGGAACCATCGACAACGACTTGTTCGGAACGGATAACACAATCGGATATGACACAACGCTGAACACAATCACACAGTGTGTCGACAAAATCCGCGATACCGCCACATCACACGAACGAATCTTCTTTGTCGAAGTGATGGGGCGCGACGCAGGCTTCCTGGCGCAAAACAGCGCCATTGCGGCCGGTGCCGAAGCAGCCATCATACCAGAAGATTCCACTGGAAGCGACCAGTTGATCAAATTCATGGAGCGCGGAATCCGGAAAAGCAAGAAAAGCTGCATCGTCATCGTCAGTGAAAGTCCCAAATGCGGCGCCATTTATTATGCCAATCGCGTCAATAAGGAATACCCCAACTTTGACGTCCGCGTATCTATCCTCGGCCACTTGCAACGCGGCGGTTCGCCAACGGCGCGCGACCGCATTCTGGCCAGCCGTGTCGGCGTGGGAGCCATTGAAGCCCTTGTTCAAGGCCAGCGCAACGTCATGGTCGGCATCCGCAACAATGAGGTCGTCTACGTTCCCATTGTCGATGCCGTCGGCAAGCGAAAACCCATTGACAAGCAACTGATAAAAGTTCTCGACGAATTATCTATTTGATATAACTATGTCACAAGCAATAGGACACATTTCACAAATCATCGGAGCCGTTATAGACGTCTATTTCGACACCGAGGGCAAAAATCCGGAAGAGGTGCTGCCCAAGATCTTCGACGCGCTCGAAATCACTCGTCCAGACGGCCGGAAACTCGTTGTTGAGGTGCAGCAACACATCGGTGAGGACACGGTTCGCACTGTCGCCATGGACAACACCGATGGCTTACAACGAGGCATGGAAGTGCGCCAATTGGGAGCACCCATCACTATGCCTGTCGGCGAACAAATTAAAGGCCGCATGATGAACGTTATCGGAGATACAATAGACGGTCTGAAAGACCTGTCGCGCGACGGGGCATATCCCATCCACCGCGAGCCTCCGAAGTTTGAAGACCTGACCACATCGCAGGAAATCCTCCGTACGGGCATCAAGGTCATCGACTTGCTCGAACCTTATGTCAAAGGCGGAAAAATCGGTCTTTTCGGAGGAGCCGGCGTTGGTAAGACGGTGCTAATCATGGAGCTGATCAACAACATTGCGAAAGGTCATGATGGATTCTCTGTGTTTGCCGGCGTTGGTGAACGTACCCGCGAAGGAAACGATTTGCTTCGTGAAATGTTGGAATCAGGCGTCATCAAATATGGCAAAGAATTCACCGAAGCCATGGAACGCGGCGAATGGGACCTGGCGAAAGTAGACTACAATGAGATGGCCAAGAGCCAAGCCACGCTCGTATATGGACAGATGAACGAACCGCCCGGCGCACGCGCTTCGGTGGCATTGTCTGGGCTGACTATCGCCGAATCGTTCCGCGATGAAGGCGCCAAAACCGGCAAAGCAAGCGATATCCTGTTCTTCATCGACAACATCTTCCGCTTCACGCAGGCTGGTTCCGAAGTTTCCGCCCTTTTGGGCCGTATGCCGTCGGCCGTAGGTTATCAACCCACACTGGCCAGCGACATGGGACGTATGCAAGAACGAATCACGTCGACAAAACACGGCTCGATCACTTCCGTGCAAGCGGTGTATGTGCCCGCAGACGACTTGACAGACCCGGCTCCGGCCACCACGTTCACGCACTTGGACGCCACGACTGTATTGAGTCGAAAAATCACAGGACTTGGCATCTATCCAGCCGTCGACCCGCTCGAATCGACATCCAGGATCCTCGATCCTAACATTATAGGTGAAGCACATTACAACTGTGCGCAACGTGTCAAGCAAATCTTGCAAAAGTATAAAGAGTTGCAGGATATCATCGCTATCCTTGGCATGGACGAGTTGTCAGACGAAGACAAGCTGACAGTGAACCGTGCGCGCAGGGTGCAACGCTTTTTGAGCCAGCCATTCACCGTGGCTCAGCAATTCACAGGATTGCCGGGCGTGATGGTCTCTATCGAAGATTGCATCAAGGGCTTCAACATGATCCTCGACGGTGAAGTGGACGACCTGCCCGAACAGGCATTCCTCAATGTCGGGACAATAGAAGAAGCTATCGAGAAAGGCAAGAAGCTCCTGTCGCAGGCAGCTAACTAAGTGATACCACTATGGACCTGACCATCATTTCCCCAGAAAAGGTGCTCTTTGCAGGAAAAGTCACGAGCGTACAAGTGCCAGGAAAAGCTGGACGCTTCGAGGTTCTCACAAACCACGCCCCCATCATTTCAAGCCTTGACGAAGGAACAATCCTGTACAAAGATGACGACGAGCACACCCAAGAAATCAAAGGAGGGTTCGTCGAGGTCGCAAACAACAAGGTGACAATATGCGTTGAGCTCTGACCTATGAATACAAGCAGACAGATCGTGAAATTCACATGGACACAAGGTTTGCTCTTAGGAGCCACAGGTATGCTGGCTATACTGATAGTGCAGGCTTTCGGCAAGGCATTCCCATTCATTCCCGTAATTGGCTGTGGAGTTGCCCTTTTAGTGTTCAACGTTTTTGCCTTTCTGCTATATTTCAGAGTGCTGCAATCCATGCCAAAGACCGTCACAATGTATCTGATGCTGATCAAAGTGATACGGATGCTCCTCTGCGTAATGTTCATCGCAGCGTACGGAATGCTCGGCGGACCGTCGCTCTTGACTGTCGCCGCGACGGTTTTGGCGTTCTACTTGGTCGCATTGGTACATGAAAGCATCTTTTATGTTCGCATGGAGAAAAAATTAAAAGAATCAGTATGAAACACACATATATAATAGGTTTCATTGCCGCTTTGCTCAGTTTCTTCTGCGGGGTTCCGGCTGCCGCATCTGATGCGGGAAACGAGGAAATCGACGTAAAGGAAGTGGTGTTGGGCCACATGAGCGACGCGCACGAGTGGCACATCACAACGTGGAACGATGTCCACGTAACGATTCCCCTGCCCGTCATCGTGCACAGCGAGACAAGCGGCTGGCATGTATTCAGTTCTGCCCGCTTCCACGAAAACGCAGATGGAACCTACGAAGGCTTTTATGAAAACCACGAAGACGGAAAAATATATGAGAAAACACCCGCCGGCGATGTAAGACCGCTTGATATCTCTGTCACAAAGAATGTCCTTCAATTGTGGATCGTCGCAGCTTTGATGCTGGGCATCTTTCTTGGATGTTCACACTGGTACAAAAACAAGAAGCCGAGCGACAACGCGCCAAAAGGCTTTGTCGGAATGATGGAGATGTTCGTGATGTCAATCCATGACGACGTCATTAAAGCCAACATCGGTGAGAAGCACTATCGCTTCTACGCACCGTATTTGCTGACAGCGTTTTTCTTCATCTTTTTCAGCAATTTGCTCGGACTGGTCCCTATTTTTCCAGGCGGGGCTAACCTGACCGGAAACATTGCCATTACGCTTTTCCTCGCACTTTGCACGTTCATAGCTGTCAACCTGTTCGGAAACAGACACTATTGGAAGGAAATCTTCTGGCCCGAAGTGCCATTGATGCTCAAATGTCCCATCCCCTTGATGCCAGTCATTGAGTTCTTCGGCATTCTGACGAAGCCGCTTGCACTGATGGTCCGTCTGTTTGCCAACGTCATGGCAGGCCATTCCATTATCCTGTCGCTGACGTGCATAATCTTTGTCACGTGCCAGATAGGTATCGGAATAGGCGCGACGCTCAGTACAGTCAGCGTGGTAATCCTCATATTCATGAACACCCTCGAACTGCTGATCGCGTTCATCCAAGCCTACGTGTTCACCATGCTGAGTGCCGTCTTCATCGGACAGGCTCATCAAGAAGCTCACTCATAAACAAGAGAATATACAAAACAAGTAACTAATCCTAAAAAAACAAGAGACTATGATTTCGTTAATGTTGTTACAAGCCGCCGCCGTTGGTTTGGCTAATTTGGGTGCAGGTATAGGTGCTGGTATCGCTGCTATCGGTGCCGGTTTAGGTATCGGCAAAATCGGTGGTTCTGCCATGGAAGCCATCGCCCGTCAGCCCGAGGCTTCGAGCGATATCCGCTCAAACATGATCCTTGCGGCAGCCCTTGTCGAAGGTGTCGCGCTTTTCGCAGTCATTGTGTGCGTGCTTTGCATCTTTATTAAATAAGAAAAGAAATGCCATCCTTTTTCACCCCGGACTTCGGGCTGCTTTTCTGGATGTTCATCACGTTTTTGGTGGTGCTCGTCGTTGTGGGCAAATTCGGCTTTCCAGCAATCGTAAAGATGGTGGAAGAGCGAAAAGCCTATATTGACGAATCGCTGAATAAAGCACGTGAAGCAAACGAGAAGCTGGCCAACATAAAGGCCGAAAGCGAGCAGATACTCAAAAAAGCCCGCGAGCAACAAGCCCAGATACTTAAAGAAGCGATGGCAACTCGTGATAATATAGTCAAAGACGCCCAAATCAAAGCCCAGGTGGAAGGCCAACGCATCCTTGACGAGGCAAAAGACCTCATCCGCGTTGAAAAAGAAAATGCCCTCAAAGACATCCGCGAACAGGTAGCCGAGCTCTCCATCCAAATAGCCGAAAAGATGTTACGCAAAGAACTGAAAAAGAGTTCAGAGCAAACAGAAATGATTGACCGTCTGCTAAACGAGATTGTCACTAAAAATTAAGCAACTGTTATATGGACATCGGTATCATATCTAGCCGCTACGCAAAATCGCTCTTAGCGTACGCCACAGAAGAGAAGAAAGAGGAACGCCTCTGTCGCGAGATGGAGAGACTCTCCCTGTCATACCAAGAAGTCCGCGAGTTGTCTGCCACGTTGTCTAACCCCGTGTTGGACAACGTGACGAAACTCGAACTTCTGAATACAGCAGCGGGAGGCGACACCTCTAAGGTCTTCAAGCGGTTTGTCCAGTTAGTCATCAAGAACGGACGCTTGGAAATGATGCCCTTCATAGCCCGTTCATACCTCACGCTCTTCCGCAAGCAAAAAAACTTGACTGCCGGCAGCCTGACCGTGCCTGTCGAGATCAGTTCAAAAACGTTCGAACGCTTGACAAAAGTCATTGAGAAAAAGACCCGCCAGAAAGTACAGTTCACAGTAAAAGTAGATCCGGAAATCCAAGGCGGATTTATCATCGAATATGACACATACAGGCTTGATGCCAGCCTCCGAACACAGTTAAACCAGTTGAGACGGCAACTGTGCCGCTAAAAACAAGCGAAGGAAGATATTGATAAAAACAACGAACAAGAAAGAAATTGTATGCCAAATAACATCAAGCCCAGTGAAGTCTCTGAGGTGCTCTTGCAACAACTGAAAGGAGTCAACACAAGCGTTGGTTTTGAAGAAGTCGGCACTGTGCTTCAAGTGAGCGACGGTGTGGCACGCCTTTACGGATTAAAGAACGTGACGGCCAACGAACTCCTTGAATTTGAAAACGGGACGATGGCCGTAGCCATGAACTTGGAAGAAGACAACGTTGGCGTCGTACTATTGGGTCCCACAGAGGGAATCGAAGAAGGAATGACGGCCAAGCGTACGGGCAAAGTCGTGTCGATTGAAGTCAATGAGAACATGCTGGGCCGTATCATCAACCCGCTCGGCCAGCCCATTGACGGCGGAGCACCCATCGACGGCGAACGTTTCCTGATGCCCCTTGACCGCAAGGCTCCCGGCGTGATTTACCGCCAACCGGTGAACCAAGCGCTCCAAACCGGCATCAAGGCCATCGACTCAATGATTCCCATCGGACGTGGCCAACGTGAGCTGATCATCGGTGACCGACAGACTGGCAAGACCGCCATTGCCATTGACACCATAATCAACCAGAAGCTCAACTACGAGAGCGGCGACCCGGTTTACTGTATCTATGTGGCCATTGGACAGAAAGCCTCGACGGTGGCCAACATCGTCAACACGCTCAAAGCCCACGGCGCAATGCCTTACACAATCGTCGTTTCGGCCACAGCAGCCGACCCGGCAGCCCTGCAATACTATGCACCTTTTGCCGGCGCCGCCATCGGCGAGTATTTCCGCGACCGCGGCAAGCATGCCCTCGTTGTTTACGACGACCTGTCGAAACAAGCAGTTGCCTACCGTGAGATCTCTTTGATCCTGCGCCGCCCATCCGGTCGTGAGGCATACCCCGGTGACGTGTTCTACCTCCACTCCCGCCTTTTGGAGCGTGCGGCGAAAATCAACGCCCAAGACGAAGTGGCTCAACAGATGAACGACTTGCCCGAAAGCATGAAAGGGAAAGTCGTCGGCGGAGGCTCACTCACCGCACTGCCGATTATCGAGACGCAGGCCGGCGACGTGTCAGCCTACATCCCGACGAACGTGATTTCCATCACCGACGGACAGATCTATCTTGACACGGACCTGTTCAACAGCGGAACCCGTCCAGCTATCGACGTCGGCATCTCGGTGTCGCGTGTCGGTGGAGCCGCGCAGATAAAGAGCATGAAAAAGATCGCGGGCACGCTGAAAATCGACCAAGCCCAATATCGCGAACTTGAAGCGTTCTCGAAATTCTCGTCAGACATGGACGCTGTCACAGCCATGACCCTCGACCGAGGACGAAAGAACAACCAACTTCTCATTCAGGCTCAGTATAGCCCGATGCCAGTCGGAGAGCAAGTGGCCATACTCTATTGCGGCACACACGGCCTGCTCGCCAACGTCCCGCTTGAAAAGGTGCACGAGTTCCAAGAGAACTTCTTGCAAGTACTCCGCACGAACTACAAGGCAGAAGTCCTCGACGAACTGACACAAGGCAAACTGACCGAAACGACCTGCCAGACCATTGAGAAAGTGGCCAGTGACATCGCAGGACAATATAAGTAACCGGCTATGGCTTCACTGAAAGAGGTAAAAAACCGAATCCAATCTGTTCAGAGCACGAGGAAAATCACGAGTGCAATGAAGATGGTGGCGTCGTCCAAGCTCCATAAGGCGCAGCAAGCCATTGAGAACATGCGGCCCTACGAGATGCAGCTGGCACACATCATGTCTGCTTTCGTCGACGGCGCACACGACGACGTGTCCTCTCCTTTTTCAGCCCAACGCGACGTGCAGAAGGTCACGCTCATCGCCATCTCGTCCAACGGCAGCCTCTGCGGCGGATACAACGCCAACCTCATCAAACGCGTACGGGATACGGTGAAAGAATATCAGGCCCGGGGCGTCGAAGTACAGGTCATAACGATCGGACGCAAGGTAGCGGAAGCCATGTCCAAGGACGGTTTCACGTCCGATGGTGACCACGCCTCGCTGCTTGACCATCCCTCCTACGAAGAGGCTGCGGCAGTTGTGCGCAGTCAGATGGAACGTTTCCTGACCGGAGACGTAGACCGCGTCGAAATACTCTATCATCATTTCAAAAGCACCTCCACACAATTGCTTACGCGTGAGATGTTGCTTCCGGTCGAACCTGCAAAAGCTGACGGAAATGAAGGAAAGAACACGGCTGGACTCGACTACATCATCGAGCCATCTGCGGGGGACATTATGTCCGAACTGGTACCGAAAACGTTATGCCTGAAACTGTTCACAGCCCTGCTTGACAGTGTAGCCAGTGAACATGCGGCTCGCGTCGTGGCTATGCAAGTAGCAACAGACAATGCAGACGAACTGTTGAGAGACTTGACGTTGACGTACAACAAGACGCGTCAGCAAGCCATTACGAACGAATTGCTCGACATTGCAGGCGGTAGCATGCAGTGAGGTGGCTGCTCGTTCCGAAGTTGTGAATAATGAGGCTGTGCAAACATCGCTTGGTTTGCACAGCCTTGTTTGAATGCCTACGCGCCTCGTCGCGGATGTCACTTTTCTTGGAGCAGGACCATGCGAACCGAGCCGGATAAACATGAGCCGTGACGGTCTGGACTGCAATATCGTAGAACTGAGGGTAGAGTAGGGAGCAGTGCCCCACGACGCTGGCAAATTTCCAAAAGAGCAAACTCGTTCGCTCAAAGAACATGACTGAAAGGATTGACACATCTTTTATCCGGCGTGAGTTGATACGGCGCATGAGCAGGCACGACGTGGACGTCCTCGCACAATCCATCCGACAGATGCAGTGCCCGGATGTGCAGAGGGAGTTGTGTGACCTTATGTTCGGCAAGGACATAAAGTTATCTCGGAACGCTGCCCGGCTTTTCCTGCATCTTGCCCCAACATGCGACCAAGGATATCTGCAAAAGCGGAAAGGAAAAATAATCGACAGAGTGCTGACCTCTGGCGACAACACGTTAAGCCGACTTCTGTTGTCGTTACTGCTCCAAATGCCATTTGACAAAGAAGACTTCCATACCGCCCTTTTCGATTTCTGCCTAAAAACCGTAGCCTCTGCGCACAAACCAGTCTCGCTTCGGGTGCTTTGTTTGAAGATGGCCTATGTGCTAGGAAAAATCCACCCCACCTTGCTTCGCGAGATGATGACAGTCGTTGAGCATACAAAAAGCCTCGGTAACTTGTCACCCGGCATACAAGTGGCCATTCGGGATGCGGAGCGGGCAGTCGCAGCTGTTTTCCCATCATCGTGGTCGGCGTACGGTGAAGACGTTGAGCGATGACCGCCATTTCTGTCCGGCTGACAAGAAATTCTGTCAGCCGGACAG
>DVNY01000159.1 GCA_018714085.1 Candidatus Caccomonas pullistercoris
GACGCCCGGGAGACCGCCGCACTGCCGCCCGCTTTCCCGCCGTCCTACGGAAGTTCCCTGTCGCCCTGCCGGACTTTCCCGCCGAAACGTAGGGGTGCCACTTGTGACGCCCGGGAGACCGCCGCACTGCCGCCCGCTTTCCCGCCGCCCTGCGGAAGTTCCCTATCGCCCTGCCGGACTTTCCCGCCGAAACGTAGGGGCGCCACTTGTGACGCCCGGAAGACCGCCGCACTGTCGCCCGTTCACATCGCCGCCCTGCGGAAGTCGCGCGTTGCACGAAGAAAAGTCCGTTTCCCGCTGTGAAATATAAGAGTCACACTGTGAAACATACAAATCACAGTGAGAAATACACAATTCACACCGTGAAACAGACTTTCAGACGCCGCGCGGGATTTTTTTCAGCCGCCTGTTGTTTCTGTCAGCCTGGGCGTCCGTTCTGTCGCCTTGCCCGTAGTTCCTGCCTGCCGTCCCCCTCATTTCGGTCGCAGCCTCGTGCGGGATGGTGGCAAGTGTGGTCATACATATAATATGTTACTACCGCCAAGCGCCCGATCTGCTCAGCCTGCTCGACTATGAGGACACGTCCGATCCCCTCGTGCGCCGCTTCGGCAACCCCGGCCTGCGCGACACCCGCACGCACACCACCTCTCTCAGATACCACGTGATGGATTATGAGGAGTATAAGTATAACGTGAACATCGACGTACGCCACCGCATCTGGACCGACGCCGTGGCGCAGGGCATGACCTACGACACGCAGACCGGTGTGCGCACCTATCGCCCCGAAAATGTGAATGGCAACTGGGAGCTGACCAGCAGCATCTACATGATGCACAAGTTCGGCAGGGTCCAGAAGATGCAATACTGGCTGAACGCCGACCTGCGCACCAACGTGACCTACCGCAACAACGTCGACCTCATCAGCCTCGACGGCGCGTCGAGCAGCGTGCGCAGCAGCGTGCGCACCCTCGCCTGGACCGAGCGCGTCGGCCTTTGGGGCAGCTACAAGCAGTGGGGATACGGCATCTACGGCAAGGTGACGCTCAACCACTCCACGGGCAACTACATCGACCGCATGAACGTCTATGATTACAGCTACGGCGGCAACCTCGACGTGCCCCTGCCATGGAAGTTCTCTCTGAGCACCACGGTCGACGTGTACAGCCGCCGGGGATACAGCGACAGCCGCTTCAACACGGACGACGTCATTTGGAGCGCCTCGTTGAGCCGTTCCATCCTGAAAGGTGCGCTCAACTTCCGCCTCGAAGCGTTCGACATCCTCGGCCAAATCAACCGCACGGCCTACACCATCAACGCCCAGATGCAGACCGAGACGTGGCGCAACGTCCTTGGGCGCTATGCGATGCTTCACGTCACCTATCGCCTCAACTTCAAACCTTGGACGCGCACTAAGCGGTGAGGCACGGCTCTCCAATGCCATTTCCACTTTTTAAGTCGGCTTACATGCGTGTCCTGTCAGCCGACTTGTTTTTTTCAGCCAGCCGGATAGTCGCGACGGTCACTGCAACAGTTTTTGCAGGCGCAGTGACCTATCTTCGTGGCGCTTACGGCGCGGGCGTGCGGATTTTTTCGTAATTTTGCCGAAACAAAGGCTCGGTGTGCCTGTCGCGCGGACGTGCGCGTGCACCGGTCTACCGAAAAAACGACACACAATGGAATACATCCCTACCGACATTGAGGGCGTTTGGATCTTGGAACCGCGCGTGTTCGCCGACGCCCGGGGTTACTTCATGGAGACTTATCGCAAAAGCGATTTCGACGCCCACATAGGCCGCCCGGTCGACTTTGTGCAAGACAACCAGTCGCAGTCTGTGCGCGGAGTGCTCCGCGGACTGCACTATCAGCGAGGCGAGCTTTCGCAAGCCAAGTTGGTGCGCGTGTTGAGCGGGCGGGTGGTCGACGTGGCGGTCGACTTGCGCCGTTCGTCGCCCACGTTGGGCCGCCACGTGATGGTCGAGCTCAGCGCCGACAACCAACGCCAGCTTTTCATCCCCCGCGGCTTTGCCCATGGCTTCCAGGTGCTCTCGGATGAAGCCGTCTTCGCCTACAAGGTGGACAACCGTTATGCTCCCGAGGCCGAGGCCAGCATCCGGTTCGACGACCCCGACCTCGCCATCCGTTGGCCCATCGCTGATCGCTCTGAGGTGATTCTTTCAGAGAAAGACCTGACGCGCGCCGTCGCTTTCCGCGAGGCCGATCTCTTCGATTGAGCCCCGCCTGCCACTGTCACATCTCAAAAGAACTGAATGAAGAATATACGAAACTTCTGTATCATCGCACACATCGACCATGGCAAGAGCACCCTGGCCGACCGCCTGCTCGAACGCACCGGTACCATCAAGGTGACCGAAGGGCAGATGCTCGACGACATGGACCTTGAACGCGAACGAGGCATCACCATCAAAAGCCACGCCATCCAGATGGACTATGAGATGGACGGCGAGACTTATACCCTCAACCTCATCGACACGCCGGGACACGTGGACTTCGCCTACGAGGTGAGCCGAAGCATTGCCGCCTGTGAGGGCTGCCTGCTCGTTGTCGACGCCACACAGGGCGTGCAGGCGCAAACCATTTCGAACCTGTACATGGCCATCGAGCACGACCTTGAAATCATCCCCGTGCTCAACAAGTGCGACATGGCCAACGCCATGCCCGAAGAGGTGGAGGACGAGATCATCGAGCTGCTCGGCTGCAAGCGTGAGGAAATCATCCGTGCATCCGGAAAGACGGGCATGGGTGTCGACGACATCCTCCGTGCCGTCGTGGAGCGCATCCCCTGCCCTACGGGTGACGAGGACGCCCCCTTGCAAGCACTCATCTTCGACAGCGTGTTCAACTCGTTCCGCGGCATCATCGCCTACTTCAAAATTGTCAACGGCTCGATCCGTCAGGGCGACCAAGTGGAGTTCATCAACACGAAGAAGAAATATACGGCCGACGAGGTCGGTGTGTTGAAAATGGATCTCGTTCCGCGCCGTGAACTGCATTGCGGCGACGTGGGCTACATCGTCAGCGGCATCAAGACGGCCACAGAGGTCAAGGTGGGCGACACGATCACGCAGGTGGCCCGTCCCTGTCGCGAGGCGATTGCCGGTTTCGAGGAGGTCAAGCCGATGGTCTTTGCCGGCGTCTATCCCATCGAGACCGAAGACTTCGAGAACCTGCGTGCCAGCCTTGAAAAGCTCCAGCTCAACGACGCCTCACTGACGTTCCAGCCCGAATCGTCCGTGGCACTGGGCTTCGGCTTCCGCTGCGGCTTCCTCGGTTTGCTCCATATGGAGATCATTCAGGAGCGGCTTGACCGCGAGTTCAACATGAACGTCATCACGACGGTCCCGAACGTCAGTTATCACATCTATGACAAGCACGGGAACATGAAAGAGGTGCACAACCCTGCGGGGATGCCTGACGCGACGGAGATCGACCACATCGAGGAACCCTACATCCGGGCCTCGATCATCACCTTGACCGACTATATCGGCCCGATCATGACCTTGTGTCTCGGCAAGCGCGGCGAGCTCGTCAAGCAGGAGTACGTGTCGGGCGGGCGTGTCGAGATCTATTATGACATGCCGCTGGCCGAAATCGTGATCGACTTCTACGACAAACTGAAATCTATCTCGAAAGGCTACGCCTCGTTCGATTATCACCCCTTGGAGTTCCGCCCGTCGAAGCTGGTCAAGCTCGACATCCTTCTCAACGGCGAACCGGTCGACGCCTTGTCGACCCTGACGCACGTGGACAACTCGGTGACTTTCGGGCGACGCATGTGCGAGAAGCTGAAAGAGCTCTTGCCGCGCCAGCAGTTTGACATTGCCATCCAGGCGGCCATCGGGGCGAAGATCATCGCCCGCGAAACGGTCAAACAAGTGCGCAAGGACGTGACGGCGAAGTGCTACGGCGGCGACATCAGCCGTAAGCGCAAGCTCTTGGAGAAGCAGAAGCGCGGAAAGAAGCGCATGAAAGAAATCGGGAACGTCCAGGTTCCGCAGAAGGCTTTCCTGGCGGTTCTGAAACTGGATTAAACGCAACGAAACCGGAATAAGTAAAAGCGGCGCCTGCAAGCGCCGCTTTTACTTATTTGCTTTTTTTGACCGCCTCGACGAACTGGGCGGGGACGGGGGTCTCGAATTTCATCAGCTCGCCCGTGATGGGGTGGTAGAAATTGAGCCGGAAGGCATGGAGTGCCAGTCGGTGAACGGGGTCGGCGCCGTTGCCGTACTTCACGTCGCCGCAAACGGGGTGGCCGAGCACCTGCATGTGCACGCGTATCTGGTTCTTGCGTCCGGTGAGCAGTTTGAGCTCGACGAGGGAGTAGCGCTCACCCGTGCGGATGGTCTTGTAGCGTGTGCAGGCATACTTGCCCCCGTTGTCAGTGGGCGAGGAATAGGTGATGTAGGCCTTGTTGTCTTTCAGCCAGCTCTCGATTTCGCCGTCGGGCGGGTCGAGTTTCCCGTCGATGAGGGCCACGTAGCGGCGGTCGGTCACGATGTCATGCCAGTTGTGTTCAAGGATTTGCTCGGCCTCCATCGTCTTTGCATAAATCATGAGGCCTGATGTCTCACGGTCAAGGCGGTGGACGACATGCGCCCGGCAGCGGCTGTGGTGGGCTTGGAA
>DVNY01000160.1 GCA_018714085.1 Candidatus Caccomonas pullistercoris
AAAGGGGCGGGCTTGGCGGTAGGGAGGGACCTGCCTTTTCAGGTGGTTCCCCCTATCCGGCTGACAGGAAAAACAGGTGCTGCGACCGTCCATCCTGTCCGGCTGACAGAAAAAACGGTCAGTAGTGACCGGAAATCCCGTCCGGCTGTTTGAACGGTATGGCAGTTTGAAAACAAAGACAACATGTTTGACCCACTAAATGAAACTACTGATGAAGAAAAGAAAGTTTACGCTACCCACCTGGATCGCATTGGCGACGTTGGGGTTAGCGGCTTGCAGTGACGACAATGTCAGCACGCCGCCACAAGGAGGCGACGACTATGCCTACGTCGGCAAGGCTGTCGGCAACTTCACGGCTGCCGAATGGTATCCCGGCGGCGAACTGGGCACGACCGAGAACGTCGGTCATTCCTCATACGAGGACGAAACGCCCGCAGTCACCGCGCAAGGGCTTGACGAGAGTTTTAAGTTCGGCGAAGCCTTTTTCGAACGCAATTACAACGAGGGTACACCGCCGTTCAACGGCCTCGGTCCGGCGTGGATTCGCAGCTCGTGTCAGAGCTGCCATCCCGGCTACGGTCACGGCAAACGGCAGGCATCCTACCAAGCCAACACTTTCGGCAATGGTTACCTCCTTGTGGTTTATGATAAAGACACGAAGGCCTACGTCCCTGAGCTGACCGGCATGCCGCAGACCAAGGCATCCAGTCCTTTCCTCCCGCCGATTGACGAGAGCGGCATTCACATCGACTGGCTCGTGGCCAGCGACGGTGCCTTGCCTACGACGTTCCCCGACGGCGAGACGTATGAGCTCATTTATCCCGAAGTGACCATCGACCTCGATGCGTTTCACACTGACCCCAAACCGTCGAACTATGAAGTGCGGCTTGAATCGACCATCGGCATCTATGGTACCGGGCTTATCGACGCAATCACCGAAGACGACCTCAAAGCACAGTATCAGGCGGAAGCCCGGCTCGGTTTGCCCCTCAATCCTGCCATGTGGGACTCGGTGGCTAACGATTGGGCCGCTACGGCATGGTACAGTGGCTATCCGGCCAACGCCACCGATCGCCGTCCGCGCATCAAGCGCTACACGTATGCCCTGAGCCGGGCTACCTTGCAGGACGGCCCCGGCGCGAACGCCATTTGGAACATTACGAACGTCAGCCGCTCCGACCGTCCGAAACTCTACACCACCGACGCGTGGGCCAAGGCCATGTCGGAAAATGAAAGTGTACTGACCGCCATCGCAGCAGACCCTGAGTCGCCTTATTATGCCGACGGCTCGCGCGAGGGTATCGCCGAGCGCATTCTCACCCTGCTCTCGCCGAACACAGACCAGTTTGCCGAGGGAGCCACACCCGAGATGAGCGACCGCAACTACTACGAGCTGATGGTTTGGCACCGAGGGTTGGCCGTGCCAAGGGCACGCAACCTCAACAATCCAGAGGTGCAGCGTGGCAAAACGCTTTTTTATGAAATGGGATGCACGACGTGTCACCGTCCGTCGTGGACAACTGGTGACGACGACTATTGGGCAGACGAGGTGGTCAAGTCACAAGGAAAACTCCCCGTCTATAAGCAACAGGTCATTTGGCCATATTCAGACTTTGTGCAGCACCGGCTGTTCATGAAGAACGACATCCGTGCCGACTGGTGCCGGACGACGCCTTTGTGGGGCAGGGGACTTTCGCTCCAAAACACCGGCGCAGAAGACCGCCTGCACGATTGCCGCGCGCGCAACGAGGTCGAAGCGATCATGTGGCACGGTTACAGCCGCAAGAGTGAGGCGTTCGGGAGTGCCGAAAAGTTCTACAATCTGCCGAAAGCTGACCGCGACGCTGTCGTGGCATTCATCCGTGCTATCTGACAGGCTCTTGATTTGAAATCCGGGGCGAGTGCCGGCATTGGGACATCCGAGGCTGGACTCGCCTCACTTTTGCTAACATACGTGAACCGGTGAGGCCGCTGCCTAGCGTCTGGATTGGCAACAAGTGGCCGTTTCAGCCTTCCTGCGCGCCTTGTGCGAACTTTTGCCGACGGCACGGAGGAATGGTGAAAGGGAGCCTGCAAGTGCCGGAACTGGCGGCGATGTGCCGGACGACGTTTAAGAAAGACAAGATGATGTTATGATTGCGTTTGATAGGTTTGTCCGCCGGGCTGGCGGACTGGCTTTCGCGATGCTCTATTTGTTGATGGCTGTCATGGCGGCCGCTACGTTTGTCGAAAAGCGGATGGGGCATGATGCGGTAGCTGCGGCTGTTTACGGCTCTTGGTGGTTCGCTGTGTTGTGGGCCTTGTCGGCAGTTTTCGGTTTGGTCTGGCTGTTGGCCTGTCGCCGCCCGCTTCATGTGGTGGTGCTCCATGTGGCTTTGGTGGTCATATTGTGTGGTGCATGGTTGACGTCGGTCACATCCACGGATGGACAGATCCGCTTGCGCGTGGGGCAGACAGCACGCCATTATACGGTCAGTCCAGCAGATGGTGGTGGCGTTCGCCCGCTTCCGGCTGCTGTCACGCTGAGGCGTTTTGAGGTGCGTGAGCATCCCGGCACGGGCGCGCACGCAGACTATGTCAGCTACCTTCGGCTGACAGCGGAAAACGGTCGGCAACAGGATGCTGTGATTTCGATGAACAATGTCTTTCATTATGGTGGGATGCGCTTTTATCAGATGTCTTATGATTCAGACCGCCAAGGCAGTTACGTGCAGGTCTGCGTAGACCGATGGGGGCGGCCGCTGTCTTATGCGGGCTACGGGTTGCTCTTCGTGGCCCTGTTGTGGATGCTTTTTGCGCCACGCGGGCGCTTCTTCCGGCTTTTGCGTCATCCCGCCCTGCGGCGTGGCTTCTTGCTGGTGGCGGGCCTGTCGGCGGTTTCGCTTCAAGCCGCACCGACGCTCCCGAAGGCAGAAGCTGACCGTTTCGGGCGCCTGCTTGTGGCGTGGAACGGGCGAATCTGTCCGATGCAGACCCTGGCACGCGATTTCACCACCAAACTCAGCGGGGTGCCCGGTTATGGCGATTACACCGCCGAGCAGGTGATGACTGGTTGGGTCTTCTGGGGAGATGAATGGGCTGGCGAGCCCCTTATCCGTGTGAGGAGTGAAGCTCTCGCAGATGCGCTCGGGGTGGGGAGGTATGCCGCGTTTAACGATTTCTTCTCACCAACGACGGGCTATCGGCTTGCTCCTTATTTGCAGGATTATTATGCCGGACGGCGTTCCGGGCTGGCTGATGCTGCCGCTGAGGTCGACGACAAGTTGCAGCTCATCCTTTCGTTGCGCCAAGGCAAACTTTGGCGTATCTTCCCCCTTGCCGACAGCACAGGGAACTTTACTTGGTATGCGCCTACCGACGTCCTCCCGGCCCAGACCGACACGCTGCATGCTGGTTTCGTGCAGCTGGTGTTCAGCGAGTTTTATGCAGCTGCATTGTCGGGCGATGAGACTCGAATGACAAATCTCATAGAGGCTTTGGATGCTTTTCAACGTGAAGCGTCGGGCGACCCCTCATGGCCGTCGGAGCGGAGCTTGAAGGCCGAACGGCTGTACAACGCCCTGCCGCTGCCTGTGTGGCTGTCGCGCCTGCATTTGACCGTGGGGCTGCTGCTCATGGTTGTCTTGATCGTGAAGATGGTTCGCCGCTCCGGACAGCCTGTGACCGAAAGACAGCGATGGGCTCAAAGGTGGCAAAGGAGGCTGAGCGTGGGGCTTATGGCGATGAGCCTTGTCGCACTGACGACTTATCTGGCGCTGCGGATGGAGATCAGTGGCCGCTTGCCCTTGGGTAATGGATACGAGACAATGTTGGCTATCAGCTGGATGCTTGTCGTGCTGTCCCTTTCTCTTTGCCGCCGCCTGTGGATTGCGGTTCCGGCCGGTTTCCTGTTGTCGGGCTTCTTTTTGCTGGTTTCATCGCTGAGCCAGATGAATCCGCAGGTGACGCCACTGGTGCCTGTGCTCAGTTCGCCGTGGCTGGGCGTACATGTCTCGCTCGTCATGGCGGCTTATGCCCTGCTGTCTTTTACGCTCGTTTGCGCCCTTGTGGCGGGCGCGGTGACGTGGGCGAGAGGGGGCGTGCGTGCTGCCGGTGTGTCTGAACAGTTGGAGGCGTTGGCCGTCTTGTCGCGCATATTCCTTTTCCCGGGAATCGCCCTTTTGGGAGGGGGAATCTTTGTCGGCGCCATCTGGGCAGGGCAGTCGTGGGGGCGTCTTTGGGGATGGGATCCCAAGGAGGTCTGGGCGCTGATTTCCTTCTTGTTTTACGCGGTTCCGCTTCACGACAATACGTTGCGCCGGTTTCGCCGTCCGGCATTTTTCCATGCCTATATGGTTGTGGCGTTTCTGACCGTGGTGATGACGTATTGGGGCGTGAATTATTTCCTCGGTGGCCTGCACAGTTATGCCGGTTGAGTTGGTATGTGCCATCGCTTGATGGCGACACCGGCGGCAGGGACACAAAAAAGAGGAGCGTGTCGGACTTGTCTGGTCCGACACGCTCTTTGCTGTGTCGCAGTTCAGGGGTGAGCTGCTCAGGTGATTGCCCCCGGCGTCAGGGCACGAGGACTTTCGTTCCGGCTACGATGTAGATTCCGCCTGCTACGGGGATGTCGCGCTTGGCCTGCACGGTGCCATACCAGACGGTGCGCCCAGATGCGTCGAACACGCTGACGGGGCTGGGACGGTCACAGCTGATGTGGATCTGGCCGCGGCTGGCGCTGACGCTGAAAGCGGGTTTCTCTGTGATGTCGTCAATGCCCACTTCTGGGCTGCCGATTTGGTAGACGCGGACCCAGTCGAAGAGGGTCTCGTAGGTGTGGCTCACGTCGGCGTTGGCCGCCCACGAACCGTTGCCCACGGACTGGTTGAGGATGATGAAAAAGGCTTTGTCGAACGGCCATTGCCCCTTGCTGAGGGCATCGGCGTCGGTGCTCTTGGCGTAGCTGCCGACTTGCTTGCCGTCGACGTACCAGCGCAGGCTACGCTCGTCCCATTCGAGGCCGTAGGTGTGGTAGCGGTCCATCTCGACGCTCTCGTTGTAGGATGACTTGGGGTTGTTCTTGTTGCCGAGGTTGTAGGTCCAGTTTGAGTGGACGGTGTGGTAGGCCGTGTTCTGGGCGTCGATCTGCTCCCAGATGTCGATTTCGCCGTCGTTGGGCCAGCCCTTTGACTGATCGGTGGGCATGAGCCAGAAGGCGGGGAAGTTGCCGCTGTGGGGATGGGTGAGGATGCGGGCTTCGATCTTGCCGTAGAGGAAGTCGAACAGGCCGGACGACTCAACGCCGCCCGTGATCATGGGGACGGGGTCGCTCTCTTGGTCGGGGTTGGGGATGGCTCGGGCCACGAGTTTGCCGTCTGAGATGTAGATGACGTCTTCGCTGTCTGAGAGCCAGCGGCTCCATGTGGCGTTCTCGCGCGGGCAGCGGTGCCAGACTTCGGCGTCGGGCTGGCTGCCGTCGGGGCCGTTGAACTCGTCGGCGAAGATGAGCTTGTAGGCAGCGCGGTCTGTGGGTTCATAGCTGACATAGACGGCCACGTCGCCGTTGATGCTGTCCTGGGGAATGGTGTAGGCACGGGCGCGGGTCTTGAACTCGCTCCACTGGCGGTTGCCGCGGACGTATTGGGGGCCGTCGAAGTTGTGCCCGTGGCGGATGGTCATGCTGTCGGCTTGGTAGCCGCTTGCCACGGCCGTGGGGACGATGCGCAGGGACTCGAAGCAGGGGATGGTCAGGGGGAGGCCGGTGTTGTTCAGGCCATAGATGCTGCCGTTCTCACTGTGGAGTTCGAGCTTGTGTTCGGCGTTGTGCACGTTGACGAGGAAGTCGACGACGTAGCCGCCGTTAGCGTCAATCTGGTTGGCGCCGCCCTCGCTCCACTGGCCGGCAGGGTCGATGTTGTTCCAATCCACTTTGAGCCGCGCGCGGTAGACGCCCGTGGGCAGCGCGGCGGGGAGGGTGAAGGCGGGCATGCTGTCGAGGCGGACGGAACCGGGCGTGCCGGTGATGGCCTGGCCGAGGCTGTTTTTCCCGTCATAGTAGGTGTAGGAGACGAGTTCGCCCGAGAGGGTGGGGACGCCGCTGGCGTCGAGCGAGGTGTTGAACTGGCCGTCTTGGTTGAAGTCGATGTAGAGGTATTCGTGCATGGCGTTGCCGGTGTAGTCGATGGCTGTGGTCACCTGGTCGCCGGGGACGAGCGATATCTCTTTGTTCGTCATGTTGCGGTAGACATGGTTGGTTCCGTCATCGTCGATGCGGATGGCCTTGGTGCCGCCGGTGGTCCCGGTGATGGTGATACGGTTCAGCCTGCGGTCGGTGCGCTCGATGGTGAGGTCCTTTTCGAAGTTTAGGGGGTAGTCGTTGCCGGTTTCGGGCGTCTCACCGTTGATCTCGGTGAAGAGGCCTTCGACTTGCACGTTGGCTGTCATGATTTCGGCGGGGATGGTGAACTTGTCGTCGCGGAAGAGGTAGGCGGGATAGACGACGTCGACGTATTGCGGCGTGCCGTGGACGAGGCTGTCGCCGGCGAGGTTGTAGCCGTAGCGGACGCGGATGCCCTCGTAGGTGAAGCCTTCTTCCGGGGCCATCTTGACGGTGAGCGGCTGGCCGAAGGGGGCTTGGTAGCCGTTCAGGGCGGCGCCGTCTTCGGTGAGCACGTCGCCGTTGCGGTTGGCCGAGGTGACGGGACAGAAGTCGCCGTGCACGTTCAGACGGGTGTCGAAGATCATGCCACCGTCGGCGACGATGGTGGTCGAGCCTCCGGGGTCGACGTTGCCCCAGTCGAGCTTGAAGCGGATGCGGTAGTAGCCGTTCGGCAGGTCTGCCGGGACAGTGAAGGCTGGCGGGTTGAGGACGTTGCGGCTGCTGCCGGTCACTTTCGTGCCGTCGCTGAAATAACCTTCGGTGTTCGCCACGGTCTCGACGTAGGCGTAGGTCATGAGGTCGCTGCCTTCGGGGATGGTGTAGTCGTCGGCCAGTTCGGCTTCGAACTTGCCGTCGTTGCCACAGTCGAGGTAGACGTAGCCGTTCAGCCAGTTGCTGGTGTAGCCGAAAGCAGGCGTGAGGGTCTCGCCGGCTTTGGCCGTGAAGCTCTTGTCGAGCAGGGTGTAGTGGATGGGGGTGGGGTTGAGCGTGCCCCAGTTCATGGACTGGTCGCCGTCGGCCGAGCCTTTGAGGGTGATGCCAGTGAACTTGCGTTCACTGCGGTTGACGGTGGTGTTTTCGTCGTAGTTGATGACGTAGTCGCCGAGGCGGAAGCGGGGTGTGGGGCTGTCGTTGACGACAATCTCGTCGATGTAGACGGCGTAGTCGCTGGTCAGCGCGTGTGGCGACTCGCAGTCGGGCACGACGACGAGGCTGTAAATGTCAATGCCTCCGGCACCCTTGATGGGGAAGACGGCGTCGCACCACTCGCCGGGTGTGGCGGGCAGCGAGGAGAGCGCCCAGAACTGTTCGGCTTCGGGCGACTGGCCGGCGCGTTCGCGTCGTTTGCCGAGTCCGATGAGCATCATGCGGCCGTCGGTCGGCTTGTGGATCATGACGTGGACGTATTTCGTGGTCTTTGTCAGCTCGAACGTCTCGTCCAGGTCGATGCGGGCGCCGTAGAGGTTGCTACCGAAGCGGGAGCGCTGGAAACCGAGGATGTGCTCCGTGGCGTTCGGGGCGAAGCCGAGCGTCTCGTTCACTTGGCTGAGGTGGTTGCTGACCACGGCGGCGTTGCCTTTAAGGGCGCCGGTGCGGAAGGGGGATTCTTCCCAGGAGTCGTAGGTTCCTATCGCCTTGTAGTCTCCCGATTCGAACGTGATTTCCTGGGCTGTCGCTGCCAAGGGGAGCGCCATGGCGGCCCAGAGTATGTGTCTTTTGAGGTTCATTGCTTGGGGATTGGGGGTTAGTAAACGGAAAGCGTGTGGAGCAGCGGGCAGGCTTTGCTGTCTTCGATGGTGACGCGGACTCCCTTGACGCTGATGGCCGACCCGTAGTTCGACGTGGAGCCGTTCAGGGGGATGATGCGTTTGTAGCCCACGGTGGTCTGCTGGATGCTGCCACCGCGTTCGGTCCAGTTGCTGCTGCCGTCAGTGCTGGTCTCGATTTTGAAAGCTTTGACGCGTTGGCCGAGCTTGATGTATTCTTGCAGGGCTACGAAGTGGATGCGCTGTGGGCTGTCCCACGTCAGGGTGATGGTGGCCGACGTGGTGCCGTCGTTTGTGGCCCAGTAGGTGTCCTTGTCACCGTCAGTGAGGTTGGTGGCTTCATAGTTGCGCGAGGCGCCGGCGGTGCGGGTTTCACTGACTTCCACTTTCGCCGTGCGGGCCAGGTCGTTGCCTAAGCGTGTTTCCAGCAGGTTGCCGAGGTCTTCGAGCACATCCACCGTGGCCGTGGGCAGGACGCCGGCCTTGTTGGGCGGCATGTTGAGGATGAGCGTCGAGTTGCGGCCGACAGTTTCGAGGTACATCTGGAAGAGGCGTTCGGCGCTCTTCACCGTCTCTCCGTCGTGGTAGAACCAGCCGTTGTTCGTCCCTTTGGCATCGCTTTCTCCGGGCAACCAGAACCAGCCGTTCTCGGAGCCGTACATGCCGTTGCCTTCGGGGGCGGTGCCGCGGTTCTCGGGCGACCAGTTCGTCTCGCCGGCCCATCCGGCTTCGTTGCCGATCCAGCGGGCTTCGCCGCCGACGCCCCAGAGCACGCAGTCGGGGCACACCTTGTGCACCGAGTCGCGCAGGTTGGGCACGTCGTAGTAGGTGGATTGGTCTACGTTGATGGTCGTGTTCTTGCCTCCGTAGTAACCGTCGCCGCCATTGGCTCCGTCAAACCACATCTCGAATTGGTCGGTTCCGTACTGGGCCAGTTCTGCGCACTGGCGGAGAAACACGTCGCTGACATATTTGTCGGTGCCGTAGAGGGCGCTGTTGCGATCCCATGGCGAGATGTAGAAGCCATACTTCATGCCCAATTCTTTGGCGGCAGCCGCAAAGTCGCGGGGGATGTTCGTCTCCTTGGCGTAGGCGTTCGAACTGTTTTCAACGTTGTGCGACGTCGTGGCCGTCGGCCAAAGGCAAAAGCCGTCGTGGTGCTTGACAACGGCGATGCCGCCTTTCATCCCGGCGGCTTTGACCGCTTCGAGCCATTGCTTGGGGTTGGGCGCCTGCGTGGGGGCAAAGAGATCTTCGTCTTCATCGCCATAGCCCCATTCCTTGCCGGTATAGGTGTTCATGCCGTAGTGGAAGAAGGCGTAGAACTCGGTCTCTTGCCACTTTAACTGGCGGGGGTGAGGCACAGGGTGGACCGGTGCCGGCTCGTTGTCGGGGTTCGGCAGCGATTGCTGTTGGATGACGAACTCGCTCCCTCCGGCTTGTTGCGCCCATCCGCCCGACGGGGCAACCGCCAAGCTGAGCGCGAAAAGCGTTAGTGTCGTTTTCTTCATGAGCTTAATGATGTGATAAGGATTTGTTGTTCGCGTTTTTCGCGCCCCAAATTTAAGCAAATAAATCCGATATGAACGCCTTTTTTGGTAGAATAATGTGGCGTGGTGGTTACATAGGCGCCTGCCAGCCTTGTTTGCGTTGCATGGTGCCGGACGGTGGGGCGACCGCTCGGGGCGACCGAAAATCCTGCCAGCCGTCCCGTCAAACCTGTCACTGCGACAGGATTTCCCGGACGGCTGGCCGTTGCGGCTGCTGTTCATGGGGTGATGGCCAAAGGGGCGGCGGAGGGGGGTAGGGCGTTGTGTGAGCACCTGTCCTATACAATAAAAAAGAAAGAGCGCACGGTTTGACAAACCGTGCGCTCCTTCACTGGGTGAGCCTCTTGTCGGATTCGAACCAACGACCCCGAGATTACAAATCACGTGCTCTGGCCAACTGAGCTAAAGAGGCGGGTGGGTAAGCTCTCTGCATCGCGCCGCTACAACCAACTACCTTTGCTGCGGTCAAGCCCTGGAGGATTCGAAGGGAGCTGGCCGTGCAGCACTTACCCGTCTGTTTCTGGGTGCAAAGATAGGCTTTCCGGATGAAACTGGCAAGCCTATGGCCGAAAAAGTTTGTCTGTTCATGCTTTTCCTCGTTCCATGTGGAGCTGTTGTGTGCAGTATTCGAGCACACGGGGGCGGTGTGTGACGAAGATGAGCGTGCGGTCGGAAAAGTGGTGGACGATTTGTTCAATCACCTTGGCCTCCGTGTCGTTGTCGAGGGCGGAGGTGGCTTCGTCGAAGAGCAGGATGGGGGCGCCGCGAAGCAGTGTGCGGGCTATGCTGATGCGCTGTGCCTGTCCCTCGGAAAGGCCGCCTCCTTGCTCGCCGCAGGGGGTGTCGAGTCCTTCGGGGAGCGAAAAGACGAAGTCGGCCTGGGCAATGCGCAGGGCGTGCTCCATGTGCTGGGGAGTGGCTTTCGGGTTGCCAAGAAGAAGGTTCGAGCGGATGGTCCCGCTCAGCAGGGTGTTGCCTTGGGGCACATAAGCGAAGAGGCTCCGGCTTGCAGGCGTGGCCGGGAGGCGGTTCGTGGCGTCGTGCAGGGTGATGCTTCCGCGTGTCGGTTTGACTAAGGCAAGCAACAGGCGTACGAGAGTTGTTTTCCCGGCACCTGTCTCGCCGAGTATGGCTGTACGGCTTCCGGGCGGGAACTCGAAATTCAGGCTTGAAATGATTTCCCGCTCGGTTGGAGCGTAAGAGAAAGTCACGTCGCTCAGGCGGATGCCGACTCCCCCTTCAAGGCGTTTTGTGTTCGTCTCGGTGTCTTCGGGAGGGATGCGTTCCAGTTCGATAAGCCTCTCGGCTGAGGTGTATGCGCTGATGAAAATGGGGATGAAACGGGTCAGGTTGCGGGCTGGGCCTTGGATCTGTCCGACGAGTTGGACGAAAGCGATGAGAGCACCGTAGGTGATGAGGCCTTCCGAAAGGTTGTGGACGCCCCAGCCGAATGTGAAAAGGTAGCCGGCCGAAAAACCGATGTTCATCACCGCGGACGAGATGAGTGAGTAGCGGGTCTTGTGGCGGACTTCGCCGCAGAGTTGTCCTTGCAGTGTCCCAAGGTTGGCCAAGATGGTTGCGCATCGTTCGAGCGTTTTGATGACGAGGTTGTGTTGTATGCTTTCCTGCACGAGTGCTTGGATGCGGCTTTCCGTCGAGCGGACTTGGTGCGTGAGTGTTTTCATCCGGCTGACATAAAGGCGGCTGATGATCAGGAAGACCGGGAGCAGGAACACGATGATGAGTGCCAGCGTGCGGTCCATTAGGAAAAGGAAAAGGAAGGCTCCCGCGAATTGGACTATGGTTGTGATGAGCGCCGGGAGCGATTCAGTCAGATAACCCACGACTGTCGTGACGTCTTTTTCAATACGGTTGAGCATGTCGCCACTGTGGTAGGATTGGAGCCCTCGCCATGTGCTGTGGAGTAGGTGGCCGAACGTGCGTGACTGCATGCTGTTTTGGGCCTTCACTCCCAGCGTGGCGCGTATCCACCGGCTGCACATGCCTAAGCCGATCTCAACCACAAGGATGGCCGAAAGCAGGAGCAGTGCTTTGTTCAGTGTGAGGCGGGTGTCGGCATGGGTGGCGATGTCGATGGTCAGTTTGGTGGCCCAGACAAATGTGAGGCCCGCGGCGACGTTCAGTATGCCGATGAGGGTATTCAGGGTGGCTTGCATGCGGTGACCCTGCCACACGTTCCATAGCCAGCGTGTGCTGGACCACATGGAACTCAACGTGTGTTTTGAAATGGCTTTCTTGAAGTTCATTGTCTTGTTTCACGAATAACAGGATGCGGCTTGGACTAATCAAGAAGAATGTGGACATTCTCTTACTTTGGCTCCCGCCTTTCATCGTTTTAGCCCGATGGTCATAAACGGTTGTCCGCACCCCACATCATCTTTGTCCGCAATGTGTCGAAGAAGTTCTTGTGGCGTATTTTCATTACTTTGATGTCATAGGGAGCCCGGCGGAGCGTGATTGTGGTTCCGGAGCGGAAACTCTCGCTGCGGCCGTCGATGGCGACAAGGAAATTGTGGCTACGGCTCTGTACGGTCAGGGTGATGGTGACGTCGTCGTTCAGGACGACGGGGCGGATATAGAGACTGTGTGGGGCGACAGCAGAAAGGCAGAGTGTCTGTGTCCCAGGCACGATGACCGGGCCGCCTGCGCTAAGGGAATAGCCGGTTGAGCCGGTCGGCGTGCTGACGATGAGGCCGTCAGCGATGTAGTGCGTGAGGAGTTCGCCGTCAATCTCGGTGCGGATGTTGATCAGCGAAGAGTTGTCATGTTTGAGCACGGCGACCTCGTTCAGTGCATAGGGGTGGTGGCTAAACGGGTGTTCGTTGTTGGTGGCTTCGATGATACTCCGGCTCTCGATGGCGTAGTCCTTCCGGAACAGAGCGTCGATGGCTTGGTTGATGTATTCCGGCGAGATGTCGGCCAGAAATCCCAGTCGCCCCGTGTTGACACCGAGGATGGGGATGTTCTTGCAGCCGACGTGTGCCGCTGTACTTAGGAACGTGCCGTCGCCGCCGATTGAGACCGCCAAGTCGGTGCCTTGTAGCTCCTTGTCATCCTCAAATGAGGCTATCGGGAAGCCTATCTTGTCAAGATAGGCCCGGAACGAAGGTTCTATGGTTATGGTGGCTCCATGCTGTGACAGCCTTCCGATGACCTGGTGCACGTATTGGCTTTTCTCAGCTTGGCAGGTGTTCCCGAATATCGTTATTTTCATCTTTTTCGTCAGTATGGATGGAAAAAACATTTATTCCCTTGGCATTTTATGTCTCAGGAACGAAGTTTTTTTATTACTTTTGCAAATATACGGAAAGGTAAGCGCTGGAACAAGCGAAAACGGGCTTTCTTCTCGGTAAAGCCGGAATGCGACCTTTTTCGTGCAACAAATTAACGGGAACAATGATCCGATAAAGCATAGTAAGCGATGACAAAACTTAGCGTGAACATAAATAAAGTAGCCACGCTGCGTAATGCGCGGGGCGGGAACAATCCGGATGTGCTGAAGGTGGCGCTCGATTGCGAATCGTTTGGCGCGCAAGGCATCACAGTGCATCCGCGTCCCGATGAACGCCATATCAGGCGTTCAGACGTTTTTGCGTTGAAACCTGCGCTGCGCACGGAGTTTAACATCGAGGGGTATCCCGACGAGAGGTTCCGCGGGCTGGTGCTGGCTGTGCGGCCGGCCCAGGTGACGTTGGTGCCGGATGCCCCGGATCAGTTGACCTCCAATCATGGGTGGGACACAGAGGCACACGCCGCTTTCCTGAAAACAGTCGTGGCCGAAATGAAAACAGCGGGTATCCGGACATCGATTTTTGTTTCGGCCGACGCTGCTATGGTCGAGGGTGCTGCAGCCTGTGGCGCCGATCGCGTGGAGCTTTACACCGAGCCTTATGCCGCAGGCTATGCCACTGATCGTGAGGCCGCAGTGTCGCCATTCGTGGAAGCGGCCAATGTGGCGAAACAACTTGGCCTTGGTTTGAACGCCGGGCATGATTTGAGCCTGGAAAACTTGGCCTATCTGCACGAGCGCATTCCTTGGATGGACGAAGTGAGCATAGGTCACGCCCTTATCTGCGATGCGCTCTACCTCGGCTTGAAAGAAACAATCCGCCGCTACTTGGCTTGTTTGAAATAGAGAAACAGACATAATCAACAGAACAATAGAATATGGTACATCTTTTTTTAGCCGACGGTTTCGAGGAAATCGAAGCTTTGGGCACGCTGGACATCCTGCGCCGGGCAGGGATTGAGGTGCTGACCGTGTCGATCACGGGGGCGCGCCTTATCCGTGGGGCGCATAACATACCGATCATGGCTGACAACCTCTTCCGCCGTTGCGGCATCGAGGACAGCGAAATGCTCGTGTTCCCGGGTGGGATGCCCGGAACGACGAATCTCGGACTGCACGATGGCCTTCGGAAAGCGACGATCAACCATGTGCAGAGCGGGCGTCCCGTGGCTGCCATTTGCGCAGCTCCCGCCTTGTTGGGGCGGAGCCGTCTGCTGGCCGGACGTCGTGCCACTTGTTATCCCGGTTTCGAGCCTCAGCTTAACGGCGCCGTATGTACGGGGAAGATGGTCGAGGTTGACGGAAACATCATTACCGGCCGCGGCCCAGGCGCAGTCTTTCCTTTTGCTTTCGCCATAGTTGAACGCTTGCGTGGGGCAGAAGTGGTCGAGAAGATAAAGCACGACATGCTCCTCGATTGAGCGAAGACGAGACCCTCGGTGTTGTAGCATAAGGACGGAGTGGCCATCCGAAATTATTTATACCAGGACATTACGTATCTCAAAGGCGTAGGCCCCGAACGCGCCAAGCTGCTTGCAGGCGAGCTTGACGTGAGGAGCGTGCGTGACTTGTTGTATAATTTCCCGTATAAGTATATCGATCGCACGGTCGTGCACCACGTGAACGAGATACACGAAGGAATGCCCTACGTGCAGCTCCAAGGACGCATTGTTGACTATGAGGTGGAAGGGGTCGGTCGCAAGCAGCGCCTGAAAGCCATGTTTTCCGACGGGACGGGTATGGTGGAATTCGTGTGGTTCAATGCTTACAAACGGGTGGAGACTAACTATAAAATAGGTCAGCCACTCGTCGTGTTAGGCAAGCCGACGTTCTACAACGGGCACATCTCGTTTGCCCATCCCGAGCTTGAGCACGCAGAGAAGTTCAAAGCGGAAGCATGCGCGTTTCAGCCCCATTATCGGATTACGGAGCGGATGAAGCGGCATAACTTCACGTCGCGGACGATGGCCGACATCGTGCGCACCGCTTTTTCCAATCTGCCTGCTTGTGAGCCAGAAGAGAGCCTTCCGGCTTATCTCACGGAGCGTTACCGCCTGTGCCCGTTGGCACCGTCGTTGCGGACGTTGCATTTTCCGCAGAAGACGGAAGACCTGGCACAGGCTGAACGACGTTTGAAGTTCGACGAACTGTTCTTCTTGCAGTTAGACATTCTTCGTTATGCGAAGAACCGGAAAATGAAGTTCCGTGGTTTTGTCTTTTCCAAGGTCGGTGACCTTTTCATGCAGTTTTATCGCGAGAAGCTCCCCTTTGAGTTGACAGACGCGCAGAAGCGCGTGATGAAGGAAATCCGTGCCGATTTAGGCAGTGGCCGCCAGATGAACCGCCTGTTGCATGGGGACGTCGGTTCAGGCAAGACGATGGTGGCTCTCATGGCTTGCCTCATTGCCGTGGACAACGGATATCAGTCATGCTTGATGGCTCCCACTGAAATCCTGGCCGAGCAGCATTATGCGACGCTTGTCCAAATGACAGACGGGCTCCCCATCCGTGTCGAACTGTTGACCGGAAGTGTCAAAGGGAAACGACGCGAGGCCGTGTTGGCCGGTCTGGCCGATGGCTCTGTCAATCTCTTGGTTGGTACGCATGCCGTCATCGAACCGACGGTTGCTTTCTTGAACCTTGGGCTTGTCGTGATAGACGAGCAGCATCGTTTCGGCGTGGAGCAACGGGCTAAGTTGTGGAGCAAGAACGTCAATCCGCCGCACATCCTCGTCATGACAGCCACGCCGATTCCCCGTACGCTGGCCATGACGGTTTATGGCGACCTCGATGTCTCGGTCATTGATCAGTTGCCCGCAGGGCGGAAACCGATCCGGACGCTCCATTATTATTCTGACCGCCTCGATTTGCTTTACGACGGTATGCGCAAGGAACTTCAAAAAGGGCGGCAGGTGTATGTGGTCTATCCTCTGATTGAAGAGAGTGAGCGAAGCGATTTGAAAAATCTTGAAACCGGTTTCGGGGCAATGTGCGAGGCTTTCCCGGACTATAAGGTCGGAAAGTTACACGGGAAGATGAAACCTCAGGAAAAAGATGCCGCAATGCAGGCTTTCCTGCGGCGAGAGACGCAGATACTTGTCAGTACGACAGTCATTGAAGTGGGGGTGAACGTGCCTAATGCCACGGTGATGGTCATACAAGATGCAGAACGCTTCGGGCTGGCGCAGTTGCATCAGCTGCGGGGACGTGTCGGCCGGGGAGGCGACCAGTCATACTGCATCTTGGTGACGGGCTACAAGTTGGGCGACTCAACGCGCAGGCGCATCGGCGTCATGGTGGAGACGACGGATGGTTTCCGCATAGCCGAAGAGGATTTGAAATTGCGCGGTCCCGGCGATCTCGAAGGAACGCAGCAAAGCGGACTGCCATTTGATTTGAAGATCGCAAACGTGGTTCGCGACGTCGATCTGTTGTCTGTGGCACGCGAGGCGGCCGAAGAGGTCTTGCGGGTCGACCCTTACGAAAACCTGCCACAGCACAGCATGATATGGTCGACCCTTCGCCAGTGGCGGGGGCGTAATGTCAATTTTTCTGCCATCAGTTGAATCTTTTTTTGAGTGGGGTGTTTTTTATGTCCGCCCTGCACGTTATCCCTTATTTGTTTCCTAACCTCGGGCTTGCTGTTCCCACGTAGCGTGTACAGCTATTAATATATATAGGTGGCCATTTGCGCTGAACGATCGCTTTGACAGAATTTTCTGTCGCTGCGACAGGAATTTCTGTCAAAGCGACAGGATTTATCGTGCCGGCTGTCAGTGACGGACAAGCAGGATTCCGGGCGTTGCACAAGGGATGCCCTGCATGAACCGTTCCTCGTGAGCGATGCAGGTGCCTTCGAACCGCTTGTTGGCTGGCTCTCAGCAAGACCAGAACGCTTGATAATGGGCGATGATGTTGTCTTTTTGAAAGCCATCGTTATTTTTACATACTTAATCGTTGTTTTTAATTCCAAAAGTATTACCTTTGCAAACGAAATCAGAATATAACGAAACGTTTATCAAATAAAGTATGAAAGCAGCAGAAGTCTTAGACACCCTGAAACGCCGTTTCCCGGGTGAGGCGGAGTACCACCAGGCCGTTCAAGAGGTCTTGGAAACCATCGAAGATGTCTACAACGAACATCCTGAGTTTGAAAAAGCGAATTTGATCGAGCGTCTGTGCATTCCAGACCGCATCTTCTCCTTCCGCGTGACTTGGGTGGACGACAGCGGCCGGGTGCAGACCAACATGGGTTACCGCATACAGCACAACAATGCCATCGGCCCGTACAAGGGAGGCATACGTTTCCACTCTTCGGTCAACCAGTCCATCCTGAAATTCCTGGCTTTCGAACAGACGTTTAAGAACGCATTGACAACGCTGCCGATGGGTGGCGGAAAAGGTGGTTCGGATTTCAGCCCGCGCGGAAAGTCGAATGCGGAAATCATGCGTTTCTGCCAGGCGTTCATGATGGAACTCTGGCGCCATATCGGCCCGGACACGGACGTGCCTGCTGGCGACATCGGTGTCGGCGGACGTGAAGTGGGTTATATGTACGGAATGTATAAGAAGATGGCCCGGGAGAATACCGGAACGCTGACTGGCAAAGGACTTGAATTTGGCGGATCGCTGATCCGCCCCGAAGCCACTGGCTATGGTAATGTGTATTTCTTGCTCGAAATGCTCAAAACACGAGGGATTGACCTGAAAGGCAAAGTCGTTACGATCTCAGGCTCGGGCAATGTGGCCCAGTATACGGTTGAAAAACTCATCGAACTGGGAGCCAAGGTCGTGACGATGTCCGACTCCGACGGATACATCTATGACCCGGATGGCATCGACCGCGAGAAGCTCGACTATATCATGGAGTTGAAGAACCTTTATCGTGGCCGTATCCGCGAATATGCCGAGCATTATGATGTGAAGTATGTCCCCGGCGCGCGTCCTTGGGGAGAGAAGTGCGACATCGCCATGCCGAGCGCAACGCAGAACGAACTGACGGGCGAAGACGCCAAGACACTTCTGGCAAACGGCTGTTTCGCCGTGAGCGAGGGTGCCAACATGCCGTCAACGCCTGAGGCTATCGACGCTTTCCTCGAAGCCAAGATCCTTTACGCTCCGGGTAAGGCTGCCAACGCCGGCGGTGTGTCTGTGTCGGGACTTGAAATGACGCAGAACGCGCAGAAGCTCAGCTGGACCGCCGAGGAGGTCGACCAGCGTCTTCACCAGATTATGCAAAATATACATGCGCAGTGCGTGAAATTCGGTACGCAGCCAGACGGTTATGTGAACTACGTCCGGGGGGCCAATGTGGCCGGTTTCATGAAAGTGGCCCGTGCGATGATGGCTCAGGGTATTCTCTGAGAACGATTGACACATATACCTCAACAAGAGCAAGGGCGGCTTCCTGAACCGGAAGCCGCCCTTGCTCTTGTTGAGGTCTTGGCACGTGTGAGCCACTCACGGTTCGGCCGTGCCAAGGATGCTTGCGCATAGTGAATCAGCCGAACAGCCGGTCTATGTTTTCCTGCGGGATGATGACAATGACCGTCTTTCCGTCCGGGGTATAGTTGGGTGTTTCACAGGCAAACAGTTGTTCAACGAGGGCTTTTATTTCTTTTTCTCCCAATGCCTGACCTATGGGAACCGCCACTTTCTTGGCCAAGGCGAAAGCTATCGTGTGGTAGATTTCGTCACCGAGGTTTTTGCTGTTTCCTTGGGCGATTTCTTCGACAATGTTGAGCAACAGCTGCACAGGGTCGAGGCCTTCGGTGCCGGAGGGGACTCCGTTGACGGCATAGCTGCCGCCACCCATCGGAGAGAGGTCGAACCCGATGTATTTCAGCTGATCCATGACATCGGTCAGGAGTTTGGCTTGCGAGGGGGGCACTTGCAGCATTTGAGGGAACAGCACCCCTTGTGACAATCCGTGCTGTTCTTCAATGTTGCGCTTGTAGTGCTCGTAAAGGATACGGATGTGGGCACGGTGCTGATCGATGAGCATGAGGCCGGACTTGACGGAGGTGATCAGGAAACGGCCCTTGAATTGGATGAAGTTTGTGTCCACACTCTCCCAATCTGTTGTCGTGTCCTCGAAAAGGCTGTCTGGAGCATCCGGCGGTGTTGTCTCTTCATCGTGGCAGTCCGTTGATGTTGAGGGAGACTGTCGCAATGTGTCGTATAACTCTTTCCAATGTGTGGCTCCGCCGTTTGGCGCTGCGTGTGCTTGCTGGGCAGTTGGATGGTCAAAGGGGTTGTAGCCGGTGTCAACTTTGACCGACGGGATCGCAGTGTGTTTGTTGTCTGCGAAAGCGGGAATGTCCGGGCGGAAACTGACATCGAAATCAATGGTCGGTACGGATGAGAATTTGCCCAAAGCCTCGCGCACCGCAGCCACGATGATGTGCCAGATCTCTTGGTCGTCCTCGAATTTTATCTCTGTTTTCGTTGGATGGATATTGACGTCGATGCGGGCAGGGTCAACGTTTATGTGGATGAAGAAAGGGATGTTTTCGCCTTCGGGGATTAAGCGGTCATAGGCGGACAGCACGGCTCGTGTGAAGTAAGGATGCCGCATATAGCGACCGTTGACAAAGAAAAATTGCTGTGCTCCTTTCTTCCTTGAACTCTCTGGCGTACCGATGAAACCGTCAAGCTTGGCAAGCGAGGTGTCGACATGGATGGGGATAAGGTTCTTGTCGAGTTTCTTCCCGAAGATGCCGAGAATGCGTTGACGCAGTTTGCCGGCCGACAGGTTGAGCAGGCAGCTCCCTTCGTTGTAGAGCTGCATGGAAACGGCTGGATTGGCCAATGCAATGCGTTCGAATTCGTTCAGGATGTTGCTTAGTTCCGTTTGGTTGGATTTGAGGAATTTACGCCGGGCCGGGATGTTGTAGAAGAGATTGCTGACCGTGAAATTGGCGCCTACGGAACAGGCTGTGGGCTCTTGTTCTATGATTTTCGAACCTTCGATGACAAGGCGTGTTCCCAGTTCTTCTTCGGCAGTACGCGTTTTCAGTTCAACCTGCGCTACGGCGACAATAGAAGGCAGGGCTTCTCCTCGGAAGCCCATGGTGTGGAGAGCGTACAAGTCTGTGACATTCCGGATTTTCGACGTGGCATGTCGTTCGAAAGCTAAGCGCGCGTCTGTCTCCGAAAGTCCGCAACCGTTGTCGACTACTTGGATGCTGGTTTTCCCTGCGTTCACGATCCACACCTGAATGAGCGAAGCACCGGCGTCTATGGCGTTTTCGACCAATTCTTTGATGACGGATGCAGGGCGTTGGATGACTTCTCCTGCTGCAATTTGGTTGGCGACGGAGTCCGGCAAAAGTTGAATGTTTCCTCCCATGGTTTGTTTGGTTACGCTTTTTTGCCTAAGGTTTGCAGCGGTGCGGAGCGCCGTATCTGCTTTTTGAGCTCTGTTCCGGCTTTCTTTGGCCTCCACTCAAACAAGTCGAACTTGTCGCGGGGCCGAATGTAGTCGAACCAAGCGAAGTTTTCGAGTCTGAGTTTGTCGTTGGGAATGATGGAAATGTCGTAGAAAGTGCCGGTCGCTTCGGGAGTCCATATCCTTTTGAGCTTTCGGTTTTCCATGAACATCCGCAGTTGGCTCGTTTCAGTATAGTTCAGTCCGACGATGACGCTATCCTCGTCGAGTGGATAGTAGATAACGTAGACGTTGCCCTCCGCTTGGTTTTCCCGGATCTCTCCGTTTTTGAAGTATGACTTCATGACTTGACTCGTCACCTGGTTGTAGTGAATGCTGTCGAACTGTTCAATTAGCAGGGCTTGGTTCTCAACACGCACGCTGTCTATGGTGGAGTCGTTGAGGAAAGTATAGATTTCCTCACCGAGCAGTTGCTGCTTATTGTTCCATACTATGGGATCCCGGTACATGGCCATCCGCCGGATACCAGTGTTGTAGACGAGCGAGTCGCAGACGGCCTGCACGTCCGAGCGGTAGGCGCGGACGTGGAAGTAGCCGTGCAGCACGCGATAGACGGAGTCGGTGTCCATGTTGTAAGTGAACAGACGGAGCGTGTCTGCATGTACGAATAGCGTGTCGGTGATGTTGGAATAATCTTTGAGCAAGGCTTTGTCCGTGGCGTAGGCTTGGCCGGTCAGTTCGTTGTATTGGCAGTATTCACCAGTGAGCATGTTCTTGTTGGCTTTGTCATCGTATATGACGTTGCCGAAAGCGCGCATCATGCCGCTTTGTTTGTCATATGAGATGCTGTCGCCTACCATTTGCCGGCCGTTTTTGTTGGCCACTACGGAGCGATCCATCAGGCGGACGTTCTCGCTGGTGGTGTTGTAGTAGGCATGTTCTGTGTAGATGTTGTTTTCCTTGTCCTTGATGTTTGACGGACCCATCACCTCGGCCCATTTGGTTTGCGTGTTGTAGTGCAGGGTATCGGAAGTGAGGTCGAACTTCGGGCTGGTGAGGTGGACGTTGTAGTTGAAGAGGGCTTCTTTTGTGTTGAGGAAGTATTCGCCCCAGTCAGACGTCAGGACGTTGTCGCCGTCGACGAGGCGGCCACCCTCGAAAAAATAACCGATGTTGTAAAGGCGGTCGTAGTTGAGGCTGTCTGTGTAAAGTGTGGATTCGCGGTGCTTCATCACGACGTTGTGCCGGACTTGTGCGAGTTGCGTGTTCCCGTCGTAAAAAAGATTGTCGCCCGTCAGCGAGAGTGTGTCGCCTTGGATGATTTTCACATGTCCGAACGCTTCGACGGAGTTTGTCGTTTCGTACTGGTATGCGCTGTCGCAGTACATTTGGATGCCGTTATGGAACAAATGTACATTGCCCGTGAGGATACGGGCGTCGGGGTTGAGAAACTGGTTATGCCTGAGGTTGTCCGAGTGGATGAGTTCGACGATGTCCTTGCTCGGCGTTCTCGGCCTGTCGGTTTGAGAGAAAGCATAGGCTTGGACAAGGAAGAGGAACATCCCGGTCCAAGCCATCCTAAGTAAGTATGAGTGACGGCTCATCACGTAGTCACGTTTATCATTTTTGCCACCCGGAGTATTTCAGGTCGCATTCTGCGATTTCCGGGTTCATTCTGACGTAAGTTGTCTTTAACTTGTCTTTTATCCATTGCTCAATTTTTTCTTCGCGGCGTTTAGCCAGTACTCGGTCTTTGAGCAGTTGGAAATCTTCTTGCATGTTGGCGCGGTGGCGTTCGATGCGGTTCTTGACTTTGACGATGGCACAAACTTCCTGACCGCCGTTCTTGATCATTGTGAACGGCTGGGAAATCTCGCCTGTTTTAAGTGTGTCGACGACTTTGGCGACGTCTTGGGGCAAGTCCTGCATTTTGAAGCGCGACGTTCTCTCTCCCATTTCCTCGTCCACGTTAACCATGATGCCATGGTTGTTACGTGTGTCTTTATCGTCAGATATGTAGGCAGCACCTTCGTCGAAAGAGAATTTTCCTGCACGGATGTCGTTGCCGATGGAGTCCAAGCGCGACAGTGCCTTGTCTATTTCGTCTTGTGGAACTTCGGGCTTCAACAAGATGTGGCGGACGTTGACCTTGTCGCCCTGTCTGCCAATAAGTTGTATGATATGGTAGCCATATTCTGTCTTGACGATCTTCGACACTTTCTTGGGATCTGTAAGGCTGAATGCCACGTTCGCAAATTCCGGGGCGAGTGCCGTGCGGTTCATGTAGCCAAGTTCTCCGCCATTCCGGGCGCTGCCGTCTTGTGAGTAAAGCATTGCGAGTGTGGAAAACTCTGTCTCGCCTTCGTTCACGCGGCGTGCGTATTCGCGCAGCTGATTTTCTACGCGTTCAACCTCTTTCCGAGGTACCTCTGGCGTTTGTGTGATGATTTGCACTTCCACTTGTGTCGGGACAAGGGGAAGGCTGTCTTCGGGCATGTCTTTGTAGAATAGGCGGACTTCGGCGGGAGTGACCTTCACGTTTTCCACAATCTTTTGTTGCATTCGTTGGATGCGTAGGTTGTTGCGTGCGGGCTCACGCCACATTTCGCGGAGCTGACGCATCGTCTTCTTTGTGAATTGTTCAATGCGTTCCGTAGATCCGAAGTTTTGCAAGTATTGATTCTCACGGAAGCTGATTTCCGATTGTACCTCAGTCTCGGTCACTTCTATGCTGTCGATTTCCGCTTGATGCAGGAAGAGCTTCTGTACGGCAATCAGTTCTGCGATCCGGCAAAATGGGTCGCCGTCGTATTGCTGCCCGCTGAGTTCTGCATTCAGGCGTTCGGCTTCCACGTCGGAGCGAAGAATCGGATCGTCACCGACAATCCAAATCACCTCGTCGACAATGTTGTTTTGTGCTCCTGCTGAAATACCACAGGCCAAACTCATGACGAGGATGGAGGCCAGTTTTCTGATTTTAGTCATTGTGATTGTTTACCGTTTTCAGGATTTCCTTGTTTACCTCGAACGTATATTTTTTCCTGAGGCTTTCCACCCATTGGCGTTCGAGCTCTTCTTGATAATCGCCGATGACCATGCCCATGGCGTCGTTGAGTTCCTTGGGATTGTTCAACTTCTTGCCGGCCACGCCGATATAGTCGAAACCCTCCGGACGCTTTACCTGCGGTCCGTCGAAGACCAGCTCGTCGACATATTGGTTGTCGCCTTTCTTGAAGTAGTCAGGAATCATCACCTTGACGCGTTCGGTCGAATCCGTGTTGAATGTCTTGTCAATGGCGTCGTCCCAGCTGTTGTCCTTGATTTTCCGCAGCATTTTGGCGACGGGTTTAATCAACTTCTTGTCGGTCGTGTAAAACAGGAAGCCCTTGAAGCGCGGTTCTGTCCATTTGTAGGATTTCTTGTGTTCTTTGAAGTATTTTTTGAGACCGACGGTGTCGCTCGCGGCCTTATCCCAGACTTTTGCTTTGCTGATGTCGTAGAGGAGCAGGCCGTCGTAGTATTCCTGAATCAAGTATTTCAGGGTGGGGTCTTGTGCAGTGGCTTTGTTCAGCAGGCTGTCAATCACCATGTCGCGGGTCAGCTTCCCGTGGGAAGCGCTGATCATTTTTTGAATGGTATGTTCCCCCGATTCTTCTTTGATGTCGCGTCGTTCGAGCGCTTTGACGAGGGTCGGTTTCAGCTCTGCGTATGATTCGAGCGGGCGGCGTCCGTTCATCCGGATGATGTGGAAACCGACGGGTGACTCTATGGGTTGTGATGTCTCGCCGTCTTTCAGCTTGTAGGCCGCGTCTTCAAATGCTTTGATTGTTGAGCCGGGGCCGATCCATGGGAGCTGGCCACCTTTTTGCGCTGTTCCCCGGTCTTCGGAATACTGGTGTGCCAGCAAGGCAAAGTCGGCGCCACCTTGAACCAAGTCATAGATAGAGTCGACACGCTGTTTCACACTAACATAGTAGGCTTCTGTGGCATCTTGTGGCAGTCTGAAGAAAATGTGTGCCGGGTGGATCAGGTCTTTTCCACCCATGCGCTGCTCCAGGCGGCTGTAAAGCTGGCGAGCCACGGAGTCGATATACATTGTGTCTATCAGCATGGGCGTCAACTGCATGTCGCGATAGTTCTCAAATTCTTTTCGGAACGATGCAGTCGTGTCCAGACGTGCGGCTAAGGCGTCTTCAACTTTCAGTTTGTAGTTGATGAACATGTCGACATATGCGTCGAGGCTCGTCTGCTCCGCTTTGTTTGCCGTGTTGTTCTTGTTGAATGAGTATTCGAACTCTGACCGTGTGATGTCCTTGCCGTTTATTTTCATCAGGACGGGGTCGTCTATGACCTTGCCTGCCCCGGTGGAGCAGGCAAGGCATAAGGCGATAGTGCCGAGAAGTTTTTTCATCTGGGTGTGAGGTTTTGAATTATTCGGGGCGGCTGTAATTGGGCGCCTCGCTGGTAATGGTGATGTCGTGCGGGTGGCTTTCGAGCACGCCGGCGTTCGTGATGCGGGCGAACTTGGCGTCGTGCAGGGCCTCGATCGTGCCGGCTCCGCAGTAGCCCATGCCCGAACGCAGACCGCCGACCAACTGGTAGATGACCTCTTGAACGGAACCTTTGTAGGGAACGCGGCCGGCGATGCCTTCGGGGACGAGTTTCTTGGCGTCGACCACCGACGACTGGAAGTAGCGGTCTTTCGACCCGTTCTCCATGGCTTCGAGAGAGCCCATGCCGCGGTAGGTCTTGAATTTGCGGCCGTTGAAGATGATGGTTTCACCCGGCGATTCTTCCGTGCCGGCCACGAGTGAGCCGACCATTACGCAGTCGCCGCCGGCTGCCAAAGCCTTGACCACGTCGCCCGAGTAGCGCAAGCCGCCATCGGCGATGAGGGGGATGCCGGTGCCTTTGAGTGCGCAGGCCACGTCATAAACGGCTGACAATTGGGGGACTCCAACGCCGGCGATGATGCGCGTCGTGCAGATGGATCCCGGTCCGATACCGACTTTGACGGCGTCGGCGCCGGCCTCAGCCAGCATTTTGGCAGCTGCGCCTGTGGCGACGTTGCCTACGACGATGTCCACATCCTTGAAACTGGCTTTGGCTTCGCGCAGTTTTTCGATAACGTATTTCGAGTGGCCGTGGGCGGTGTCGATGACGATGGCGTCGACGCCAGCCTTGATGAGGGCTTCCATGCGGTCGAGTGTGTCGTTCGTCACGCCGACGCCTGCGGCCACGCGGAGGCGGCCTTTGGCGTCCTTGCAGGCCATGGGTTTGTCTTTGGCTTTCGTAATATCTTTATAGGTGATCAGGCCGACAAGCCGTCCTTCGCGGTCGACGACAGGGAGCTTCTCAATCTTGTTTTCTTGCAGGATCTGTGAAGCCGAGGTCAGGTCGGTCTGTTGCGTGGTGGTCACGAGGTTCTCGCTCGTCATGACGTCGTCGATGAGTTTGTCCATCTCGCGTTCGAACCGGAGGTCGCGGTTCGTCACGATGCCGACCAGCTTGCGGTCGTCGTCAACGACGGGGATGCCGCCGATGTGGTACTCGCGCATCAGCATGAGTGCGTCGCGGACGGTTTTGCCGCGCTGGATGGTGACGGGGTCGTATATCATGCCGTTTTCGGCACGCTTGACGATAGCCACTTGGCGGGCTTGCTCGTCGATCGGCATGTTCTTGTGGATGACGCCGATTCCGCCTTCACGGGCTATGGCGATAGCCATGGGCGCTTCGGTTACGGTGTCCATTGCGGCTGTGACGAACGGCACTTTCAATTCGATGTGGCGTGAAAAGTGCGTGGAGAGCGACACTGTGCGCGGGAGGACTTCGGAATAAGCGGGAACAAGGAGGACGTCGTCAAAGGTCAAACCGTCCATCACGATTTTGTCAGCAATAAATGATGTCATGAGGGTAGTGATTTTATTGCACGCAAATTTACAAGTTTCCGGCCAACTGACCGCAAAAGTCGACGACTATTTTTGTAATTTTATCACTTGACGGGCTTGGAGGGGTGGCTTGATAGGGTGGAGTGGGGCGAATGGCGGAGGTCCTGCCGTGCGCCCGGACACGGGGTCATGTGCCGGCGAGTCTCCGGACGCGTCGGGCGTGAAGACGGGAACTGCGACAGGAAAAACTGTCGCAGTGACAGGACAGACGGAAGCAGTTTCCGTTTTTCTTTGCAGGGGATGCGTCCCGCTCACTTCGTCGGGAGGCCTTTCAGCCGGTGGACCACAGCCTGCATCCGGCCATAGATTCCAGTCATGAGGCAGAAAAGGCGGTAGTGTGGGCGCAAGGGCATGTAGCCGAATTTGCGGCGCATGGTCGGGTCGACAAGGTTGAGGTCGGCGCTGCGCCAATGCTCATGAAGTTTCCGGCTTATGATGAGGTTCTCCTCTTTTGTAAACTTTTTTCGGTGGCGGCGCCAATAAATGTACAGTTCGATGAGGATGCGCCAATGGTGTGTCTCTTGCTGGGCCAGCACTGAGCGGGCAACCCCCTCGGCGACCAGTTGGCGCTTCATGCTCAGTTCGGCATCGAGGCGGTCGAAGTGGCGGATGCTGCACCGGCGGGTGGTCGACTGGTCGTGCTGGCGGTAATAGTATTTCCCGCCAGACAGGCGGACCTGTCGGCAGTGAAGGAAGTGGATTCGTGTCGTGTTGTCGTCACTGAATAGCCGGCAGCTGTCGTCGAAAGGGTAGCGCTGATGAATTTCCCGCCGCACGAGGTAGAGCCCGTGCAGGCTCCAATCCATGCTTAGGCGGAAGGCTTCTTCACCCGTAAAACAGCAGCCAGAGGCGCGGAGGGGGTAGGGGGCGTAGCACCCTGACGACTGGTAAAAGTAGACGAGTTCGAAAAGCGCGGCGTCGGTCTCGGGTGTGGCGGTGGCTGCGGCGTAGGCCTTGGCCAAAGCGTCGGGGGCCAGCCAGTCGTCGCTGTCGACCATGGTCACAAACTCGCCGTCGGCTCGTGTCAGCCCGTAATTGCGCGCCCGGGCTTGCCCCAGGTTCTCGCTGTGGCGCAGCAGGACGAAGCGCGGGTCGGCGTCAGCATAGCGCTTCATGATGCGCCATGTGCCGTCTGTCGAGGCGTCGTCGATGCAGACAATCTGTATCTCCCTGAGCGTCTGTCCGACGAGGGAGTCTAGGCATTGTGTGAGATAGGCTTGGGCGTTGTATGCAGCGACCAAGATGGTGACCTTGTGGGGCATTCGTGCCGGTTTTCAGCTGTGGTGATGAAGAGGTTTTTCCTCTTTCTTGTGCGAAAGTAAGCATTCTGTGAGAAAAATGCTAACTTTGTCCCACCAAAAATGCCGACAATTTATGACTGATATCCCAAAACTGAGTTTCATAGTCCCCGTATATAACACGGAAGAATATCTTCGCGAGTGCGTGGAATGCCTCCTTGTGCAGGACTACGCCGATTGCGAAGTCATCTTGGTCGACGATGGGTCGCCGGATGGTAGTGGAGCAATCTGCGACGAATATGCCCGCCGTGACAGTCGTGTCAAGGTGGTGCACCAGCAGAACGCAGGACTGAGTGCGGCCCGAAACACAGGGCTTGACGTGGCGCGGGGGGAGTTTGTGGCTTTTGTGGATTCGGACGATTCTGTCGCCCTTGACACTTATGCGGTCAATATCCCTTTTCTGTTGGCCGATCCGGAACTTGACTGGGTGGAATTTCCCGTGTCGGTCCATTGTTGTTCTCCGTGGCAGCAGATCTGGAAACCAGGTCGTCGTCGGGTGGCCGGGCAGCCCGACGTGTTTACGGATTGGATCAACTCGCAGCGTTATGTGCACTCCTATGCCTGGAACAAGATCTTCCGCCGGACTTTGTTTCAGGATGTCCGTTTTCCGACGGGGAAGAACTTTGAGGACGTCTTTATACTTCCGCGCTTGTTGCATCGGGCCCGCGCCGTCCTTCTTTCGGATATCGGACTCTATTATTATCGCTATCGTGAGGGATCCATCACTGTCCGTTCGACGGCACAGACCCTGCGCGACCGCTTGGATGCCTTCCTCGCGCTCTATCATGAGGCGCGTTCGTTTGAGGCCTGTCGCAAGGAATGCGTGGCGATGTACCTGAGGATAGTGGACACGCTGATAGAATGGATGCGTGCTCCCGATGCCGACGCCAGCGCGGTCCGGCATGCCTGCGATGTGCTGCGTCATGATGCGCCGACATTGTCAGCCCTTTTACGGCTCAACGTTCCGGTGAAAGTGAAAGTGAAAAATTTGTCGTTGGCCTGCTTAGGGCTTGACACACATTGCCGATTATATGCCCGGTTGCACCGAGAACCTCGTGAATGACGCTGCACCCGTGTTGAGCTTCGTTGTCCCATATTATAATGTGGGGGCGTCGTTGTTGCGGCGTTGCCTTGACAGCCTGGCAGGTCAAGGAATCAGGAGGTCGGACTACGAGGTGATCGTGGTCGACGACGGTTCGGACGGTTTCCCCCATAGCGTGCTGGCCGATTTCCCGGGACAGGTGACCTACATCCGTCGTGAACATGCCGGGCCGGGAGCGGCGCGCAATGCTGGGATCGATGCGGCAAGAGGCGAGTATGTCCAGTTCGTCGATGCTGATGACTATCTGTATGCTGATGCCGTTGCCTGCTATCTCCCCATGTTGCTGGCGAAAGATTACGACGTCGTCAGCTTCTCTTTCAAACCGGTCGGTGCAGAAGCACCTGTCGGACACGTCAAGACCATGGGAGTGAAAGTGGCGGATTATGCTTCCGGGGCGGATTTCATGCGCCGACATAACCTCTCGGGCTGTCCTTGGCTGTACGCATTCAGGCGCGCTGTGGCTGACATCCACGGAGTCAGATTTACGCCAGGCATTTACCACGAAGACGAGGAGTTCAACACCCGACTCTACCTATATGCCGGGCGCACCTGTCAGCTGTCGTTGCCCGTTTATGCTTATTGTCAGCGAGCCGGGTCGATTACGACCAAACGCGACAGGGCGCATGTGGAAAAACGCCTGTCAGACTTCAAGGCCGTCACACGCCGTCTGTCCGATTTGCGCGCGGCGGACACTGCGCTCAATGCCGTTCAGGTCGAGGCCTTGGGGCGGAAAGTGAACTTTCTTGTTTGTGACTATCTGATCAACCTGTTCCGGCTGCGGACGGCATGGCCGCGGGTGAAGAGTGAAATAGCCTCTTTGCGGCAGCAAGGGTTGTGGCCTTTGGCCCGGGAGCATTATTCGTTGTCTTATGTGGTGTTCCGTTGGCTTGCGGAAAGTGAAGCCGGGATTTGGCTTTTGGCGAGGGCAGAACGCATCAGAAAAAGACTGCATTGATGAGAGTATTGTTATTGGGGGAATACAGTAATGTGCATTGGACGCTCGCCGAAGGCCTGCGGCGTTTGGGGCACGAGGTCTGTGTGCTCTCGAACGGCGATTATTGGAAAAGCTACGAGAGTGATGTGCTCATTCCCCGGCGCGAAGGAGCGTGGGGGGCTGTGGAATACTTGTGGCAGGTGGTGAGGCATTTGCCCGCCCTCAGAGGGTATGACGTGGTGCAACTGATCAATCCATGTTTTCTCGAATTGAAGGTAGAACGCTGTGCGATGGTCTATCGCTACCTGAGACGGCATAACGCGAAAGTCTTTCTCGGAGCTTTCGGGAATGATTTTTATTGGGCACATGCCTGTACGCAGACCGCCACTTTCCGCTATTCTGAGTTCTGTCAGTTTGGGAAACGTTCGGACAATACCTATACGCGGCAAATTGAAACTGACTGGATCGGTACGGCCAAAGAGCGGGTGAACCGAGAGATGGCTGCGAGCAGCAACGGAATCATTGCAGGACTCTATGAGTATTATGCCGCGTACCGACCCTATTTCCCCGAGAAACTGACGTTTATTCCGTTCCCGATCAATCCGAATACCATTCAGCCAAAAGAACAGCATGCGCAGGAGGGGGTGAACTTCTTTATCGGAATACAGCGTCATCGTAGCGTCATCAAGGGGACGGACATCATGCTGCGGGCTTTGCAGCGTGTGGTGCAGGCAAACCCACGTCGGTGTACCATGCGCGTGGCGGAGTCGGTGCCTTTCGCAGAATATCAGGATTTGATGAACCGTTCAGACGTCTTGCTAGACCAGCTTTACTCTTATACCCCGGCGATGAATGCCCTTTTGGCTATGGCCAAAGGACTCGTTGTGGTGGGAGGCGGTGAGCCTGAGAATTACGAGATTTTAGGAGAAACGGAGCTGCGCCCGATTGTGAACGTATTGCCCAGCGAACAGGATGTGTATGAGAAACTGACAGATTTGGTGCTGCACCCCGAGCGTATTCCTGAATTGTCGCGGCAAAGTGTGGAGTACGTCCGCAGGCACCACGATTATGTCAAAGTAGCCCGGCAGTACGTCGATTTTTGGTTGAGCCATTGAACGGTATTGCAAAGCGGCAACCTTTTTCGTCCGTCAAAGCCATAAAACTTTTATTTGCATAAAACTATAATCGTTTTACGCCTGAACCGAGAATAGGAGAGGAGGAACAGCTATTTTTAGACGTAAAGAAAGAGCGCCTCACTCGTGGAGTGAAGCGCTCGTTTGGTGACTTCGTTGGGATTCAAACCCAAAACCTTCTGATCCGTAGTCAGATGCTCTATTCAGTTGAGCTACGAAGCCTTTTCGCTTTTGCGAGTGCAAAGATAAGGACTTCTTTTGAAACGAGCAAGGCTTCGGGCAAAAAATCATACTCTGATCATATTCTAATCATACTCAAATCATATTCTGATCGTACTTAAATCATATTCAGGCTAAGTCTTGGTGATGTCTGTGTGTGCGATACTGATTGCGTAGACTATACTCTGTTTTTGTCTGATCAGGATGCGCTTATTTGTTGTGAAACAATCGGTTATGACCATCGGTCGGATGGGGTCTATCATGGCATGTTTGGCCCGTGGGTACAATTGGGATCTACATATGAAACAAGTTTGTTGATGCAGTGCTCAAATTTTAGAATTTGGAGAAAATCATGCTCAAAGCAAAACTTCCCGGTCTCATTCAGTAAATCCTTTTTCCTGGGGGCGGTAGTTTGGAGTGGAGAAATCGCGAGGAGACCATTTCCGTGAAATATGCATATCCGTAACTGACGTTTTTATTGAATGGTCAGAACGATAAGAAGACAGCAAAAGCCACGGACATTATACATGCCCGTGGCTTTTGCTGTCTTCATGGCTTACTTGTTGATGTAAACCTTTTCTCCGTTTATAATCCACATCCCACGCGAGGGATTCGTGGTCTGGCGCCCTTGGAGGTCGTAGTAGATGTTGCCGTGCGTCGGTTTGGTCGTGGCTTGTTTAATGCCTACGGCTTTGTCGTCAAAGCGGAAAGAATAGCCTTGGGACGTGGCCGCTGGTGTGACTTTGCGGAAGAGGTAGAAAGAAGTATACCGGGAATCCTCTCCGTAATTTTTGAAAGTTATTCGATCGTTATCAAACAAAATGTATCTTGAACTATTGGACCAGCCTTTATTTCTTAGGCGGATGCCGTAATTTTCCACTTCTATAATTTCCCAATACCGATACTTTTCGTTACCGTTTATAAGAAGGCCTGTACCATCTTTGGCTGCAAACAGGATATTATTGCTTTCGTCCCTTATTGTGATAGAATTAGGGGCGTTGCCTGTGAGTGTCCATAAATAAGGCTCTTTCTCCTCATTGAAAGGACTTGGCGTTAAAGCTTCGTTATTAAGCTCCCCGGCATAATATCCTGCGGGCTTTCCATTTTTGCAGTTAGAAGCAAAGACGTATTCTGCGCCGCTCGCATATTCGTCCACGCTGTTCACCCAAATGTATTCAGAAGTGGTCGGAAGGGTGAGGTAGACGCGGTTGGCTGCCAACGTGTCACCTGCATAGGGATAAAAACCTAATGTGGCCTTGTCGTAAGCCAAACCCAAGGCAAGGATTTGCGCGTCCTCGGGTTTAGCCGTGCGTTCGGCCGTGCCCATCACGAGGCCTTCTGCATAGTCTGGACGCCCGTCAGCAGGTTCGGCCGTGAAATGCAGGATTAAGGAAGTCGCGTTCTCATTTTGTAGGATGAAGGGCACGCTGTCCGGCAGTACTCCGTTCGTCGGTGAAAATGCAGATAGCGTCAGGGTACCGGCTTCGTCGTCCTTGCCGGTAATCACGTATGCCAAGGTCTGTTCTGGCAGCGTGACGGGATAGGAGGAATAAAGCGTTCCAAGTCGCTCTTTCCCGCCTAATTTGACGGTGACCGGTGGGCAGTAGGTGAATGTGCGTGTCGCAATGGAACTCGTTTCCCCATCCCGTACGGCGATGGCCTTGACTGTCGTGGTCGTGGAGACCGGGAAAGGAGTGGTGTAAAGAGGGGATTGGGGCGTGGGCACCGTTCCGTCCACCGTGTAGCGGATCTCGCAGCCCTCTTCGGCCTCGATGGACACTTCCAAAGGATCTGCGAATAACGAACTCTCAGCCAAAATCTGCGGTGCTGCGATGTCGGTACGTTTGAAGAGGTAGATGTAAGGAGTTTGAGAAGATGATGACATGTAGGCTTTCCATTGAGTCGCTCCTTTATCTCTCAGACAAAGCCGGCGACTTGTCTCCGCGCTGTTCCTAAGTTGGAAAGCGTAATTATTATTAGGGTATGGGCTAAGTTCCCATTTAGCCATGTCTTTATTAGATGATGGTATTTCAAGGTTTGTCTCTCCTGTATTTTTAAGCGCAAGAGTTTTATTGTTATAAGACAGTTCGCAGATGATTTCTTTTGCTGAAAACTTATCCACTGTTATCGTCCATTCAGCATATTCGCTCTCTTGAACTTCATCATTAAGCACAATGCTTCCAACGTAACCGGATGATTCATTATATGTATTTCCGAGCATGCAACCCGACGTAAGGGATGGTTCGGACGTGATCAAGAACTGACCGCCCTCAGCGACTTCGTCCAACGATTGGACCAAGACGTAGCCGGCACGGGCATGAAGCGATAAAAGCCAGCAAATGCACAGCGCGATGAGCCGGCTAAAAGTTGAAAAGCGCGAAAGATTCAGTCCCATATGCTCTCCTTTCTTCCATGGACAGGCTCCTGTTTACGGCCGAAAATGTTTTGTTCAGAAGTCACACCTAATGATTCGTCGGAGCTGAATCCAATTTGGAGCGAGTTATTGGTTCCGGCAAGTATGTGACCTTCGAATTGTAGGCTAATGACAATGGCCTTCGGTGGAACGTAGTCTTTCTTTTTCATATCGCGAGTTTTGTAATGACATCTCCGGATGCCTCGGACGTTCGTGGCAAAGATACGCAAAGGCGAGCACCGAGACAAGAGAAAGCCCTGCTTTCTTCGTGGCTTGGCCGGGCCGCATCCTATCACCGAGCGCAAAGATAGCGAAAGACGACGGAATATGTATGTGTCTCGAAGAAAAAAAGAAGAGAATACTTAATTTTTTTGGCGAGGAGCTTTTGTTAGGAGGTATGAACTTGTTTTCGGAGGGAATGCACGCGATTTCAGAACTTCGCCCATTTTGTAGACGTAACGCAGGCTAAGAAGAAGTGAGTTCGAATAGATATTGTGGTTGCGTAAGGCACGGAGGTGGTCGAGCATGATTTGTTTGTGGCTGGAAAATCCCGAAGAGGATGCTCCTCCGGTGCGCATTGTCACGAAATCAAGAGGTAGGTATTTTGTCCGGATACGGTGAACGTAAATCAGCCTTAACAGGTTCTCAAAGTCTGCCGCGACTTTGTATGAGAGATCGAATGCACCAAATCGTTCATAAATCGTGCGTCGGCAATAGAAAGACGGGTGAGCCGGCATGAAGCCCAAACGCATCCATGTGCGATGGAACAGACGGGAGGAGTAGTAGCGTACACATTTGCCCGTGTCACTGGGATGGACATAGTGAACATCCCCATAGACGGCGTCTATATCAGAGGCGGATATGACCCTGACAATCTCTTCAATAACGTTGGGCGACGAGTAAAAGTCGTCGCTGTTAAGAATACCCACCACATCACCTGTTGCCATGCTGACGCCTTTGTTCATTGCATCATAGATCCCACGGTCCGGTTCACTGACGACTTTCAACCTTCCTTTGAATGCAGGGGCATATTCGCGGACGATTTTTAATGTTTCGTCAGATGAATTCCCGTCGACAACTATATATTCAATGTCTTTATAAGTTTGGGCGAGAACGCTTTCAATCGTGTCGCGAAGCGTTGCCGCACTATTGAACGTGG
>DVNY01000161.1 GCA_018714085.1 Candidatus Caccomonas pullistercoris
CAAGGGCTGCCTCGTCGTCGCGCCGGGCCACGTAGGCCTTGTGCGCGGCGGTGTACAGTTCCTCACAACGAGCCTGCTCGGCCAGCGCGCCGTCGTAAGCGGCAAACCACCGGCCGTAAGCCGTCAGCCGCTCGACGTCCGAGAGCGCATGGTCAAGGCTGGCCTGCGCCAGGCGGCGGCCTTCGACGGTCTGGGCGTAGTCGGCCTCATCGAGCAGACCGCTCCCGGCCACGGTGCGAAGCCGTTCGCGCAGGCTGTCGCAGGTGGAGGCTGCGGCACGGGTGCGGTCGTAAATCCGGCGCGATATTTCGCCATAGATTTCCGTACCGGTCAGTTTTTCAAGCAGGCCGGATTTCTCGCTGCGGCGCGCTTTCAGAAAATTCGAAAAGCTGTTTTGCGCCAACAGCGCAGTGCGCGTGAACTGCTCGTAAGTGAGGCCGGTGATTTCCTCAATCTTCCGGTTGATCTCAGTCTTTGTCCCGCCGAACTCTTCGGGCTGGGGAGCCAGCCGGCGAAGCTGGCGCTGGGCAGGCTCGACGTTCCCGTTGCGGTTGACGCGCAGGCGCCATTCGGCCTCGTAGCGCCGGCCGTCGCGGGCAGTGAAGGCCACGCGGCTGTATGCTTCACTGCACCCCCTCCGCAGCAGGTTGCGCACGTCGTCGGTCTGGATGGCGCGCACCTTTCCCTGCACCAGGCGCTCCTTGGCGTCGGTTTCAAGGCGCTCCACGCCGTCGAAGCGCGGCGCGCGGTCATAGAGCGCCAGACAGATGGCGTCGAGCAGGGTTGATTTGCCTGCACCCGTGTCGCCAGTAATCGCAAACAGGCCCGCCGAGCGCAGCGGTTCAACGGTGAAATCGATGATTTGTTCGCCTTCGAGCGACGTCAGGTTACAGAGTATGATTTTCTCTATTTTCATCGGTAGTTCTTGCTGACAGTTAAAGGCTCATTCACTTTCGTGGCAGTCTGCCTCGGCCACGCGGAAGAGCCGTTCGAGTTCCTCGGGCATCGGACTGTGGAAACGCTCGGCAAAGAGCAGACGCGCCATGTCCAAGGGCTGCATGGCGGCCAGTTCGTCGGTCGAGCGGATGGCCGGGGCGTCGGGCTCAGGCGCCGTGGGCACGGAGCGCACCACGCGGCAGAAATGGACAGCCCGGTCGGCCAAGGCGTCGAGCAGCCGGGTGACGAGCAAGGGTTCGGGCTGCGTCTCGACAATCCGCATTTCGAGATAAGGCCACGTAGCGCCGTCGTCGCCCGGCCCTATGCGGGGCAGGCGGCTGACGGCACGGAACATTTCGTCCGCCGTGGCCGCACCCTGCCGGGGCAGGGAGAGGAGCGGTCGGAGAGGCTCCACCTCGACCGGCGTGGCCACGGCATGGCCCGCCTCGTCGATTTCAACACGCACCACACCGTGACGATAGCCGCGCTCGGAGAACGACATGGGGAGGGCGCTGCCGGCATAGCGCACGTCGGCGCGCCCGGCCACGGCCTGTCCCTTATGGATATGTCCCAAAGCCACATAGGCGAACCCTCGGGGCAGACGCTCCACATCAACGCACTCCTGCCCGCCCACAACAAGGCGCTCGCTGTGCTCGTCGGCACAGACATCGGCTCCGGCGGCATAGAAGTGCGCCACCGTCACGAGCGGCACGCCCGTGTTGCGATGGGCGGAAGCAGCCTGGCGCAACCCTCGGAAGAAATGGGCGACACCCTCGGACGGCGTCAGGCCGGCCGGGTAGTCGCAGGCACGCAGGAAAGGAACGGCCAGGCAGAGGGCGGCCACGCGGTCGTCGCCCCGGCGGCGCAGGGGGATGAGGTGGCGGCCGTAATCGACCTCCCCGTCGGGCGTGCGGCGCACAGTGCCACGCACAAAGACACGGTGCGTACTCAGCATCGCAGCTGGCGCTTCGAGCCGCGCGGCAGAATCGTGATTGCCCGCCGTGACCACGATTTGCAGGCCGTCGACCTCGGCCGTAGCCCGACTGAGAAAATCGAAGAAAAGCCGCTCGGCAGCCGCCGAGGGGTTCGACGTGTCGAACACGTCGCCCGCCACGAGGAGCGCGTCGGGCTGTTCTTCAATCAAGAGGTCGACCAAGCGGTCGAGGAAGTAGGCTTGCTCGTCGTGGCGGTCGTGACCGTGGAACGTGTTGCCGAGATGCCAATCGGCAGTGTGTATGATCTTCATGACTATCGCTTTTTATGAAGAGACCTGCCCGACACGGCATGGCGCGGGCGCAGCGGGCGGGAACGCGAGCGGCCGACGAGGGATGGCCGCAGCGCCGACCCGTTTTTGAGAGGCAAATTTACGGAAAGACAAGCGCCAAGACAAGCGAAAGCCCCGCTTTCTTCGTGACATTGCCGAGCCGCATCCTATATTCGTGGAACAAATTTACGGGGAAATACAAGTACGCCTGTCTCTGCTCCCCGGCTTTTTGATGCCCCGACCGTTGCCATCCTCACTTGCCGCTGCGCCCGGAGCCGGCCGGTCGCCGCCCAGCCCGGGGCAGACGGGGCGCGGCCACCGCCGGTCGGCAGTGGCGGAAAATCCTGTCAGCCGGACAGGACGCAGCGGACGGCTGACAGAAAATCCTATCCGGCTGACAGGAAAAACGGGCAGGGCGACAGAAATCCCCAGCGCACTGACAGAAATCCCTGTCGGCGTCCGAAAGTCCGTTTCACGGTGTGAAATTTGTATTTCACACCGTGATTTATACATTTCACGTCGTGACTTTTATATTTCACGTCGTGAAATAGACTTTACTTGGTGCGGCGGGGAGTTTCCGCAGGGCTGCCGGTCTCCCTGTGTCAGGGCGCCGCTCAAGTCGTAGGGGCGGCCGGAGTGGCGCCTCTACGCCTTCCGTTCTCGGCCGGGGCGGCCGGCGTCACTCCCGCGCACCGGCTTTCTTCTTGGGCTTCATGTCGAAGCGGTAGGTCAGGTGCAGCGAGGCGTAGGCCGGCACCGTGTTGTACCACGTCTCCGTACGGCCCTGTGAGTTGACCGTGCGGGTCACGCGGCTCAACTGCTGTCTCTTATACACATCTCCGAGCCCACGAGA
>DVNY01000162.1 GCA_018714085.1 Candidatus Caccomonas pullistercoris
GTGGGCTCGGAGATGTGTATAAGAGACAGCCGCACGACGCGCACCGTCACCGGCAGGGCCACGACCTCGTAGAGCGTTTTGAGCACAGCTTGCGTGATCATCATCGCAGGCATCGTCTCCCAAGGTACGACGCCGCCCAAGGCCATCGGGAAGAAGATGAGCGAGTCTGCCGCTTCGCCGACAACCGTCGAAGCGATGGCACGCAGCGAGAAGCCCCGCCCGCCCGACCAGACCTTCATCCGGCTCATCACGTAGGCATTGAGGAACGAGCCCACGAGGAACGCCACGAACGAGGCGGCGGCTATGCGCGGCGCAAGGCCGAAGATGGCGTGGAAGCCCTCGGCGTTCGTCCAGTAGGCAGCACCGGGCAGGGCGTCGGCCAAAGCGCCGAAAACCACGAACAGCAGGTTCATGGCGAAGCCCAGCCAGATGACGAGCCGCGCCCGGCTGAATCCCCAGACTTCGACCAAGCAGTCATTAATAATATAGGAAACGGGAAAAACGATCAGCCCCGCAGTCAGTTCGAGCGGGCCGAGCGTCACCTGCTTCGTTTCGAGCAGGTTGGCTGCGATAAGACAGACGCAGAACAGGACGGTCAGCACCAAGAACGGCAGGCTGACCCGGATGGGTTGTTGCATATGTTTCTTGTTTTTAACGAGGTTAGACAAGCACTCGGTGGCCCAAAAGCCGGTGCAAAGATAGTGAAAGGCGAGCGCAGAAGCAAGAGAAAGCTTGCTTTCTTCTTGATTCAGCCGAGCCGCAGCCTGTCTTCGCCGGGATTTCAGCCCATGCCGTGAAGGGTCGGCAGCATCCGGGCGTCCGCGATGGTGCCCCGGCATACGGCGGAGAAGCGCCCACGGGAACAAGCCGGCTGACAGAAGTCACGGGACGGCTGACAGGATTTACGGGTCGGCTGACAGAAATCACAGGACGGCGACCCGGAAAAACGGGAGAGCCGACCCGTGAAAGGAACCGTAGGAGCGCCACCCCGGACGCCCAGCGCCGGAACGGCACAAAGCGGCCTCCGCATTGCCGCAGCGCCTGCGAATGAAACAGCCGGCCTTATGGGCGATGGTGACCGTTTTCCAGGCGTCACAAGCAGCGCCCCTACATTTCCACGCAGAATGTGAGGCGGCACTCGGTGGGGCGACTGCGAAAATCCCCCGGCTTTTCGCCGCGCTTTCCGCTCGTTTGCACTCTTTGCTTCGCCAAGACAGGCGGCACTCGGGCAAGCGACTGCGAAAATCCCCCGGCTTTTCGCCGCGCTTTCCGCTCGTTTGCACTATCTTTGCCCTCAATTAGCCATCACTAACACTATGGACAAAGAATCTCGCTACTTTTTCTGGGGGCTGCTGCTCGTTGCCGCGATTTGCCTCCTGCCCTTCCCGGGGCTGAGTGACTTCCACACGAAAGGCGAACCGCGCGAGGCCATCATGGCCTACGACATGCTGGCCGACGGCCACTGGATCCTGCCACTCTACAACGACGGTTCGGTCGCCTTCAAGCCTCCTTTCTTCCACTGGCTCATCGCCCTTTTCTCGGCCGTGACGGGCAGTGTGAACGAGTACACCTCGCGCCTGCCCTCGGCGCTGGCCTTGTTGGGCATGACGCTGGGCTGCTACGCCTTTTATGCCCGGCGGCGCGGCGTGATGGTGGCTTTCATGGCAGCGCTCATCCTGATGACGAATTTCGAAACGCACCGCGCCGGACTGAACTGTCGGGTCGACATGGTGCTCACGGCGGCCATCGTCGGCGCCCTACTCCTGCTCTACCGCTGGACGGAACGCGGGCTGCGCGGTGCACCGTGGGGGGCACTTGTCCTTATGGGCGTGGCCACGCTCACCAAGGGGCCTGTGGGCATCGTGCTGCCCTGCCTCGTCACGTGGGTGTTCGTCCTGATGCGCGGCGGGCGCTTCTGGCCGACGACGGGGCGCCTCGCCGCCGTGGGGCTGGGCGCGTGCGTGCTGCCCCTGCTCTGGTATGTGGCGGCTTACCTCGAAGCGGGCGACGCCTTTCTGGCGATGGCTTACGAGGAGAACGTGCTCCGCTTCACGGGCAAGATGACTTACGAGTCGCACGAGAACCCGTGGTACTATAACGTCATGACCATCGTGGCGGGCTATGCGCCCTACACGCTGCTGGGCCTGTTCGCCCTGCCGCTGCGCTGGGCAGGCGGGTGGATGGGCGCGTGGTGGACGCGGCTGTGGCGAGGCCTGCGCGAGATGGAGCCCGTGCGGCTGTTCTCGCTGCTGGCCATAGTGGTGATATTTGTGTTCTACTGCATCCCGAAGAGCAAGCGCAGCGTCTATCTGCTCCCGGTCTATCCCTTCATCGCCTACTTCTTGGCCGAATGGATGCTGTGGCTGTGGCAGCGCAGGCCGTGGGTGATCCACACGTTCGGCACTGTGCTGAGCGTGGCGGCGGTGACGCTGACGGTGGTGTTCGTCACGGTGCGGCTGGGCTTCGTGCCCGACACGATTTTCACGGGTCGCCATGCGGCGGAGAATGTCGCTTTCCTCCACGCCCTCGAAACGGTGCCGCTCAACGTGGGCGGCTTCACGGCGGTGGCCGTGACACCCATCCTGGCGTTGGGCTACCTGCGCGACCTCCTGAGCCGCCAGCGCCGACGCCTGCCCGGCATGGTCATGCAGCCGCTCATCGTGGCCGTGGGCATCTACTTGGCACTCGACGGTTTCTACCAGCCGACGGTGCTCAACGTCAAGTCGGACCGCGCCGTGGCCGAGGCTGTGAATGAGATCCAGCCCGACGGCCCCATCTATGAATACGTACAGCGCGGCGCCGGACGCTACTTCAACATCAACTTCTACACCGGCGACCGCGTGCTCATCTTCGACAAGGTCCTGCCCGAGCGCGGCACACTCGTGGTCGGCACTGCGGACTACCGCGAAAAGCTCATCCCGCGCTTCGGCGACCGCTATACGTTCGACCTCGTGCTCAACAGCGGCCACCGCAGCTGCGACACGAAAGACACCATCTGCGTCTACCGATTCCACCGCCGCCCTGCGGCCGAATGACAAGCCGGGCCGCCCGGACAACAGCCGCAGGCCGCCCCGCCCTTTCAGACAACGGAAGGGCGAGGAAGCCGTGAAAAAAGGCTGGCGGCAAAGGGAATGGAGCCAAAAGAAGCGGAAATAACGCCGCACAAGCCGACACGAATGAGAATAATTGCTACCTTTGCAGTAAACACAGCCCTGCCCGGTGCGGACGGGGCATGTTAACCGACAAAAGCACGATTGGCACATGGAAGCTACGGACTCAATCCTCCAACAAATCGAACGCGCCCTGCGGAAAGTGGCGACAAAATTCCCTATCAACGAGGAGCAGGCACCACTCACGGACATCCTCATCCAAGTCAAGCAGGAAAGCGGTGAACTCCTGGTCTTCAACGACGACGACGTCGAGTTGACGCGTTGCGTCGTCGAAGAATGGATAGACAACAAGGATGACAATTTCTATGAAGCCGTCCAACCCATCCTTAAAAAAGCCATCGCCGCGCTCAGCGATACGCTGGACAACCTGAACATCCTGAAACCGTACTCGTTCGTGCTTATCGACGAAGACCGCGAGACTGTGGCGGACCTCTACCTCGTCGACGACGACACGCTCATCATCGACAGTGACCTCATGAAAGGCATGGAAGAAGACCTCAACGCCTTTCTCGAAAACCTGTTGAAGAAATAAGGACGGACTGGCCACCGGGCAAATTGGCCGACGCTCCCGCCGTAACGGCCAGCCCGGCCCTCACGCACAAAAGACGCCGTCCCGACTGCGGCCTCAAAGCGAGGCGAACAGTCGGGACGGCGTCTTTCCGTATCTGCCGGCCTCAGCCGGACTTCACTCCGGCCTGAGGCACACTCCGGCTCAGCGGCCGATGGATTCGTAGTAGAACCCGCTCTGGCGCATCTCCTCCGGCGAATAAATGTTACGGCCATCGAAAACTGCGGCGTGGTTCATCGACCGACGGACTACCTCCCACGACGGCAGGCGGAACTGTTTCCACTCCGTGAGCAAGAGCAAGGCGTCAGCACCAAGGGCCGCGTCATACATGTCCTTGGCATACTCTACACGGTCGCCCATCCGGCGACGGCACTCGTTCATGGCCACAGGGTCGAACACCCTGACACGGCAACCGGCGTCAAGGAGCAAACGCATGGTCACGAGAGACGTAGCCTCGCGCATGTCGTCTGTCTCAGCCTTAAAGGCAAGCCCCCACAACGCGATGGTCTTCCCGGAGAGCTGGCCGTCGAAATGGCGGCTCAACTTCCTGAACAGAACGGATTTCTGGGCTTCGTTCACCTCCTCGACGGCTTTGAGCACACGCATCGAGTAACCGTTTTGCTCGGCAGTCTTGATGAGGGCTTTCACGTCCTTTGGGAAACACGACCCGCCGTAGCCACAGCCAGGGTAAAGGAACTTGCTGCCGATCCGGCTGTCGGCCCCGATGCCCTTGCGAACCATGTTGACGTCCGCGCCGACGAGCTCGCAAAGATTGGCAATGTCGTTCATGAACGAGATGCGCGTGGCGAGCATGCTGTTCGCCGCATACTTGATCATCTCAGCCGAGGGGATATCCGTGAAGATAACGCGGAAATTGTTAAGCATAAAGGGCGAATAAAGCTTCGTCATGAGCGCTTTGGCCCGCTCACTCTCCACGCCGACGACAACACGGTCCGGCGACATGAAGTCCTTGATGGCCGCTCCTTCCTTTAAGAACTCCGGGTTCGAAGCGACGTCAAACGCGATGTCCACGCCGCGGCGATCCAATTCTTCCTGAATAGCCGCTTTGACCAGCTTAGCCGTGCCGACGGGAACCGTGCTCTTCGTGACGACCGTAAGGTAATGATTCATGTTCGCCCCGACCTCATGGGCCACAGCCAAGACGTACGAAAGGTCAGCACTGCCGTCTTCGTCGGGTGGCGTTCCCACGGCGCTGAACACGACCTCCACCTCGTCGAGGCACGACGTCAGTTCGGTCGTGAAGTGCAGGCGTCCTTCGCGGAAGTTACGCAGCACCATCTCGTCAAGCCCGGGTTCGTAGATGGGCACTTCGCCTTTTTGCAGACGCTCGATCTTTTCCTTATTGACGTCGACGCAGGTCACGTCAACGCCCATTTCGGCGAAACAGGTGCCGGAGACCAGTCCGACATATCCTGTCCCCACAATTGCTATCTTCATTGTCTGTCCTTTTTATAATAATGAGAAAGACTTCTGTCTGGGAAACAGCATGCACGCACATTGCGTTAGCACTGCCGATTGCCGGACAGAAGCCTTCCGTTCGTTGGCGCGCGGCCAGCGAAAAGCCTTTCTTATTTAGCCGGAGCCGAAGCAGCCGGAGCGGCGGGAGCCGCAGGAGCCTGAGCCGGGGCAGCGTTGTTGTTTTGTCCCTGTCCGGGCAAGTTCATCGGCGTCGTGGTCACTTTCATGTCTGTCACTACGGATTTCTGGCCGGCAGGCGTCACGTCTACATAAGACGTAGCCACGCTCAGGACGACCAGCAAGGCGGCCAGTGTCCATGTCGTTTTCTCAACGACGTCGGTAGTTTTGCGCACACCCATGATCTGATTGGACGCCGCAAAGCTCGATGAAAGGCCTCCGCCTTTCGACTCTTGGATGAGGACGACAAAGCACAGGAGCACTGCGACAATCACGACCAACACTACTAATACGGTATACATGTTCTACGTTGCTTTATTTTGATTGTTGATTATTAATTTCTGCAAGAAGCGGATTTGGTCTGCAAAGTAACTATTTTTTTTCGGATAATTCGTGCTGAGTTTACGGATAATTTCAATGGCTTTCTCGTAGCGGCCTTGTTTCACATAGATTTTGGCCAAGGTTTCGGTGAAAAAGTCTTCGTCGCCGTCGGCGTCCTGTCCGTCTTCGACGATGGGGGTTTCGGGCACATACTCGACGACATCGGGCAGCACGATGCGCTCAGGCTTGTGCTCGATGTAGTCGTCGATGAGTTCGAGGTTGCGTTGGTTTTGCGGGGTCGGCTCATCGCTGGTGTCCACGTCGTCCATGGCCATGAGGAAAGGCAGGTAGTCTTTCGTCGGGTCGGGGGCGGCTTTCGGGCGCCGGCCTTTCTCTTCGGGGAGGCGGCTTTTCAGATAACCGTCGATGAGCGACTGTGTGCGGTCGGCGGCGCTGTCCTCCTCCGCTTGGGCGGGAGCATCACCGGCTGCGGCGGGCACTTCGTAGTTACGGCCTTCGACCATGCGAAAAAGCACGCGACGATCGGGCACGAAAGCAGCCGCCTTGCGGAGTTCCTCGCCGAACGAGGCGTCGTGCAGCAGGAAGAGGTTCTGCAAGAACATCAGCCGCGCGGCCTGGTAGTACGGATAACGCGCCACGACCTCGCGGAGTTCGTAGAGGGTGTCGGCATTCAACTGCTCAGGGTGTCCGATGAGTTCAGCTAAGTGGATTTCCATGCTCTCGCTATCAGTGGCGTGCGCGTCACCAGTTGGCGACTGTCGCGTTAAAGATTTGGTCCGTCAGGTCGTCTACCATCTCCGACACGAGGTCTTCCTGCACATTGGCCAACTGCTGGTTGGAGTCGTACTGCGTCGTGGCCGTGAACTGTCGCTCAAAGTCCTGCGTATGGTCAGTATTGTTGACAAAACGGATGTTTACTGTCATTTTCAGCTGTGTCTGCGACGAGAGTCCGTCGGCCGAGATGGATTTGTTGTATTGCTCGTAACCGATGATTTCGCCGGAGATATGCAAGTCGCCGCCGCGGCGGACGAATTGCAGGCGTGTCTGATTGGCGTACAGGTCCTGCAACTTGTTGTTGAACATCGGCCCCATCGGCGCCCACACATAAGCGGAACGCAGCGGGATATTATCGATCTGAATGGTTTTGACTACGTTGTAATCGATTGACGTACCGGTGAACTTGTAGCTCACCCGGCAAGCAGACACGGCGGCCATGACGAAAACGCACACCGCCACTTTCAGCGCGAACGGAAGGGGTTTACTCCAAGTCATATTCCTTGATTTTACGATAGAGCGTACGTTCCGAAATGCCCAGCTCGGCGGCGGCGGCTTTCCGCCGGCCGTGGTTGCGGTCGAGCGCCGTGCGGATGACGTCGCGCTCCAAGTCGTCGAGCGAGCGGGCCGTTGGCTCGTTTTCCGTCGGCTTGATTTCTTCGGCCTCTTGTATGGGGACGTTGTCCGGTGCGTTGAAACGGATGTCCGGCCGGTTGGCTGGATAATAGGTCAGGTTGCCGCCTGCGTGCGGCGGGGCTATCTCCTGTTGCGGATGGACATTCTCGTGCACGTACTTCTTCAACTCGGTCACGTCGCGGCGCAGGTCGAAAAGGATTTGGTAGAGAATCTCGCGCTCGTTCTCGAAACTGTGGCTTTGCGTGCCGTGATGGCCCACGGCCACCAGCTCGCGCGTCGTCGAGGCGGCAGGCAGGTAGCGGTCGAGGATTTCAGCCGTGATTTCGCGCGCTTCGCACGTGACGGACATGTTCTCCGTCAGGTTTTTCAACTGGCGCACATTGCCCGGCCAGGCATAGGCCATGAGATGCTGCTGGGCGTCTTCGGTCAGGCGGATGGGCGGCATCTTGTATTTCTCGCTCATTTCGAGGGCGAACTTACGGAAGAGGAGCACGATGTCGCCGCCACGGTCGCGCAGCGGAGGGATGCTGATGGGGATGGAGTTGAGCCTGTAATAAAGGTCTTCGCGGAAGCGTCCTTCGGCCACTGCTTTGGCCATGTCGACGTTCGTGGCGGCCACGATGCGCACGTCGGTCTTGCGCACCTCGCTGGCTCCTACACGGATATACTCGCCCGTCTCGAGCACGCGCAGCAGGCGTGCCTGTGTCGGGAGGGGCAGTTCGCCCACCTCGTCGAGGAAGAGTGT
>DVNY01000163.1 GCA_018714085.1 Candidatus Caccomonas pullistercoris
GAACAGCGCCGTGACAGCAACGACGGTCAGCCCTCCCGGCGCCGCGGTCAGGCAAGGCGCATGAGCGTGGAGCCATCCGAAAGCACCAATCAGTAAAAATTATTAAAACTATTTAGTTTCTTCGTTGAAACCATACGGTTTTACCCTATTCCGTTGTATCTTTGCATAGTCGCCCGACGACAGCGTCCCCCTTCCGCCGCGCCGTCCGGGCGCGTGCTGCTTTGACTTGCATTCCCCTCATGCCCTTCACCTCCTCACGGGCATACCCTGCCGCCGACCGCCCGCATCCCGCCCGGTCCGGCCGGTGCAGGCCGCACAACCGTTCACCCTCGCCTACGTTTTTAATACTAAAAAGTATCCACACATGCAGACTTCCACCGAACAACCCTTTCTCCCGACCGCGGTCAACATCCTTCGCCTCCGCGACTACGTCCTTCCGCCCGATGGCGTCGTCCTCTTCGACTGGTTTGTCGTCAAGCAAGCCTGCTTCCGCAGCGGTTCGTTCCACTACTCACAAGCACGCATCCAAGCCGAGACGCGCATCGCGCGCCACCGGCAGGACAGCCTGATTACCCAGTTCTGCGAGTGGGACTTCCTCGTCGTCTTCGTCAACTTCAACCCCGCCACAGGCGGCCGCGTGCGCTTTTTCAGCCTCGACTACGCAGCCCTCGCCGACCCCGGCGTGCTCACCCACGTGGTGCGGAAAGACTCCGACCTCTTTGTGCACTACCTCAACTACTTCACCCACATGTCCGCGCGGCTGAACACGCCGAAGGCCTCCACCCCCACGCCCGCCGAGGAGCAGGCGCAGGCCGAACGCGTCTACCACCTGCTCAACCGCACGTTCAACGAGCGCCGGAAGTTCTACAACCTCGGCGGCCTCACCCAGGGCGTGCGCCCCGTGCAGCCCCTGCCGCCCACGGAGCTGCCCCGGAACCGTGCTTTCGTACCCCGGCTCGCCCGACTGGGCCGCCAGTACAGCGACGACGCCATCTGCAACTCGTTCGGAAGCTACACCGACAGCCTCATCCTCGGGCAGAAGAAAGTGCGCAGCCCCCTGCGCTACTTCCTCTCCTACGACGACCTTTGCGAGACCTTCGGCGTGGTCGACATGTTCCTCGACATCTTCAACGGCGACTACACGGGACGCCCCCTCTGACACCCGGCCGCCCATTCGTACGAACCGGCAAACTGTATGTCCGCAGCGGCAAATGCATATGTACGCCCGGACACACCCCCTGTCCCGACCGGCATACGAAAGGAACATACAATAAGTAGTAAAACAGAAAGTAAGATTAAGAAGGAACACGTCTGAGGCCCCGACCCCACACAAAGAAAAAGCATCAGCGTTCTTTGACAGACTGACACAACATGTTCATTCAGCCGCAACAACACGACGGCGGCGTCCGAACCGCGCGACGCACACAACACCGCATGCACACGGAATGCACCCGACCTCCGGGCGACATGAATGTCGCGCCCTACGACGCCCGACACAACGGAACGGCCCGTCTGGACAAACCCGCCGCCCACGCCTCAGGGCGCCCGGGCGACAGACCGCCGCACGTTAAAAAGCCATAACCGCTTGGCCGTTCGGCGCGTTTTACGTAACTTTACGCTTTGAAGGGGACGTGGCCCGCGCCGCGCCCCTGTTTTACGGTGTCCTACCCCAGCGGCAGGGCACTGTCCGGAAATCCGCTGAAACGAAAAAACAAAACATACAATGAACTACGAATGGAACTACGAAGCGCCCACGGCCGAGGAGAAAGAGCAAGGCCGCATCCTTGGGCGCGAAGTGGGTGTCCATCCCGTTTTGGGCCAGCTCCTCGTGCGCCGCGGCATCACGTCGGCGGCCGAGGCGCGCCGTTTCTTCCGCCCCCAGCTCTCCGAACTGGCCGACCCGTTCCTGATGAACGACATGCACACCGCCGTCGACCGCCTCAACGAGGCCATGGGGCGCAAGGAACGCATCATGGTCTACGGCGACTACGACGTCGACGGCTGCACGGCCGTAGCGCTGGTCTACCGTTTCCTGCGCCAGTTCTACTCGAACGTGGACTTCTACATCCCCGACCGCTACGACGAGGGATACGGCGTCTCGCGCAAGGGGGTGGACCACGCCGCCGAGATGGGCGTCGGGCTCGTCATCGTGCTCGACTGCGGCATCAAGGCCGTCGACGAGATCGCCTATGCCCGCTCGCTGGGCATCGACTTCATCATCTGCGACCACCACGTCCCCGACAAGACCATGCCCCCCGCCGTGGCCGTGCTCAACCCGAAACGCGCCGACAACCACTACCCCTGCACCGACCTCTCGGGCTGCGGCGTGGGGTTCAAGTTCATGCAGGCCTTTGCCGAGAGCAACGGCATCGAGCTCAACAAGCTCACCCCCCTGCTCGACCTCTGCGCCGTGAGCATCGCCGCCGACATCGTCCCCATCACGGGCGAGAACCGCATCCTGGCCTACCACGGGCTGCGCTGCCTGAACACAGCGCCCTCAATCGGGCTCCAAGCCATCGTCGAGACCTGCGGGCTGGACGAACGTGAGCTGACCATGGCCGACATCATCTTCAAGATAGGCCCCCGCATCAACGCCTCAGGCCGCATGCAAAACGGCAGCGAAGCCGTCGAACTGCTCGTCGAAAAGGACTACGACGCCGCCCTCGAACGCGCCGCCCGCATCAACCTCTACAACGAAGCCCGAAAGGACCTCGACAAGCAGATCACCGAAGAGGCCACCGAACGCGCCCGCCAGCTGCCCGACCTCGACACGCGCCGCGCCATCGTCCTGACGGGCGACACGTGGCACAAGGGCGTCATCGGCATCGTAGCCTCGCGCCTGACGGAACTGTTCTACCGCCCCAGCGTCGTGCTGACCTGCACCGGCGGAATCGCCACGGGCTCGGCTCGCTCGGTGACGGGTTTCGACGTCTACAAGGCCGTGCAGAGTTGCGCCGACCTGCTCGAAAACTTCGGCGGGCACACCTATGCCGCCGGCCTGTCGATGAAGGTGGAGAACGTGCCCGAGTTCACACGCCGCTTCGAGGAGTTCGTGGCCACCCACATCCACGGCGAACAGACCCGCCCCCGCCTCGACATCGACGCCGTC
>DVNY01000164.1 GCA_018714085.1 Candidatus Caccomonas pullistercoris
GGCTACGGTCGTGGCGTCCGCCACTGCGTCCGGCTTTCCGGTTGTCACGTCCCTGTCCGGTCGAGCCTTCCCCGGCGCTGGGCGGCGTCATGCCGTCGGGCAGGGGATTGCGCGGTATTTCTTTTTCGAGAAACCGTTCGATGGTGCGGAATTTCGGCATGTCCTTTTCGTTCACAAAGGTCACCGCGCGTCCGCCTCGCCCGGCACGGGCCGTACGTCCGATGCGGTGGACGTAATCCTCGGCGTCGTGGGGCACGTCGAAGTTGACGACGAGTTGGATGTCGTCGATGTCGATGCCTCGCGACACGATATCCGTGGCCACGAGAATGCCGATCTGCCGGTTCTTGAAGCGGAGCATCACGTCGTCGCGCTCTTTCTGTTCGAGGTCGGAGTGCATGGCTTCGGCATTGAAGCCGTGGCGTTTGAGCACAACGTTCAGTTCTTTCACTTTCAGCTTCGACGAGGCAAAGATGATGACGCGTTCAGGCGTTGTCTCGCGGAACATCTGTTTCAGAATAGGCACTTTCTGCGCGTCGCGGCAGACATAGGCACTCTGCTGTATCTTTTCGGCGGGTTTTGATACGGCGATCTTCACCTCGACCGGGTCGTGCATGATGGTTTTGGCCAGTTCTACGATTTTCTCAGGCATCGTGGCCGAGAAGAGGATGGTTTGCCGTTCTTTCGGCAGGGCTTTTTCGATTTGCAGGATGTCGTCGCTGAATCCCATGTCGAGCATACGGTCGGCCTCGTCAAGGACAAAGAACGACGTGCGTGAGAGGTCGATGCCCCCCATGGCCAAGTGTGAGATGAGGCGGCCGGGAGTGGCGATGATGACGTCGGCACCGAGTTTGAGCCCGCGGCGTTCCTGTTCGAAGCGTACACCGTCGTTGCCGCCGTAGACGGCCACGCTCGACACGTTCAGGAAGTAGGAGAATCCTTCCATGGCTTGGTCGATTTGCTGAGCCAGTTCGCGGGTCGGCGCCATGATGAGACAGTTGACCGCGTCGGCGGGGAAACCGCCGTCGGCCAGGCGGCTCAGGATGGGGAGCAGGTAGGCCGCCGTTTTTCCTGTGCCGGTCTGTGCCACGCCGATAAGGTCGCGGCCTTCAAGGAGAGGTGGTATACATTTTTCCTGCACCGGTGTGCAAGTTTCGAAGCGCATGGCATCGAGAGCATCGAGGACGCTGTCGTTGAGGTCTAAGTCGTAAAAATCCATAGGTGTGCGTTTAGCATTCGCCCCGAAGTCTTACTCCGGCGTGCGGCGGTAGAGATAGAGGGCGATGAAGGTGTAGAGAATGTTAGGTATCCAGACTGAAATCATGGCCGGCCACCCAGCGTTGATGGCGAACGTGGACGAGATGGTCTGGAAGAGGATGTATGAAAAGCTCAGCGCCAAGCCGATGCCCAAGGAGAGCCCCATGCCGCCTTTGCGCTTCTCGCAGGAGAGCGAGACGCCGATGAGCGTCAGGATGAAGGCGGCGAAGGGCATGGCGAAACGCTGGTGATACTCCACCTCGAACGTGCTGACATTAGCGGCGCCGCGCAATTTCTGCTTGGCGATGAATTCGTCGAGTTCGGGGAGCGTCATGGTTTCCTGCTGGCGGTTGGTGTAGATGAAGTCGGAGGGCTCCATCGGAATGATGGTGTCGAGCTGGATGCCGCTGGTTATCTTCTCACGCATGCCGCGCAGCTCGCGGATGCGGTAGGTGCGCACTTTCCAATGGTAGCGCTCGGCGGCGAGCGTGTCGTACTGAATGCTTTGTGCGGTCAGGTGTGAGACGAGTTTCTTGTCCGAGAATTTGTCGAGCGAGAAGCCGTAGCCGGATTTCGTGGTGTTGTCGAAGTGCGAGATGAAGGCCACCACGCCGCTGTCCACCTGCATCTGGACGTTCTCGACGGAGGTGATGTCGCGTTTCTTGATGTATTTGTTCTCGAAGTTGACGCGCGCCACGTTGCCCTTGGGGATGACGTAGGCACCGAGGCAGAAACTTGTCACGGCGATGAGCGCTGCTGAGAGCATGTAGGGGCGCAGGAGGCGGCGGAAGCTCATGCCGGCCGCTTTCATGGCGATGATCTCGGAATTGTCGGCCAGCTTCGATGTGAAGAAGATGACAGCGATGAACGTGAAGAGCGCACTGAACAGATTGGAGAAGTAGGGGATGAAGTTGAGGTAGTAGTCGAAAATGATTTTTTCGACCGCGACGTGGCTCTGAGTGAACTTGTCGATGCGCTCGTTGAAGTCGAAGATGATGGCAATGGAGATGATGAGGACGATCAGGAAGATGTACGTCCCGAGAAACTTGCCCATGATGTAGCGGTCTATGCGCGTGAGCGGCGGATGTTTCACCCACCAGTCTGCCAGCCTTTTGCGCAGTCCGCCCTGCCTGTGGCTCTTTTCCTGTCGCCGTGCCCGCCTTTCCTGTCGCTTTGACTGTTTTTCCTGTCGCTGCGACTGTTTTTTCTGTCGCTGCGACTGTTCTGCCCCCGTGTCGGAGGCAGCGGACGTGGGCTGTAATGGAAGTTCGGGATGGATGGGGCTGTCGTTCTCCATACTCATTTATTATATATTAAAGGCGACGTGAGAGTCTCTCGACCATGTCCTGTTTCCACGGACCGAAGTTGTCGGCTTGTATCTGGCGCCGAGCCTCGCCCACGAGCCAGAGGTAGAACGCAAGGTTGTGGATGCTGGCAATTTGCATGGCCAGCAACTCTTTCGCCTTAAAGAGGTGATGCAGATAGGCACGGGTGTATTGCGTGTCGGCAAAGCAGTGGCCGTCTGGGTCAACGGGCGAAAAGTCGTCGGCCCACTTGGCGTTGCGCATGTTGAGGATGCCTTCGGCCGTGAAAAGCATGGCGTTGCGTCCGTTGCGGGTGGGCATGACGCAGTCGAACATATCGACGCCGCGTTCGATGGCTTCGAGGATGTTGACGGGGGTCCCGACTCCCATGAGGTAGCGTGGGCGTGTTGTAGGAAGGATGTCGTTGACGACTTCAATCATTTCGTACATCACCTCAGCCGGCTCGCCTACGGCCAGTCCGCCAATGGCGTAGCCCTCGGCGTCGAACTCGGTGACGAAACGGGCGCTCTCTTGGCGCAGGTCTTTGTAAGTGCAGCCTTGCACGATGGGGAAGAGCGCCTGCGGGTAACCGTAGTGAGGCTCCGTCTCGCGAAAACGTTTCACGCAGCGGCGCAGCCAGCTGTGTGTCAGGTCGAGGCTTCGCCGGGCGTAGGCGTAGTCCGCCGTGCCGGGCGGGCATTCGTCGAAAGCCATCATGATGTCGGCTCCGATGGTGCGTTCGATGTCCATGACGCGCTCCGGCGTGAAGAAGTGGCGGCTGCCGTCTATGTGTGAGCGGAACTCGCACCCCTCGTCACTCAGTTTGCGGATGCCGGTCAGGGAGAACACTTGAAAGCCTCCGCTGTCCGTGAGCATCGGGCGGCCGAACCCGTTGAACCGGTGCAGTCCTCCGGCTTTCGCCAGTACGTCGAGGCCGGGCCGGAGGTAGAGGTGGTAAGTGTTACCGAGGATAATCTGTGCCCGGATGTCGTCTTTGAGTTCCCTGAGGTGCACGCCCTTCACGCTGCCGAGTGTCCCGACAGGCATGAAGATTGGGGTCTCGATCTGGCCATGGGAAGTGGTGATGAGGCCGCAGCGTGCGGCGCTTCCAGCGTCGGTGTGTATGAGGTCGAACGTCATGCCGTTTTGTCTGTCGCTTTGTTATCCTTGATGGTCAGGTCTACCGCGTCATCCACCTTTTCTTTCAGCAGGGCAAAGTCAAGGACTTCTTGTACGTTCTCGACGAAGTGGAACGTGAGCCCGGTGAGATAGCGGTCTGGGATTTCCTCTATGTCTTTGCGGTTCTCTTCGCTGATGAGGATATCGGTGATGCCGGCGCGTTTGGCGGCAAGGATTTTTTCCTTGATGCCGCCCACGGGGAGCACGCGGCCGCGCAGGGTTATTTCGCCCGTCATGGCAAGCTGCGGGCGCACCTTGCGTTGCGTCAGGGCTGACGCCAGCGAGGTCGCAATGGTGATGCCTGCCGACGGACCGTCTTTGGGCACGGCTCCTTCGGGCACATGGATGTGGATGTTCCACTCTTCGAAGAGGCGGTCGTCGATACCGAGATGGTCGGCGTGGGCTTTTATGTATTCGAGGGCAAGGATTGCCGATTCTTTCATGACGTCGCCGAGATTGCCTGTCAGGGTGAGTTTTGAGCCCTTGCCTCGGCTCAGGCTTGTCTCGATGAAGAGGATTTCGCCGCCCACCGATGTCCACGCCAAGCCCGTCACCACGCCGGCGTAGCGGTTGCCTTGGTATTTGTCGCGGCTGAACAGGGGTTTGCCGAGCAGTGTCTCCATGTCTGCGGGCTTGATGCTGGCATGCAGATAGGGGGCGTCGTCGCCACGGGCTGTCTGATAGGCGATCTTGCGGAAGATCTTGCCGATTTGCTTTTCCAGCTGGCGCACACCGCTCTCCCGGGTGTAACGTTCGATGAGGTATTCGAGCGCGGCGGTCGTGAAGCGGATTCCGTCGTCCTTGCTGAACCCGTTTTCTGTCATTTCTTTCGGGATGAGGTGGCGGCGGGCGATTTCGATTTTCTCTTCGGTGATGTATCCGCCCACTTCGATGATTTCCATGCGGTCAAGCAGCGGGCCGGGAATCGTGGCGAGGCTGTTGGCCGTGGCGATGAACAGGATTTTCGAGAGGTCGTAGTCGATGTCGAGGTAGTTGTCGTGAAAAGCGTTGTTCTGCTCCGGATCGAGCACTTCGAGCAGGGCCGACTGCGGGTCGCCGTTGTAGTTGTTCTGCGACACCTTGTCGATTTCGTCAAGGATGAGGACGGGATTTCCGCTGCCCACCTTGATGAGGCTCTTGACGATGCGGCCCGGCATGGCGCCGATGTAGGTGCGCCGGTGGCCGCGTATCTCGGCTTCGTCGTGGATTCCGCCGAGCGAGATGCGCACATATTTGCGTTTCAGGGCGTCGGCGATGCTGCGGCCCAGTGACGTCTTGCCGACTCCCGGCGGGCCATAGAGGCACAGGATGGGGGCTTTCATGTCGCCGCGCCGTGCCAGGACGGCCAAGTGTTCGAGTATGCGTTCTTTCACCTTTTCCAGACCGTAGTGGTCGCGGTTCAGCACGCGCTCGGCTGTCTTGATGTTCAAGTTGTCAGTGGTATACTCGTTCCAGGGGAGGCTGACAATGGTTTGCAGGTAGTTGAGCTGGACGTTGTAGTCCGGGCTTTGCTGCGGCATCCGGTCGAGCTTGGACAGTTCTTTGTCGAACAGGGCGCGCACATCCTCCGGCATTTGCCGCTTGTCGGCTTTTTCGCGCAGGTCATGTGTGTCTTCGCTTTCGCCGTCGCCGAGTTCGTTTTGCAGGTTGCGTATTTGCTGTTGCAGGAAGTATTCCTTCTGTTGTTGGTCAATCTCTTCGCGCGTCCGGTGTTGGATGGAGGCTTTCAGATTGGCGAACTGGCACTCGCGGTTGAGGATGCTGATGAGTTTGAGCGTGCGCTGTTTGAGGTCGTCGATACGCAGGAGTTCCATTTTCTCCTCGATGGAGAACGGAAGGTTGGTGCAGACGAAATTGACGAGGAACACCTTGTTCGAGATGTTGCGGACGGCGAAAGTGGCTTCGTCGCGGATGCTCTCGTTGGCCTGCAAGTAGCGTATGGTCTGGTCCTTGCAGGTGTCGGCCATGGCGTCGAACTCTCTGTCGCCGTTTTCGGGCAGGGTGTCGGCAAGGCGTTCCACGCGGGCGGTGAGGTAAGGGCGCGTGTTGACAATTTCGCCCAGTTCAAAGCGGCAGAAGCCTTGCAGGATGACCGTGGTCGACTGATCGGGCAGTTCGAGCACGCGCACCACCTTGGCCACGGTGCCGATGGGGTACAGGTCGTCGCGCTTCGGATTGTCGACCGAGGCGTCGCGCTGGCAGACTACACCGATATACATCCCTTTGCGGGCGGCGCGTTGGGTCAGTTTGAGCGAACTCTGGCGGCCAACGACCACCGGCACTACGACTCCGGGGAAAAGCACCATGTTGCGGAGCGCGAGGATAGGCAGGGTCTCGTCAAGGGTGATATTGAAGATGTTGGCTATGTCTCCGTCGAAATCAGCAATCAAGGAAAAAGGATTCTGATTGGTTTCGTTCTTGTTCATTATAGTCGTCTTTCTTATATTTTTCTCCCCTTTCGGCTCATCGCGCAGAAAGGTCGTGCAAAGATACTGCTTTTTTCTGAATTTCGGGCGGCTATATAATTAGATGTGTGCGGCCGTAGCTTATCTGGCTTTGCTGGCCTGTTTGACGTTCCTGCCGACGAAGAGCGGCCGCTTGTTGAGCAGGAGGCCGTAGCGGCAGAGGGCTTCGACGAAATAGTAGTCGGCGTAGCTCAGCGGCACGTCGATTTCGTTGCCGTGAGGGATGGAGCCTACGCTGTGACGCAGGATGAATCCTCCGTTTCCGCCTTCCGCGGCACGGTAGGCCGGCGAGGCCAATGTGTGGAGGATGGCGCGGGCTGTCTCGAAGTAGCGTTCGGCACGTTCGCCTTGGGCGTATGTGCTCAGTTCGAGCAAAGCCGACGCCGTGCAGGCTGCGGCCGAGGCGTCGCGGTAGTTTGTCACCACGTCGCGGGCATGGGAGCGCCGCCCGGGCACAAATCCGGGACGATAGGCGTCGAAATCCCAATAGGGCACCTTGTCGGCCGGCAGGGCAGGGTGGTTGGCATAGAAATCGGCCATCTTCATGGCCGCGTCGAGGAAACGGCGCTCGCCCGTTTCGCGATAGACCATCGTGAAGCCGTAAATGCCCCACGCCTGTCCGCGTGACCATGTTGAGTTGTCGGCATAGCCCTGCGCAGTCTCCCCTTTGATGAAAGCGCCATTCTCGGGGTTGTAATAGACAACGTGGAAGCAGCTCCCGTCGGGGCGCACTTGCCAGCGGAGCGTCTTGTCGGCATGGCTGACGGCGATGTGGCGCAGTGTGTCGTTGCCGCTGACCTGTGCGGCAAAGAAAAGGAGTTCAAGGTTCATCATATTGTCGATGATGACGGGGTAGGTGTAGGTGGAGACGCCGTGCCACGAGCGGAAACTGTCCCACGACTTGATGGCGCCAACCTTTTCGTCGAAGCGCCGGGTGAGTGTGCGCGCCGCTGTGGCAAGGACCGCCGTGTCGCCGGGCTGTGGGGCGAGGCGGACGGCGTTCCCGTAGCTGCACATCATCATGAAACCGATGTCGTGGTTGCCTGTGTAGTGCTGCATGGGCTTCATGAGACGTGTGTAGGCCCGGGCGGAATCAAGCAGAGCCTTGTCGTCGTTGTAGTCGGCCAGGAGCCACAGCGTGCCGGGGAAGAAGCCCGCCGTCCATGCCCGGACAGGCACCCGCACAAGGTTTCTTTTGGCATCGAGGCTGTGCGGCATCACTGCGCGTCCCTCGGGCGGAACGGCCGCGAGGCGGTGGTATTGCCGGGCGGCGAAAGCCATGTTCTTGTCAATGAACGAGTGCTCGCTGGTCTGTGCGGTTGTGGGCAACGATGTGAGAGCTGCAAGTGCGGTCGCGATGAGCAGCCGTAGCGGGAGGGTGAGTGTCATTCGAACTGGGTTTGGAGGGTGAACGGCCGGCGTTCCAGTCGCCCCCGGTGGAGCCGGAGGTGCGGACAGGCGCCAGCCGGGCGTAAAGTTAGCGCTTTCTTTTCGGAACGCATGGTGTGTCCCGCGTTCATTTCGCCGAGGCTGTGGGGTGGAGTCTGCCCGCCGCGCCTGCTTGTGCCGAGGAGGTGCTGCGTTGTCGCCGACCTGCAAAACCAAGTCGCCGACCCGTAAATTTTAGTCGGCGACTTATCACGATGGCCGATGTCCGCAATTTCCCGTCCAGCTGTTCGGGAACAAACAGCTGGGGCAATAAGGGTGCAAGAGGAAAGGACTGGGCTTTTTTACCGGCGGGACGGTGTCGTTTCGCGTAGAATTGTTTAACTTTGCTTGCACAAGGCAGGATGTGGACCGGTCAAGCCTATGGGGTGCGAACCCTCTCTGTGCCTTTCTTCCGCTGTCTCGCATCTTCGCCATCCCGTGCCTGCCGCATTGGCGTGGGAAGAAAAACAACATGAAAAGCCGATGAAACTGACCACATGGATCACCCGACAGACTGTGCGCACATTGCGCTTTTTGCGCGACGGGCTTTGGCGCGACGCCTCCGGCGCAAGCAGGGCCGGCCAGTTGGGGCGTGGAACCGTGAAGCGCATTGTGCTGGCTGTGCGCTGTTTCGAGCGAGAGCGGCTCGACAGCATGGCCTCGGCCCTGACGTACAGGACGCTCTTTTCGGCCGTGCCGCTGCTGGCCGTCGTCTTTGCCGTTGCGCGCGGCTTCGGGCTCGACCGTTACATAGAGCAGAGCATCCGCAACGAACTCCATGCGCCCGAAGCTGCGGTGGACGTGGTCATCGGATTCGTCAATTCTTATCTTGAGCATACGCGCAGCGGCGTATTCCTCGGCTTTGGCCTTCTCCTGTTGGGCTGGACGCTCGCTTCGTTGACGGGCGCCATCGAAACGACGTTCAACCAGATATGGCAGGTGCGACGGCCGCGTTCGCCCTTTCGAAAACTGACAGATTATGCGGCCATCTTTTTCATGCTTCCTCTGCTTTGGATCCTGACGGGTGGCTTGTCCATCTTCTTGTCGACCTCCGTGGAGCGCCTGCCCGATTTCGTGCTGCTCCGTCCGGCCATGACGCTGATTGTGCAGCTTGTCCCCTATGTGCTGATGGGCATACTTTTCACCGCACTCTATATGTTCATGCCTAACACTCGCGTACGATGGGGAAGCGCGGCGCTGGCCGGCTTCATCGCGGGTGCGGCATTCCAAGGATGGCAGTTCTGCTACATACATTCCCAAATGTGGCTTTCGAGTTACAATGCTATCTATGGGTCGTTTGCCGCGCTGCCTCTGTTCATGCTGTGGTGCCAGGTGTCGTGGTACATTTGCCTGTATGGCGCCACGCTTTCCTATGTGGACCAGAACATTGACTACTTCTATCATGGCCGCGAGTTACCGGGGCTGAGCCGTCGGCAGCATGACTTCCTGTGCCTGCTGGTGGCGGCGTTTGTGTGCCGGCGGTTTGCCGACGGGCGGCCGCCCTATGATGCGCCGACGCTGGCCCGGGAGCGCGAAATACCTATCCGTCTGGCCACGGATGTGCTTTACGAACTCAGTTCGTCGGGCATTGTCGTGGCTGTGGCCAGTGATGAAAAGGATGACACACCGGCCTATCTGCCGGCCACCGATGTGCATCAGTTGACCGTCGGGCGCGTGCTTGACGTCCTGGCCCAGCGGGGCAATGCTCCGGCGACGGACGAAATGGCACATTACGCCGCGTTCTGGAACCGTTATGAGGCATACGCCCGAGGGACTGTTACGGGCGATTATGCCGATACGAAACTTATGGATCTCTTCGACGAAAAGGACGAAAAACGATGAAGCGAACAGGGAAAGTGTGGACATTGGTGGCCGACAGCGGTTCGACCAAGACAGACTGGCTGGCCACATCTGCGGACGGCGACGAACTGTTCGTCAAGACTGAGGGTATCAATCCTTATCAGATGGACGATGCGGTGATTGGCCGTGTCCTGCGTGAGGAAACGCGTGCGGCACTTCCGCCGGGGAGTGCCATGTCGGCTGTTCATTTCTATGGCGCGGGCTGCCGGGGCGAGGCGGCAGCCCGTTTGCAGCGGCTCCTGTCACGGGAGTTTGCGGTGGACATGGGCGCAGTCCGTGTGCATTCCGACTTGCTCGGTGCGGCCCATGCGCTGTGCGGCAGCCAGGAAGGCGTTGTCTGCATCCTCGGCACAGGGTCGGGAAGTGGTTTGTATGACGGCAGCAGTTTTGTCGCGCAAGTTCCCTCTTTGGGCTACATCCTTGGCGATGAGGGGAGTGGTGCTGTCCTGGGGCGCCGATGGGTGGCGGAAGTGTTCAAGGGAAAGATGGACGAGGTTCTCCGACGGCAGTTCCTGTCCGAAACAGGACTGACACAAGACTGCCTGTTGGAACACGTCTACCGTCAACCGCAGGCAAACCGTTATCTGGCTTCTTTTGTCCCGTTCCTTCATGCCCACCGGGCTCATCCGGATGTGGCTGCATTGATTGGGAGGGAGTTCGATCGCTTTTTCTGTCGCTGTGTCAGTCCTTACGGCCGCCCCGATCTTTCTGTGCATTTCGTCGGGAGTGTGGCGTGGTTCTTTGCCGATGAAGTCCGACAGGCCGCCCAGAGGGCTGGCCTCAGCGTGGGGCATATTGAAAAAAGCCCGCTCACGAGGCTGGCTGCCTACGTGAACAGGCTATAAGTTAAGGACAGTGCCCGCTCAGTCTTTTTGGGGCTCTTCTGTCTGTGTCATGCGGAACGTTTCGCCGTTCTCGCGTGCGAAAGTCACTCCTTCGTTGTCCATTTGCACGAAGTTCAGCGTGTCAGTCGTGCTGTCTGTGGCGAGTATGATACGTCCGTTCAACAACTTGTAGTCTTTTACGAATTTGTCAAGTTGCGTCAGGTTGATGGCTGTGCCCAAGGCGTCGCCACCGTCGCGCGTAGTGATGGCGTAGCGTTGGTCTTCGTCGATGTCGCCGTAGATCTGCGCCATGCTTCCGTCGGCCGCGTCACGCGTCAGATAGAGTGTGTCGCCTGCATCGGTGACCAGCGTGAACGTACTCATGCCGAACTCGCACGACGTGCCGTATGTCATGGTGTCTTTCTCGGTTACCAATGAAGCATCAGTGGCAGTTGAGTCTACTCCGCTTGCGGGATCCGTCGTCTTGCCTGTACATGCGGCAAGCAGGGTGGCTGACAGCGCCAAGACGGTCAAAATCTGTGTCTTTTTCATGGATAAGTCGTTAAATGACGGCGCTAAGATAAGAAGATAATGGCAAACGGCAATTTTTCTTTCCATTATTTCCGAGATTTCAGGCTGTTTTTTTGTGGTTCGGAAGAAAGTTCGTAATTTTGCCGGCGATTCTCAGAGTCAACATAAAGTCTAACTTTATTAATTCAACAAATCACACAATTAATTCATGGAGAACTTAAAAAACATCGCTCCCTTGGCTGATTTCGACTGGGATTCGTTCGAAAGCGGCAACCTGCCCGAAAGCGGCCAGAGCAAAGCTGACCTTGAAAAGGCTTATGACGACACGCTCAACAAGGTCAACGACCACGAAGTAGTCGAAGGTACGGTCATCAGCATCACCAAGCGTGAAGTGGTTGTCAACATCGGCTACAAATCCGACGGTATCATCCCCGTAAGCGAGTTCCGTTACAATCCCGACCTCAAAGTGGGTGACAAGGTGGAAGTTTACGTCGAGAACCAAGAGGACAAGAAAGGACAGCTCGTGCTGTCGCACCGCAAGGCACGCATCAGCAAGTCCTGGGAGCGTATCAATCAAGCTCTTGAAGACAAGGAAGTCATCAAGGGATATATCAAGTGCCGCACGAAAGGTGGCATGATTGTCGATGTGTTCGGCATCGAAGCCTTCTTGCCCGGCTCGCAGATTGACGTGAAGCCCATTCGTGACTACGACGTATTCGTGGGCAAGACGATGGAATTCCAAGTGGTTAAGATCAATCAGGAATACAAGAACGTCGTTGTTTCGCACAAAGCGCTCATCGAAGCCGAACTCGAAGCGCAAAAGCAGGAGATTATCTCGAAGCTCGAAAAAGGACAAGTGCTCGAAGGTACCGTCAAGAACATTACCTCTTATGGCGTATTCATCGACCTTGGCGGCGTAGACGGCCTGATCCATATCACCGACCTGTCTTGGGGTCGCGTCAACGATCCGCACGAAATCGTCGAGCTCGACCAGAAACTCAACGTCGTTATTCTTGATTTCGACGAAGAAAAGAAGCGCATCGCTCTTGGTTTGAAGCAACTCACTCCGCATCCTTGGGATGCCCTCGATCCGGAACTCAAAGTCGGTGACAAGGTGAAGGGTAAGGTTGTCGTGATGGCTGATTACGGCGCTTTCGTTGAGGTAGCACCGGGCGTAGAAGGCCTGATCCACGTGAGCGAGATGAGCTGGAGCCAGCACCTGCGTTCCGCACAGGACTTCCTCAAAGTCGGCGATGAGGTTGAAGCCGTTGTTTTGACGCTTGATCGCACCGACCGTAAGATGTCGCTCGGCTTGAAGCAACTCAAAGAGGATCCTTGGAAAGACATTGAGGTTAAATACCCCGTTGGTTCGAAGCACACGGCTCGCGTGCGCAACTTTACGAACTTTGGCGTGTTCGTCGAGCTCGAAGAAGGCGTTGACGGCTTGATTCACATCTCCGACTTGTCGTGGACGAAGAAAGTGAAACACCCGTCTGAATTTACGCAGATTGGTGCCGACATCGACGTAATCGTTCTCGAAATCGACAAGGACAACCGCCGCCTGAGCCTTGGTCACAAGCAACTCGAAGAGAATCCTTGGGATGTGTTCGAAACTGTATTTACAGAAGGTTCCGTACACGAAGGTACGATTATCGAGATGCTCGAAAAGGGTGCAGTCGTACAGCTCGAGTATGGTGTGGAAGGTTTTGCTACGCCGAAGCACCTCGTAAAAGAGGACGGCAGTCATGCACAGCTGAACGAGAAACTGCCTTTCAAGGTGATTGAGTTCAACAAGGATAGCAAGCGCATCATCCTTTCGCACAGCCGTACGTTCGAAGATGTTCAACGCGAGGCTCGCGCTGAAAAGAAAGCCGCTTCGAAGAAGACGAGCAAGAAGGAGGAAGCTCCGGTTATCCAGAACCAAGTAGCTTCGACCAGCTTGGGCGACAACGACGCACTGGCTGCGCTGAAAGCTAAAATGGAAAAAGGTGAGTAATTGACTTACCGTTGCGAATAAGCAACTAATCCCAATACGAAATGTGGCGCGCCTCAAATGAGGTGCGCCATTTTTATTGTGCGTACCCATGACGCGCGCTCGTACCACGTAATAATTGTGAACGACTGCCGTTATTTGAACGAGAAACGCTATTTTTGCATAGAGTTATGTATATGAGAAAGCTATTGTCCCTTATTTTATGGTTATGCGCCGGAGCCATGAGTGCTATAAGTGCGCAGACCGCGTTTCCGTCGGCTGAGCCTACCATGACCGTTACGACAGAAGACGGCGAACAGCAGGAGACTTCTTATTCCGGTTCGGCTCCTGTCCAAGCCTCATTCCGCGCCAATCCGACCAATGTCGGTGAGTATACACCCTATTACGAATGGCGGTTTTACACACCCGGTAATGAACAGAATCCAACCATTATCCGTTACGACGAGGATACAGAATATACTTTCACGACATCGGGCACGATGATCATAGAGTTGCTGATCAGTTTTATCAATGGCACAGACACGATCATATATGAGATGGACGAGCCTTTCCAAGTGACTGTCAGTGAATCCAAGTTGGAGTTTCCGAATATATTCACACCCAACGGAGACGGAATAAACGATGTGTTCCGTGCAAAAGAAGGTTATCAGAGTATCGTCAAGTTTGAAGCTGCGATATTCAACCGTTGGGGGCGGAAACTCTACGAATGGAACGATCCCGCCGGAGGATGGGACGGAAAGTTCAATGGTAGCGATGTGCCGGCCGGTGCTTACTATTTCGTGCTGAAAGCGCAAGGGGCGGATGGTGTGAAGTATAATATGAAAAAAACGATCAACCTGCTCCGCGGTTATTCCGAAGAAGGCACGACGACGATAGAGTGACCCATAATGAATAACATAGACAAAGAAACACCTGATGCCCGGATAGAAGAGGGCTGGATTGATATTTGGGGTGCTCGCGTGCACAACCTGAAAAATGTCGATGTCCGCATACCGCGCCATAGCCTGACCGTAATTACAGGGTTGAGCGGGAGCGGCAAGAGTTCACTGGCATTCGACACACTCTATGCCGAAGGACAGCGTCGTTATATAGAGACTTTTTCGGCCTACGCCCGTAATTTTCTTGACAACCTTGAACGTCCCGACGTCGACAAGATTACGGGACTCAGCCCAGTCATCAGTATCGAACAGAAGACAACGAACAAGAATCCGCGTTCGACAGTCGGTACTGTGACCGAAATATATGATTTCCTGCGTTTGCTGTTCGCCCGAGCAGGCGAAGCATTCTCATACGTAACTGGGGAGCGGATGGTGAAATACACCGAGGAACAAGTGCTCAACCTTATTCTGAGTGATTACGTCGGCCATAAGGTGTACCTGCTCGCTCCATTGGTGCGCAACCGAAAGGGGCACTATAAAGAACTTTTCGACACCGTGCGTCGCAAAGGTTTTCTCAACGTGCGCGTGGACGGCGAGATAATGGAGTTGAAGAAAGGGATGAAAGTCGACAGGTATAAGAACCACGACATTGAAGTAGTTATCGACAAACTTGTCGTGCAAGACAAGGACGACCAACGTCTTGCACGCAGCGTGAGCAAGGCACTCGAACAAGGAAGTGGGCTTGTGCTTCTGTTGGACGCTACGGACGGCACGCTCCGCCATTACAGCAAGCGGTTGATGTGTCCCACCTCTGGTATTTCTTATCGTGATCCTGCTCCTCACAACTTCTCGTTCAATTCTGCGCAAGGAGCTTGCCCGAAGTGTAAGGGGCTGGGTTACGTGAGTGTGATAGATCGCGATAAAGTCATTCCCCATCCTGAAAAATCCATCAAGGATGGCGCAATTGTGCCCTTGGGAAAATACAAAAACTCGCTTATCTTCTGGGAAATTGAAAGCGTGCTTGAAAAATATGGCTATACCATTAAAACGCCAGTCAGCGAGCTTTCAGAAGAAGCCCTCGACGAAGTATTCAATGGTTCGACCGATCGTTTGCGCATTCCGGCCAAGTTGATGGGTACGTCAGACGATTATTATGTCGAATTCGACGGTCTGGTGAAATACATCACCCAGATGGCCGACCGCGAAATGTCGGCAGCCGCCCAGAAATGGGTCGATCAATTTGCCAAGACCACCGTTTGTCCTCAGTGCCACGGTGCTCGTCTGAATCAGGAGGCTCTCCATTTCCGCATCAACGGCAAGAACATTTACGAGTTGGCCTCAATGGACATCTCCGAGCTTTATGAATGGTTGGGACATGTCGAAGGCCATCTCAGTGAGCGTCAGCGTGTTGTGGCTCACGAGATTTTGAAGGAACTGATGACGAGGTTGAAATTTCTTCTCGACGTAGGGCTGGACTACCTCTCTCTCAACCGATCCACCATGACCCTATCCGGCGGTGAGAGTCAGCGCATCCGGCTGGCCACGCAGATAGGTTCGCAACTGGTCAACGTGCTATACATTCTTGATGAGCCCAGCATCGGTCTTCACCAACGCGACAATGTCCGTCTTATCCGTTCGCTCAAACAGCTGCGCGACGTCGGAAACACCGTCATCGTTGTCGAGCACGACCGCGACATGATGCTTGAAGCCGATTACGTCGTCGACATGGGGCCACGTGCCGGCCGGCTTGGCGGCGAAGTCGTTTTCGAGGGTACGCCCGCCGAGATGCTGAAACAAGACACACTGACGAGCCGATACCTAAACGGAACCTGCGCCATAGAAGTGCCTGCCGTGCGGCGGAAAGGGAGTGGGGTAGTGCTTAGCCTGCGGGGTGCAACGGGAAATAACCTCAAGAACGTAACCGTCGGCTTCCCGCTTGGTTGCCTCATTTGTGTGACGGGCGTTTCAGGGAGCGGAAAGTCCACACTCATTAATGACACGCTTTATCCTATCCTTTCCAAGCATTTCTACCGCTCGCTTGCTGAACCGCTCCCCTATGACGCTGTTGAAGGATTGGAACATATTGACAAGGTAGTCTGTGTCGACCAAAGCCCGCTGGGCCGCACGCCCCGTTCCAACCCTGCCACGTATACCGGTATTTTCGCCGACATCCGCGCCCTCTTCGTGGAGTTGCCCGAAGCCAAAATCCGAGGTTACAAACCCGGTCGTTTCTCGTTTAACGTAGCAGGCGGACGCTGTGAAGCCTGTAAGGGTAATGGCTACAAGACGATTGAAATGAACTTCCTGCCTGATGTTTATGTGCCATGCGAGGCCTGTCATGGCAAGCGGTATAACCGTGAAACCCTGGAAGTTCGTTTCAAAGGCAAGAGCATTGCCGATGTCCTCGACATGACCATCAATCAGGCCGTCGAGTTTTTTGAGAACGTCCCTTCGTTGGCGCATAAAATCAAGGTGTTGCAAGACGTCGGCCTGGGATACGTCAAACTCGGTCAGTCGTCTACGACCCTTTCCGGTGGTGAGAGCCAACGTGTGAAGTTGGCCTCCGAACTGGCCAAACGCGATACGGGCAAGACTCTCTACATCCTCGACGAGCCGACCACCGGGCTACATTTCGAGGACATACGCGTGTTGATGAATGTGCTGAACCGCTTGGTCGACAGAGGAAACACGGTGATCGTCATTGAGCATAACCTCGACGTCATCAAGATGGCAGATTTCATCATCGATATGGGGCCAGACGGTGGTCGAGCTGGCGGCGAAGTGGTTGCAACCGGTACGCCAGAAGCCATCGTTGCGTCGGGAAAGGGATTTACGGCGCAATTCCTGAAAAACGAATTGCCCTCAGCTGGTAAATGCCAAAAGTTGCAGCAATGAGCAAGAACCATAAACAGAAAACCAATGCCGCCCGGCTGCTCGACCAAGCCCGGGTCGCCTACGAGCTGGTGCCCTACGAGGTGGACGAGTCCGACCTCAGTGCCGGCCATGTGGCTGAAAGTTTAGGCGAGGACATCGCCCAAGTGTTCAAAACCATCGTGCTTCACGGCGATAGGAGCGGTTATTTTGTCTGCGTCGTACCCGGCGACCACGAGATTAACCTTAAAAAAGCCGCCAAAGCCAGCGGAAACAAAAAATGCGAACTCCTTCCGCTCAAAGAGCTCCTTCCGACCACCGGGTATATCCGCGGAGGATGTTCGCCTATCGGCATGAAAAAGCTGTTCCCGACCTACGTCCACGAGACGGCTGCGCACTTCGAGCATGTTTATGTTAGTGCGGGCATGAGGGGCTTGCAGTTGCGCATTGCGCCAGCCGACCTGATTCGTGAGGCCAAGGCGGTTTACGCCGACCTCGTTGATTGAAACGGCAACTCTTTCACAAAAGAATCGTCAAGTCTTTTTCGATCCTGTCATACGAACGTGCCCGGCAGCTTGTCTGCCGGGCACGTCTGGAATGGACGTTGGCGAACCGTCAGTTGGCGTCGTCGCTTTTTTCCATGGTGTCCGAGGCATCGTAAAGCGATTTCATTCGCGTGATTTCTTCTTTCATTTCATCGCGCAGGTGGGTCGGTCGCAGAACTTCGATGTCCGCTCCACGTGAGAGCAGTTCCTGCATGAAGTCAATCGTAGGCCGCACCATGTAGGCAAAGACTGAGTATTCGTCCGTCGTTTCCACTTCTTGTTGAGAGGCATGGAGCGGAAGCGCACGTACGTATGGGCGATGGTTGTCGAAGACCTTGATTTCCACCAGTTCGGCTTGGCTTTCGTTGACCGTGATGCCGAAACTGTCTGCGAAGTAGTCTGCCGGATCAAAGTCCTTGGGATAGCAGAACTTGACCTGACGGCACTGCAACGTTTGGATACGGTCGAGCGAGAAGATGCGCAAGGCCTCACGTTCGCGGCAATACCCCACGACGTACCACCTTTGATGGAACACCTTGACGCAGTAGGGCTGCACGGTATAAGTGAACGGCTCGTCGGCCCAGTAGCTTTGATAGACGAACTCGATTTCAAAACTGTCGCGCATGGCTTCGATGATAGGAGTGAGGTATTGTTTGCCCGACGGTATTTCTTCGAAAAGGATGCGTCGCTTCAAGTGGTGGCTCTCGTTGATGAGGTTGTTCACCGCAAAAGTGTTGAGGAGCCAACTGCGGATACCTCCTTTTTCCATGTCGTCGGCGTGCTCGATATAGTAGTGGTATCCGCCACGCCGGCTACATCCGATGTTGATGTCGAAAACTTGTTCGATGGCGTCGCGCCAGTTGTGAAATGTTCGTAGAGGCAGAGGATGCCTTTCGCTCAGCCTCGAGCGCATCCACCGCTCATTGAGTTCCCTGAACGTGATCCGGCCAGCGCGGTAGATTGTGTCTACCAGCCAGATGTAACGGTCGAATAAATCTTTTGTCATACCTTTTCCTGTTAACGTTTATGCCGCAAAGATAATGCTCAGCTGTGCCAGAACAAAGCAGAGCCGTAACAGAAATTATGCGTGAGGCGGCATCTGAGTCGGTGCCAGCCCTTGAACAGGCCTGCCAACGTGTCAGAAGACGCACAGCGGCACGCTGTCTCTCGCTCAGGCAGCCAGTTTGGCCGAATGCCGGAGGGAGGAAGCGTGCCGCTGCGTCTGAAAGAACAGTCAGCCGTTTGGAAAATCCTGTCACTGCGACAGAAAATCCTGTCGGCCGTCCTGATTTATCTGTCAGCTGTCTGCTCGCAACGGGAGGAGGCTGACCGTTTTTGCTCAGTCGCCGGCGTATTGGTGGGTCACCGGTTCGAGCAGGAACGTCACCTCATAATCGCCGTATGGTAACTGGTATTGCGGCAGCGGAAGCCGTCCCCAGCTGTTCACGCAGCCCAAGCCCATCTGCACTTTGTCGATGCAGAGGTTCGTCAGGTCGGCTTGCTGGATTTCAGTCGGGTGGCGCTGATCCTTGGCCGCGCCATCGTCGAGCGATTCGATGGTGTAGTGCAAGGCGGAGGCCGAGAACGGCTCGGCGGAGGTGATGCGGAGTCCCGAACCGGAGGCGTCGAGCATCGTCCACCAGCGGATGTCGGTCTTGTTGCCCGTTTCTTGCGGGCGGATGTAGGGATAGAACTGCTCGTCGACACTCTGGCGATACTTGCCTATGGGTGTGCTGTGGTTGCGGTCGGCATAATTCTCGCCCGGCCCGCGTCCGTAGTATTCGATCGTGTTGAACGTGCGCGGCATAGGCAATTGCAAGCCGAAGCGGAAGAGGTTGGGCACTTCTTTTCCGGCTGTGGCCGTGAAACGCTGGGTCACCAGGACGGCTCCCACGGGGCTGACTTCGTAACTGAGAAGGAGTTTGCCCGACACGTCGGGCATGTCGTAGGTCGTCTCGACGATGGCGTTCTTTCCGCTGACCTTGGTGTCAATGGCTGTCAGTTTGAGTGTGGGTTTGCGCCATACGGCATAGCGGGTTTGCAGTCTTGCTCCGAAGTCGTTGTCGGTCGGCGCCCGCCAGAAATTCGGAGTCAGCGCTTCGCCTTCCTTGATGAACTCTCGTCCGCAGGCGGCGTAACGCACGAGGCGGCCATTGTGACGGTTGAATTCGAGGCGGAATCCGTTGCCTTCGACGATGAGGTAGTTGCGGTCAGTCTGCACTACGTCCGGGGTGGGGAGCACGATGTTCCCATGAGCGCTTTCGGGCAGGGTGAGGGCCGGGGCTGCATAGGGCTTGACGACGAGTTGGTCATGCGCCGCCTTGTGTCCGGCGGCAAGAAGGCCCATCTGCGTCTTTGAGCGGTAGGCCACGTCGAGCAGCCATTCTCCTTCTTTGTCCGTCGGGCCAAGGTCGAGTTTCAGTCGGCCGGTCGCTCCCGGCGCCACGTCGAGGTGATCCACCGTGCCCCGGCGCACGGCTTCGCCGTTGTGGAGCAACGTCCATTCGAGGCAGAAGGCCGAGAGGTCGCGGAAGAACTGCTCGTTGCGGATGCAGATTTCACCTTGCGTGCTGTCGCCCCACGTGGTCCAGATGTCTTGATAGAAATAGGCCACCTCGGCCATGTGTGGGTTCGGACGGCGGTCCGGGCTGATCAGGCCGTTGTTGTTGAAGTTATTGTCGCTGGCGTCGAAACGGTTGAAGTCGCCTCCGTAGGCAAAGATCGGTGCACCGGTCTTTCCTGTCCACCGTATGGCTTGGTCCACGAAGTCCCAGATGAATCCGCCTTGGAACTTCGGGTATTTCCGGACAAGGTCCCAGTATTCTTTGAATCCGCCTTCTGAGTTTCCCATCGCATGGGCGTATTCGCAGAGGATGAGCGGTTTGGCGGACGAAGGTTCTGAGGCATAGCGCTGACAGGCGTCGTAGGGATAGTACATCGGACAATAGATGTCGGTCTTTCCCTTATAGCCAGCTTGTTCGTACTGCACGGGGCGGCTGGCGTCTTCGGCCTTCACCCAGTCATAGGCGGCTTCAAAGTTGGTTCCGTAGCCGGCTTCGTTGCCCAGGCTCCAGACAATGACGCTTGGGTGGTTGAAGTTGCGCTGTACGTTGCGCTCGTTGCGCTCTAAGTGGGCTTTGCGGTAATCGTCGCGCCGGGCCAGTGTGGCTTTGCCGTAGCCCATGCCGTGGCTTTCGAGGTTGGCTTCGGCAACTACGTAGAGCCCGTAGCGGTCGCAGAGGTCATACCAATAGCTGTCGTCGGGATAATGGCAGGTGCGCACCGCGTTGATGTTGTGGGCCTTCATGATCCGGACGTCCTGTTCCATGCGCTGGCGCGAGACGACGTAACCGCCGTCGGGATCCATCTCGTGGCGGTTGACGCCTTTGAAGAGCACGGGTTTCCCGTTGACGAGCAGTTGGCCGTTTTTGATTTCAACCTTGCGGAATCCCACTTTCACGGGGACACTTTCGAGCAGTTTCCCGTCCTTATGTACGTTGGCGGTCAGGGTGTAGAGATAAGGTGTCTCGGCTGTCCATTGGTGGGGGGGAGGTGATGTCGAATGTGGCCTGTGCCTTGCCAGATGCGCGAAGCGTCTGCGTTGCGACGGTTTGCCCGTCGGCGTCTGTGAGGGCGAGTTCGACGTCGGCCCGGCCCTCCATGTTGAGCGACACGTCAAGCCGGCCGTTGCGATATCCGGCGTCGAGGTCCGGCGTCACGCGAAGGTCGGACAGATGGGTCGTCTCGCGGGCATAAAGGTAGCAGTCGCGCCCTACGCCGCTGAACCGGAAGAAATCCTGGTCTTCGAGATAGGTACCGTCGCACCAGCGGAAGACTTGGAAGGCAATGACATTGTCGCTGCCGGCCTTGACATAGGGGGTCAGGTCGAACTCAGCCTCGAGTTTGCTGTCCTCGCTGTATCCGACGAAACGGCCGTTGACCCAAAGGTAGAGGTTCGACGTGACCGAACCGAAGTGGGCGATGATTTTCTTGTCCTTCCACAAGGCCGGGACATGTACCGTCCGGCGGTATGAACCGATGTGGTTCTCGCGTGTGGGCACTTCGGGGGGATTGTTGTGGAACTGTTCGCGCCAGGCATAGCCGGTGTTCACATAAATGGGGTCGCCGTAGCCATGTAGTTCCCAGACGCCGGGCACGGGGATGGAATCCCAGCCGCGGTCGTCGAAATCGGTTTCCCAAAAACCAGTGGGTCTGGCGTCGGCATGGCGTACCCAGAAAAAGCGCCAATAGCCGTTCAGCGAGAGGTAGCGTTCGGAATTTTCTTTTATTCCCTGATGTGCTGCTTCCGAGGACTCATAGCCGAAGAAGTCAGCGTGCATGGAGGCGCGGTTGACGGCATTGACCGTTGGGTCGTGCCACTCTGTGAATGTTTGTGCGCTGACGGCAAGCGGTGTCAGCGCAAACAAGCTCGCGAAGATGTGTTTTCTCATAGTTGTCAGGGGTGTGGGGATAGTTGTTGTTTGTGGTGTTTTCTCATGTTGTTCCCGCTGTGGACGGATGGTTGCGACGGACAATGCGTCCTACTGGATTGTAAGACTTGTCAGCCGGATTGTTCTTTCTGCCGCTTTGTCCGTTGTTCGGGATGCTGGCATGGGACGGGGGAGTGACGTTGTGCAGTGGCTCAGCCGTAGAAGTAGTACCACCAGTAGGTGTGTCCATATTCGCGGCGTGCGCGGTTCTCGTTTTCAATCCGGTTTCCGGGGGCACGGCGTATGGTCTCGAAGTCGTTGAAATTGGCTTGGACTGCATTGTCGTCGTAGAGGTAGAGCGGCCGTGTTCGCAATTGGCGATAGAGTATGAGGGCTTCGCGATAGGCCGTCGGGAGCGGCGTGGCGAGACTGTCGAGCTCATAATAGTTGCGCAGTTCGCTTGCGAAACGGTCTATGTCTTTGTCGAGCAGCAGGGCACAGAGGCGATAATCTTGGGCAGTGCGGTCCGGGCGCATTGCCGCCCGTCGCACTGGGCCGTCGAAGTATTGACGCGCATTGCCTCCCCAGAAAGCCGGACAGTTCATCAGGGCGCCGGGCGATGCTTGGGGCAGGCCCAGCCGGGCAGCGTCGGTGGGGGTGAGGAGCAAGTTGCGGCAACCGCCAGGACTGAGTGCGTAACGGAAGAGGTTTTCAGGGAGTTTCCCTTCTTTTGAGAGAGCGAGGGCGCGCAATGCGGTGAGCTGTGGCGAGGTGGCAAGGGACTTGCTTCCCACTCTTGCGGCTTCGGCTGGCTTGTTGTCGACCAAGAGGCGGGCTGTGCGGAGCTCGTAGTGGAGAACATCGTGTGTGTTTCCCGCCAATCCGACAAAGAGGAAGAGTGCAAAGAGAATGAGCGTGTTCCAAGTGCAGATGTTCACGGCGGACATGTGTTTGCGGCCATGACGGAGGGCGAGCTTGGCAACGACGCCTCCGGCCATGAGTGCGGCGACTGAGGCAATGAGAGCTGCGGAGTAGTCCGGGTAGGCCGTCAGCAGGACGAGTATCACTGCGCTGGGTAGTGCGGTGAGTGCATAGGCTTGGTCTGGAAGCCCCGGGAGCAGGCGGCTTGTGCCGCATTGCAAGAGTCCACATAGGATGGAGCCTATTAAGGCGTAGAGCAGGGGGGCATGGTGGCTTTGTCCGGAAGTGAGGGCGCTCAGGCTCCAACTTACGTATTCGCCCTGCATGACGTAGAGATAAAGAAAAGCGAACAAGGCGAAGCACGCTTGCACAAGCAAGCGGCTTCGCTTTGTTTTTCCGGAGCGGAACGTGTTTCCTGATATTCTTGGAGACAGCATGGCGGTTTACTCTTCGGCTCGTTTCAGCACTACGGCGGAGCGGGCGGGGATGTAAAGTTTCAGCCATCCTTTCCCGTCGCGTTTGAGCAAGGGGTCGAAGTTGGTGAGGTGGCGCACGGTGTCGTCAGCCAGTCCGTTGCCGCCGAACTCGGGCGCATCGGTGTTGAGCACGACGTCGTACGCACCCTCCGGTACCATGAAACCGTAGTCTGTGAAACTGCGGTTGGGGCTGAAATTGAAGACGAAGACGAAGTTGCCACGGCTGTAAGCCAGAATTTGGTCGCCGTCGTTATGCCATATTTCGACGACAGGACACTTGGGGAACTGCCGGATTTCTTTGAGCACTGTGAGCATGGCGCGGTCGAAGTCGCCGAGAAAATGGTAGCATAGGGTGGGGTCATCGACAAGGTGCCACTGGCGCCGGGCATACTTGTAGCTCCATCCATTGCCCTCACGCGGAAAGTCGATCCACTCTGGATGGCCGAACTCGTTGCCCATGAAGTTGAGGTAGCCGCCGTTGATGGTCGAGGCCGTGAGCAGGCGGATCATCTTGTGCAGGGCGATGCCGCGGCGGGCGGTCTCGTTTTCGTCGCCGATTCGGAAGTGCCAGTACATGTCGGCGTCGATGAGGCGGAAGATGATGGTCTTGTCGCCGACAAGGGCTTGGTCGTGGCTTTCGCAGTAAGAGATGTTGTGTTCATCGGCACGGCGGTTCGTCACCTCCCAGAATAGGCTGCTTGGTTTCCAGTCCTCGTCGCGGCGTTCCTTGATGACTTTGATCCAGAAATCGGGGATGTTCATGGCCATGCGGTAGTCAAAGCCGTAGCCGCCGTCTTTGAACGGTGCGGCCAGGCCTGGCATGCCCGAGACTTCCTCGGCGATGGTGATGGCCTGCGGGTTGACCTCGTGGATGAGCTGGTTGGCCAGTGTGAGGTAGCAGATGGCGTTGTCGTCTTGGTGGCCGTTGTAGTAGTCGCCGTACTGGCAGAATGCCTCGCCTAGTCCGTGGCTGTAATAGAGCATAGAGGTGACGCCGTCGAAGCGGAAGCCGTCGAAGTGGAACTCTTCGAGCCAATACTTGCAGTTGGAGAGGAGGAAATGGATGACTTCGTTTTTCCCGTAGTCGAAGCAGAGGCTGTCCCACGCAGGGTGTTCGCGGCGCGCTCCGGTGTAGAAGAACTGGCAGGGGTCGCCTGCGAGGTTGCCTAAGCCCTCCACCTCGTTCTTGACGGCGTGGCTCTGCACCAAGTCCATGATGACGGCCAGACCGTTCTGGTGCGCCTCGTCGATGAGATGTTTGAGTTCGTCAGGCGTGCCGAACCGGCTGGACGGCGCAAAGAAGCTCGACACGTGGTAACCGAAGCTCCCGTAATAGGGATGCTCCTGTATGGCCATGATTTGCAGACAGTTGTAGCCGTCCTTAACGACGCGTGGAAGTATCTCTGTGCGGAATTCGTCGTATGAGCCAACCTTTTCAGCGTCCTGCGCCATGCCCACGTGGCATTCGTAGATGAGCAGTGGCGTGCGCTTGGGACGGAATGTTTTTTTCTTGAACACGTAAGGGTGTTCGGGCGCCCATACTTGGGCGCTGAAAATCTTGGTCGTCTCGTCCTGTACGACGCGGCGGCACCATGCCGGGATGCGTTCACCCTCGCCCCCGTCCCAGTAGACCTTCATCTTATACAGGTCGCCGTGTTTGAGTGCGGAGCCGGGTAGTTTGAGCTCCCAATTGCCTGTGCCTTTAATGCGTTTCAAGCGGAATTTCTCGCTTTCTTTCCATTCGTTGAAGTCGCCGATGAGATAAATGTCCGTGGCGTTGGGGGCCCACTCGCGGAACACCCACTTTGTGCCTTCGCGGTGCAGGCCAAAATAGAGGTGGCCGTCGGCAAAGCCTGAGAGCGAGCCGGTGCCTCGCGTGAGCTCATCGATCTTGGCCAGCGCGTGGTTGTGCCGTCCTTCGATGGCGTCGTTGAAGGGGAGTAGCCACGGGTCGTTTTTGACCAGTTTGAGCAGTTTCGGTTTCGGTGCGGTTGTTTTGCGTGCCATAAGCTTTGATTAGATTATAAGGTGCATGTGTGTGCTTTTATTCTTGCGAGGCTCGCCCGTTTTTATAGGTGCCCTTACGGGTGACGTTGCCGTTGGCGTCGCGTTCGACGAATGGCCCGTCTTTTTCACCGTTTTTATAGTACCCCTCAAAGCGCGAGCCGTCTTTGCGGACTTCGATGAATTTCCCGTTTTTCTTGCCTTGGCTGAACGTCCCTTTGACTTTCTCGCCACTGGCCAGGCGCAAGATACCCTCGCCGTCCATCTGGTTGTCTTTCCAGTCTCCGGTATAGGTGTCGCCGTTCTTCCAGCGGTATGTGCCGCGGCCATTGCGGTTGTTGTTACGCCATTGGCCTTTGTATGTGGCGCCTGCTTTCCACGTGAAAGTGCCCTCGCCATCTTGTTCACCGTTGAGGAAGTGTCCTACGTAGGTGTCGCCGTTGGCGAAGGTGAAAATGCCTTCGCCGGTGCGTTCCCCTTGGACGTAGTCGCCTTCATAGACGTCGCCGTTGCGGAACTTGTAGATGCCCCGGCCATGCTGGATGTCGTCTTTCCACTGCCCGGTGTAAGTGTCGCCGTCGGCATATTTGAACGTTCCTTGTCCGTTACGCTGGTTGTTGGCCCATTGGCCGTCGTAATACGATCCGTCGTTCCAGTCAAACACGCCTTGCCCGCTTTTCTGGTCGTTCTGCCATTCGCCTTTGTAATAAGCTCCTCCGGCGTAGGTGTATGTGCCTTGCCCGTCGCGCATGTCGTCTTCCCACTCGCCTTTGTAGATGTCGCCGTTGTAGTAGTACATCGTGCCCATGCCGTGCTGGTAGTCGCGGAACCATAGGCCTTCATACCGGTTGTTGTTGCGGAAGTAAAACGTGCCTTTCCCGTGTTGGTGGTCTTGGAACCACTGTCCTTCATAGCGCTCGCCGTCGGTGAACGTGTAGATGCCGTAGCCTTGGCGTTTGCCTTTGACATACTCGCCGTCATACGTGTCGCCGTTCTTGAAGACGGTGCGCCCCTTGCCACTGGGCCTGCCCGACACGAGCTCGCCGCTGTAGACGGCTCCGTCCTTGAACGTGTAGCTTCCGATTTTCATTTTCTGGCCTGATGCCGGCAGGCTCATCAGGAGCGCTGCGGCCAGGGCGGTGATTATGGATTTGCTGGTCATTTCTTTATTGGGTGGGATAAACAGTGAGTGTGCTGTGATGTCAGGGATGTTTTGCGAGGAATTGCGTGGCGCGCTCCAAGTCGGCTGGCGTGTCGATGCCGATGGTCGCCGTGTGCGTCACGGCCGTCGTAATGGTATATCCGGCCTCGAGCCAGCGCAGCTGTTCGAGCGATTCTGCCATTTCGAGGGGTGAGGGTGGAAGCGCCGTGAGTCGCCTGAGCACTTCGGAACGATAAGCGTAAAGCCCGATGTGCTTGAAAAACGTGTGACGCCGGGGCCATTCCGTGGGCTCGGTGCCGCGGACGTAGGGGACGACTGAGCGGCTGAAATAGAGCGCCCGGCCACGCTGTCCGACGACGACTTTGGGGCTGTTGGGGTTGGCGATTTCGTCCCACGAGGCCGTGGGAGCGAAAGGCATTACCAGCGTGGCGATGTCTGTGGCCGGGTCGTCGAAGCAGCGGCAGACTGCTTCAAGCTGCTGCGGGGCGATGAAAGGTTCGTCGCCCTGTACGTTGACGACAACGTCGCAGGGCCTGCCTGCCTTCTCGTAGGCTTCGAAGCAGCGGTCTGTACCGCTGCGATGGTCGGGGCGCGTCATGACGGCCTCACCCCCGAAGCCGGCGACACAGTCGGCGATGCGGGCGTCGTCGGTGGCCACGATGACGCGGTCGAACACGGTGCGGGCCTGTTCGCAGACCCTTTGGATGATGGGTTTCCCGCCCAGCATGGCCAGCGGCTTGCCGGGGAAGCGCGTTGAGGCGTAACGTGCGGGTATGATGGCGATGAATTTCATGTTCAGTTACGTTATGTGTTTTTATACTTTTACAGTTGCGCAGTGCTGCCGGTTGGCTGAGGCTGCACGTGTGTGGGGGGGCGTGGCCGCGAGCCGGGGTCAGTCGAAGATGCCGTCCACGCCGGGGGGGCTGGCGGCGGGCGGCGCTGTGGCCGTGGAGTCGGGCAGCGCCCCGGGCGGAGCGGCCGAGGCGCAGGGGTCGAAGCCTGAGGGGATGTTGAACGCCTCGTCCTTCCGGTAGCCCAGCGACTTGTCGCGGTAGACCTTCGTCATGTAGTAAGCCCAAATGGGCAGGGCAGACGAGGCGCCCTGACCGATGGCCATGCTGTTGAAATGGATGTCGCGGTCCTCGCCGCCCACCCAGCATGCGCTCACCAGCCGCGGGGTGAAGCCGACGAACCAACCGTCGGAGTTGCGGTTCGTGGTTCCCGTCTTTCCGCCCATCGGGGCGTCGAGGTGGTATTTGAACCGCAGGCGTCCCGCAGTCCCCCCGTCGACGACGGCGCGCAACATGTCGATCATCTTGTATGAGCTCTCCTCACTGATCACCTCGTTCATGCGGGGCTGAAATTCAGCCAGCACGTTGCCCTCGCGGTCCTCGATGCGTGTGACGAAGAGGGGCGCACAGCGGATACCGCGGTTGACGAAGGCCGTGTAGGCCGAGGCCATCTCGGCGACCGAGATGTCGCACGGCCCCAGGCAGAGCGCCATTGAGGGGTGGATGTCGCGGTTCATCACGCCGAACTCGTGCAGCAGGGCGGCTAGGCGTTGCCCCGTGGGGTCGATGGCTTGCATCAGGGCGGCCGAGATCCAGTTGTTCGACCGCGAGAGCCCCCATTTGAGTGTCACCATCTCACCGTAGCGCGCGTGGCCCGAATTGCGCGGGGTCCAAGGGCGTCCCGCCACGTAGTAGGTGCGCTGCGCGTTCATCAGCTCGTCGCAGGGCGTCAGGCCGTCCTGCATGGCCAAGGCATAGAGGAAGGGCTTGATGGTTGAGCCCACCTGGCGGCGCCCCGAGGTGCACATGTCATACTGGAAGTGCGTGTAGTCCAGCCCGCCGACATAGGCCTTGACGTGGCCGTTGGCGGGATCCATCGAGAAGAACGCCGCGCGCAGGAACGACTTGTAGTAGCGGATCGAATCCATCGGCGTCATCACGGTGTCGACGTCGCCGTGATAAGAGTAGACCGTCATCGCCGTGGGGGTGTCGAAAGCCTGGCGAATTTCCGCCTCGCCGGCTCCGGCGGCCTTCATGGCGCGGTATCGGTCGCTCAGCCGCATGGCCTTGTCCATGATGGCGGCCACCTGGGCGGGCGTCAGGGCGTCGGTGAAGGGGAACGTGGCCGAGCCGCGCCGTTGCCGCTCGAAGAGGGGTTGCAGGTAGAAGGCCACATGGCCGCGCACCGACTCCTCGGCGTAGCGCTGCATGCGCGAGTCGACCGTGGTGCGGATTTTCAGTCCGTCGGTGTAGATGTTGTAGGGGCTGCCGTCGCGTTTGAAGTTCTTGTTGCACCACCCATAGAGCGGGTCGCGCTCCCAGGCCACGGAGTCTTCGTAGAACTGCCCGGCCTGCCATTCGTGGTAGTCCTCCCGCTGCGGGCGGCGCGCCATCAGCACGCGGCGCAGCATCTCGCGCAGATAGGTGGCGCTGCCCTCCTTGTGGTCGGCGCGGTGGAAGTTGAGCGTCAGGGGCTCCGTGCTCAGCGCCTGGCGTTCGGCCTCGGTGAGGAAGCCCGCCTTCGCCATCTGGCCCAGCACCACGTTGCGCCGCTGGCGGCAGCGCTCAGGGAAACGCACGGGGTTGAAGAAGGACGGGTTCTTGCACATGCCCACCAGCGTGGCCGCCTCGTTCAGCGAGAGGTCGCGCGGCAGCTTGCCGAAATAGGTGGCCGCCGCCGTCTTGATGCCGACGGCGCCGTGCAGGAAGTCGAAGTAGTTCAGGTAGAGCGTCAGGATCTCCTCCTTTGTGTATTGCCGTTCGAGCTCGACTGCGATGACCCACTCGATGGGTTTTTGGAGGAGGCGTTCCGCCGGGCTCGCGGCAGTCGAGGAATAGAGCTGTTTGGCCAGCTGCTGGGTGATGGTGCTGCCGCCGCCGGCCCCCTTGTCGCCGAAGAGGCCCCGCTTCACCACGGCGCGCCCCAGGGCGCGGGCGTCGATGCCCGAATGGCGGAAGAAACGCACGTCCTCCGTGGCCACAAGGGCGCGGAAGACGTGTGGCGATATCTCGTCATAGTCCACGAAGATGCGGTTCTCGCTGCGCGACCACGTGCCCAGCAGCACCCCGTCGGCCGAGACCACCTGCGAGGCAAAGCGGCTGATGGGCGTCTGCAGCTCGGAGAGCGGCGGCACATAGCCGATCCAGCCCCGCGCGATGGCCGCGAAGAACGCCCCCGCCGCGCACGCTGCCAGCACAAAGCAAGCCCAGAGGAAGCAGACAAACTTTTTTCTCATATCGGATAGCGACTCACAAACACATTCGGGCGGCCCCGGGCCCATGCAGGCCCCCGACCCGTCTGCAAACTTACGCATTTATTCCGGATTACGCGCCCCAGCCCCCGCTTTTTCCGATTAATTCACATCATCCATGCGCCACACAAAGGGGAGAGCGGTGCATTTTTGCTCGCCGGACGGCTGACTGATTTTTCTGGGTGGCTGGCTGAAAAAACTGTCGCTCTGACTGTTTTTCCAAGTCGCCGTGTAGCTTCCATCCCTTTTTTATGCAGGCTTGCGTCTTTTTCCGTTCTCCTCTCTCTCCGTTGCGGGTGGCGCGGGTGACTACTTATTTTTTTAATAAACCGAGGAGGGAGCTGAGGCCGTCTTTGGGGGTGTCGCTTCTTGAAAAACATGTGGCTTTTGGGCCTGCGTTCCGCTTGTTTGCACTATCTTTGCGGTCGCAAAACTGAAAGAAAAAGAGAATGGAACAGCTTACGGACATCCACCACGCCCCCTGCGCGACGCGGGCCGAACTGCAGCGCGCCGCCGCCGCGGGCCCCGACGCCCTGGTGCGCCTTGTGGCGGAGCGCACGGCCCGGGCCGCGGGCGGGCGCATGGACGCCGCCGCCTTCGCCCGCCTCTCAGCCCAGCAGCTGACACTCTGGGCCTACGACATCCTGCGCGGCGAGATGATGGAGGGCGGCTGCGTGCAGCTCATCCACAACGGCTGGGCCGACCTCTTCTTCCGCAACCCCTTTGCGCGAGCCGTGCGGGGGTGGGGGCTGGCGGACCTGGCCGCCCTCGTGAACAGGATGCGCCGCCTCTGGCTGCGCCATGGCGACGAGTTGGAGCGCCCCTGCACGGACGAGGAGTTCATGGCCCTCTATGAGCGTTTCCCCGCCTTCGACGCCCTCGACGACTGCTTCGTGGAGCGCGAGGAGGAATTCACGCTCGGCGTGGCGCGCTATGTCGAGGCGCACGCCGCCGACTTCGTGACCATCGCGGATTGAGCCTCCCCCGGCGCCGCAGGGCTTTTCAAAAAAAAGGGGGGCTCCGCTCAAATCATCAAACAACCGAAAAAAAACCGAATCCATGGCAAAGACGATGAAGCCCGCAAGGGTGCAGATCAAGAACCGCCGTGCCGAGTTTGACTACCTGGTCGTCCGCCGCTGCGTGGCGGGCGTCGTCCTGACGGGCACGGAGGTCAAGAGCATCCGCGCCGGCAGGGCCAGCCTTGTCGACACGTTCTGTTACATCCACGACGGCGAGGTCTGGGTGAAAAATATGTATGTGGCCGAGTATGCCCTCAGCTCGTGGGGCGGGCACGCCGTGAGGCGCGACCGCAAGCTCCTGCTCCAGAAGAAGGAAATCCGCCAGCTCGAGGCCGACGCGGCGGCGCCGGGCTTCACGCTCGTGCCGCTGAAACTCTTTATCGACGAGAGGGGGAGGGTCAAGATGCAGGTGGGCCTCTGCCGAGGCAAGAAGGAGTATGACAAACGGCAGAGCCTGCGCGAGAAAGACGACCGGCGCGAGATGGACCGCGCCATGAAACGACATTAAAGCGAAGCGGAAACGAAAAAAAAGGAAATGGCGATGGGAAATGAGGCAGGCGGCTGCGCAGGCAGCCTTTACGACGCGGCGCGCGGGCGCATACTTGTGCTTGACGGCGCCATGGGGACGATGATCCAGCGCTACGGCCTCGGCGAGGCCGACTATCGCGGCGGCCGCTTTGGCGCTCTGGCCGCGCCGCAACGGGGCAACAATGAGCTGCTCACCCTGACGCGCCCCGACGTCGTGGCGGCGATTCACC
>DVNY01000165.1 GCA_018714085.1 Candidatus Caccomonas pullistercoris
ACGTGAGGGTCGAGCCGATGCGCTTGACCGACACCACGAGCAGCAGGTTGGTCACCACCGTGCAGACGACGGCCAGGGCCAGGACGTGGGCCGCCGAGCCCAGGTCGGGGATGGGTTGCAGGGCGTCCTGCCGGAGCGCGTCGGCCAGGAAGATCATCGAACCGACCGCCATGACGTAGAACACCACTTTGAGCCCCTCCATCTTCTGCGCCCGCGAGCGGTTGACGCGGATGAGGTAGAGGGCGTAGCAGACGGCCGAGATGACGGCGATGATCACCCCTTTCACGCTGAGCATCGCCCCGTCTTGCCACGAGAGCACGGCTACGCCTCCCACGGCCATGGCGACGGCGAGGAAAGTCGTAGCACGGCGCGCTTCGTGATAGAAGACAATCATGATGAGCGTCGTGATGACGGGATAGAGGAAGTGAAGCGTCGTGGCCACACCCGTGGGCATGTAGGTGTAACTGTCGAGCAGGAAAAGCGCCGAACCGTCTGAGATGAAGGCCAGGTAGAGGAGGGTGACCATCTCGCCGCGCGTCACGCGGAAACTGACGCCGCGCGCCTTCATCACGCAGGCCAGCACGACAGCAGCAGTAAAGAAACGGTAGAACAGGATGCTCGGATTGCCCACTCCGGCTGCCTTCAAAGGCAGGGTAAAGAAGGGGATAAAACCATAGAAGAGGGCGGCGCCGAGCCCGCAGAGCCAGCCTTTCGCCCCAGCCAGTCCTGTCATTTTAGGTCGTGATGCCATAATTCTTTTGTTCTTGGCGGCAAAAGTAAGCAAAATTTTCCGAACGTGCTCCACGCAACCTCGTCATACCCACAGACCGCGACACAGGACCAATGCGGGTGAGGCCCGCTGACGGAACGGCGAAACGGACACCGCCGCACCGGGCCGATGGCTGCACTGCACTGCCCTCCGGCCCGCAGCATCGTCCCCACGACGCGGCAGACCTCGCAAACATCGGCCCCCAAGACGTAGGCTTTCCTATCGCAGCGACAGAAAATCTTGTCAGTGCGGCAGGATTTTCTGTCTCTGCAACCGTGTTTCACCTCACGCCACAACATGTTCCTCGCACTCCACACACATTATATAATATAAGACACAAAAGAACACCTCGCTGTGGCCGTCATTTCCTTAATAAAGCTAAACTCGACAAAATTAGTGACTGGAAGATTTGGCAGTGATTTAGTTTAATCTTATATTTGCATCAGAATTACAATCAATACAATTATTAATCCTAACACACTCTCTGACATGCAGACCATCATCAACAGCCAACTCCCCGAGTTCAACCTGCCCGCCTTCGTCGACGGCGAGTTCAAGAATTTCAGCAACGCCGACATCCAAGGCAAATGGGCCATCTTCGTGTTCTACCCTGCGGACTTCACGTTCGTATGCCCGACAGAACTGGAAGACGTGGCCGAAAAATACGGACAATTCCAGAAAATGGGCGTGGAGGTCTTCTCCGTCAGCACGGACACCCACTTCACGCACAAGGCCTGGCACGATGCCTCGGACACCATCAAGAAAATCAAGTATCCCATGCTGGCTGACCACACCGGCGCCTTTGCCCGCGCACTCGGTGTGCTCAACGAAGAGGAATGGCAGGCCTATCGCGGCACCTTCGTCGTCAATCCCGAGGGCCAGATAAAGCTGGCCGAAATTCAGGACAACGCCATCGGCCGCAACGCCGACGAACTGCTGCGCAAGGTCGAGGCGGCCCAATTCGTCGCCACGCACGACGGCGAGGTCTGCCCTGCGAAATGGAAACAAGGCGCGGCCACACTGAAACCCAGCATCGACCTCGTCGGAAAGATTTAAGCGAACGCGACAGACGGCGGCACGCCTCACGCTCACCGCTATGGCATCCCGCCACAGCCCCACACCTCCATGTCACACCCTCCGGCCCTCCCCTGAGCCAGCCTCGCGGGAGGGCCGGGCAATCTCAAACCCCATGCTCATAGACACTGCACTCTCCGAACAACTCCGTGGCATCCTCGCCCCGCTCGAACGGCACCACACCCTGCGCGCCTCGGCGGCGCCCGGCCACCATCTACGCGACGAGCTCTTCGACCTGGTGCGTGCCGTGGCTGCCACGTCGGACCACATCGACGCCGAAACGCTCGACGGCGACGGCCTGACACTCGACCTGCTCTGCGACGGCCACCCGACAGGCATCCGCTTCCGCGCCGTGCCGGGCGGCCACGAATTCAGTTCGCTGCTGCTGGCCCTGCTCAATGCCGACGGGAAAGGGAAGAACCTGCCCGACGCCGCCACAGCCGCCCGCATCCGCGCCCTCCACGGCCCCATCCATCTGGTCACCTACGTCTCACTCTCCTGCACGAACTGCCCTGACGTGGTGCAGGCACTTAACCTCATCGCCCTCTACCATCCCGGCGTCACGCACGACATAGCCGACGGCGCCCTCTGGCCCGAAGAGACAGAGCATCTCGGCATACAGGCCGTACCGACCGTCACGACAGACGGACAGGCGCTCCACATCGGGCGGGGAGCGCTGGGCGACCTGCTCGGAAAGCTCGAAAGCGCTTTCGGAGCCGAGACCGTGACAACAGCCGGGCCGAAGCGCTTCGACCTCATCGTGGCCGGAGGCG
>DVNY01000166.1 GCA_018714085.1 Candidatus Caccomonas pullistercoris
GTCGAGGCGGTTGAGGCGGAGGCTGTCCATGTTGCCCGCGGCCGAGAGGGTGAGGCGTGCGGCTTCGTCGGGGATGAGCGGACGCAGGTCGGCCGGGAGCGCCTCGCCCGCCAAGATGAGGACGTCGCCGCGTCCCAGACGTGCATCGACAAGGGCTTTGAGCTCGCCGCCCCGTCCGGCGGTGAGTGCGGCCCAGTCAAGGGCCACGCGGGCCGTCAGCCGCGAGTGGGCTGTCTGCATCGTCAGCGAGGGCAGGGCGATGGATGCTGTGTCGAGACGTACACGGCCGTAGAGTTGGGCCACGCTCAGGCCGCTGCGCTCGTCGAAAGCCAGGCGCCGCAGGTTCAGGTTGAGCCGCCCGGCAGAGTCGTAGTCGATGGAGTCGACGCGCAGCGTGAGCCGCTCGACGGCGATGTGGTTCGGGTCGATTCCGGAGGCGAGGCGCATGGCTTGCGGTACGTCGTAGGTGGCCGCCGAGCGGTCGAGCGCCAAGAGGCCGACGGCATAGTGCGAGCGCCCCGTGTCGAAGCGGCCGTGGCGCACCGTGGCGCGTCCGAGGCGGGCGCCGACGCGCATGGAGTCGCCCGGCATCCGCAGAGCGAGGCTGGTGTTCATGATGTCGGCACGGCGCAGGTGGATGTCCCACCGGCTGGGTGCTGTCGGTGTGGTGTCCTCGCTGGCCGTGTCGTTCAGGGCGACGAGGAGGGTGGTGTTTTTGAGCAGGATGCGGTCGACGAGCACGCGTTCCTCGTTCAGGTCGACGCCTCCCGGCAGGGCGGCACTCAGCAGGCCGACGCGCCCGCTGACCTGCACGTCGGGGATGAGGTCGAGCGTGTTGAGGCGTGCGTCGACAAGGCTGACGATGTTCACCTCGGCGCGGCCGTGGACCAGAGGCCAGAGTCGCACGCCAACTCGCAGTGCGCGTGCGTCGACAAGGGTGTCGCGGCCGCGTATGGCCTGCATGTCGCCGAGGGCCAGGTCGAGCGGGAAAGCCAGACGGACACGCCCGATGTGGACACGCATCCCCGTGGCGTCGGAGAGGACGGACGTGGCTTCGCGGACCACGAAGCGCTGTACGGGTGGTATGTAGACCAGTATGGCCAGGATGAGGAACAGCACGATGGGAGTCGCCACGACGAGGCCGAGGGTCAGGAATATCTTGCGGAGGGTTTTCTTTTTTTTCATAAGGACTGTGGCAGTGGTAGCGACGGCGCCGCTCTTTTGTCTATGTATGGGCAAAGATAGTGCAAACGAGCGGAAAGCGCGCGAAAAGCCGCAGGATTTTCGCAGGCGCTTGCCCGAGTGCCGCCTGTCTTGGCGAAGCAAAGTGGTGCAAACGAGCGGAAAGCGCGCGAAAAGCCGCAGGATTTTCGCGCGCACTGTCCGTCGCAAAACGCAGGGCACCGTCTTATGAGGCGTGGACGGTCGCTTACATCGCGCAGACATGCCCTGCCGGCAATGGATGCTTTTCAGAACGCCCATTGCCGGCAGGGAGCACACACCGCACGGCTGCGACGGCGCACCGGTTCAGGCGGTGCGCCCGCCCTCACTCGTCCATCATCAGTTTGAGCTGCACGGGCTGCCCAGCCAGGAACATGCGGGCCAGCCCGCCGGGGGTGGTCAGCGTGGGGGGCATCTGGCCCGTCAGGCTGAGGCGGCCGCCCTCGAGGTGGTAGAAGGCGTTGTTCGCCGGGAGCACCCAGTCGCCCCCGATGCCGACGTCGAGGGTCAGGCCGGGCTGGGCTTGCTGCACGAGGCGCAGGAAGCGCGGCGCGTCGAGCACGCGGGCCATGGCATAGGGCTGGGCACCGGGCAGGTTGCCGCTTGCGCCCACGCGCATCGTGGCGCGGCTGGTGCCCAGCCGGCGGCGGGCGTAGTGGATCATGGCGTCGAGGGCTTCGTCGGTGCGTGCCAGCGCCTCGGCCACCTCACATTGCCCCTCGTCGCGGCGGCGTGCGAAGCAGAGGCCCGCCAGCTGTCCGCCGCGGCGCACGGTGCAGAACACGTGCCCCTCCTGCCGCCAGGCCGCCACGGCCGTGAAGAACGACGCCCGGTCGTGACAGAGGGCCAGGTCGGTGCGCCGGCGGATGTTGCGGTAGCAGGTGTAGATCTCCTGTGCCTCCTCCTCAGGCTCTTCCACCTCGAACTGCGGCGGCACGTCGTCGAGGCTGTCCGTCACGTCGACCTCGGCGCGGTAGACGGCCGTCTGGTAGCCCCCGTGGCGCTCATAGAAGCCGAAGAGATCCTCGCCCGCCGGGATGACAAAGCTCATCAGCGCCCCGGCCTTGGCCAGGCGGCGGTGGGCTTCGTCGATGATGCGGCTGGCCAGCCCCTTGCCGCGGTGGTCGGGGTGCGTGGCCACGCCCGAGAGGTAGCCCACGCGCACCACAGTGCCGTAGAAGCTCATCGGGTAGAGGAAGGCCTGCAAGGCAGCGACCACCTGGCGCTCGTGGATGATGCAGACGTTCGACGCGGGCGTATATTTGCGGGTGAAGTAAAGGTCGAGGAAAGGTTCGGGGTCGCCGAAACAGGTGCGCCAGAGCTCCCGCGTCTGGCTGCGCACTTCTTCGTTGTTCAAGTAAGGCATGGTTCGGGTGATGAGAGAAGGGTCACTGCACACTTTTCGAGCAGGACGTGGGGATGATACGAAAGTTTGGCGCGGCGCAAGCCTTCGATGCCGAGGTCTTCCTCGCGGTTGACAAAGGCGAATTGCTCCGGCAGGCTGCGCGCGAAGTCGCGGTTGATGACGGCATAGGCGCCGTCGTAGTCGGTGTCGGCCTTTTCGACACAGACGTCGAACGTCGTGCCGTTGACCGCCCCGCCATAGGTGAAGGCCACGAGGCGGCCGTCGACGCGCAGCGTGCCGCCGAGGGCGCCGAGGCGGTCCCAGTGGCTGAGGACGTAGCGGATGGCGTCGCGCTCGCCCCCGGCCGAGGCCCCGTCGGCCTCCGCGCCGTGGCGCGCCGCCCATTGCTCGGCCAGCGCGAGGCAGTCGGGCGCGTCGGCGGCCGTCATCGGGGCGAAGACGTAGCCGGGATAGAGGCGGGCAAAGCGGTTGGCGTGGTTGCGCTTGGGTTGGAGCTTCTTGCCGGCGAGCGTGGCGAGGTCCTCGCGGCGGTAGACGTAGTCAAACAGGTTGCGCACCGGCGTGAAGCGGAAGCGCCCGGGATGGGCCGCCTCGATGTGGGGCACGACATGGCGGCACACCCCCGTCAGCAGCAAGGGGGCGCCCAGCCGGTCGGCGTCGGCCGCGATGAGGTCGAGCGTCTCGCGCCACGAGCCGTCGGTGACGGCAGCCATGTAGGCCGTGCGCCCTGCAAACCGGAAGCGCCCTACCAGCCGTCCGGCATCGAGCGAGAGCTCCGTGCCGAAGTGGAAACTCCATCCGGCCAGGTTCATGATGTTGAGGTCGCATCCTTGGTAGCACGTGTCGCGCAGCAAGCCACGCACCGCCTCGGGGGCGACCTCGGTGGCCGGGCGGAAATGGAGCGTAGAGTGATTCATCATTCGTTGCGTTCGGACAGGCAAAGTTACGCTTTTTTCGCGAAATGCGGGATGAACGTCGCGTCCGCTTTCCCTCTCCTGACCGCCGGAACGGTCAGGGCTCCCGTCGCGGCAGTCACTGCTCCCGTCGCGACAGTCAGGGCGACAGGATTTCGCGGTGACCTGCCTCGTGCGGCAGGGCGCTTCCGGGTGCCTGTCCGAACCGGCCGGGTCAGGAAGTGCCGGCAGGGAAGTGCTTGGGAATGGTCTTTTAGTTTTTTTAGCTATTTGGGGGGGTGAGACGTAGGCGTAAGAAAAAAAACTGTAATTTTGCAGAAAACGCGTTGTGTCCCGTCCGGCGAGAGCATACCAGCTCCGCGCGCGGCGGGTGCTTCCATGAACCGGGTCATATTTACCGCTTATGAAAAAAAACACTCCCTGCGCCCCGCTGCGGCGCCTGTTCCCCATCCTGCTGGCTTTGTCCGGCTTGCTTTTCACGCTTTCCGCCCGGGCGCAGGGCGGTTATGTGCGCGGCCATGTCATCGACGCTTTCACGGGCGACGGCGTCGTCGATGCCCGCGTGGCCGTGGTGCGGACCGACGGCTCCGCCGTGGCCGACACCTTCTCGCACGCCATGATGAAACCCGGCACCGACTTTTTCTATCCTGCCCGCTTCACGCTCGCCGTCCCGGCGGCGGGCACCTACGTGCTGCGCATCAAGAAGGCGGGCTACGAACCCTTCGAGCGCCGCGTCGAGGCGCGGTTCAGCCGCCGCAACCGCTACGTCGACCTCGGCTACATCGCCCTCACGCCCAAGGCGCGCGAGCTCGGCGAGGCCGCCGTGAAGGCCACGAAAATCAAGATGGTCTACCGCGGCGACACCCTAATATATAACGCCGACGCCTTCGACCTGCCCGACGGCTCGATGCTCGACGACCTCATCGAACAGCTCCCCGGCGCCCAGCTGCGTGACGGACGGGTCTACGTCAACGGCCGCTACGTCGAGAACATCCTGCTCAGCGGCAAGGACTTCTTCAACGGCAACGCCCAGCTGGCCTTGCAGAACCTGCCGGCCTACGTCGTGGGCAAGGTCAAGGTCTACGAGCGCGAGGGCGAGCGCAGCAAGACCATGGGCCGCGACATGGGCGACAAGAGCTACGTGATGGACGTCCACCTGAAACCCGACTACCAAGGCTCGTGGACTTTCGACGCCGACCTGGCCTATGGCACCGAGCGGCGCTATTCGGGCACGTTCTTCGGCCTCTATGTGGACCGCCGCCAGGGCCTCGTGCTCTCGGCCGACATGAACAACCTCAACCTCATCCGCCAGCGGAAGTGGGCCAACGGGTCGGCCACTTACAGGACTCTCAGCGGGTTCATGGCAGGCAAGAGCGCCACGGCTAACTACCACTTCGAGCCCGGCGACGCCGTGCGCTTCACCGCCTCGGCGGACTACACGCACGTGGGGCGGGACGTCAATGTGCGCACGAACGAGGTGACCTACCTCACGGCGGGCGACGCTTTCCGCCGCACCGAAACAGGCTCGCGCCTGAGTTCGGACCGCGTGAACGCCGGCCTTGGCCTCGCACTGCGCCCGCAGAAAGGGCGTTACGTCGACCTGAATTACAAAATGGGTTATAACCGCCACCACGACACCGAGGCCGGCCGTGTGGCCAACTTCCAGACCGATCCTGACGGCCTGCCCGGTGAGGCGCTCGACAGCGCCATGGCCGACCCGCTCAGCGCGGCCTGGCGCCGCGCCGTGACGAGCCGCACCCTGTCCGAACGCCTCCTGACGGGCTACGAGGTGCGCCACGAGGCCCGGGCCGAGGCCCACTTCGCCTTTGCGCCCGACCTGCTCGACGTGGATGCCGCGTTCAGCCAGACCCACAAGCACGATGAGAACTTCGACCGCTACCGCCTCGACTATCCCG
>DVNY01000167.1 GCA_018714085.1 Candidatus Caccomonas pullistercoris
GGTTCCGGCGCGTGATGGTTGCCGGGTTCGCGGGTCCAGGGCGCTTTTGTGCGAATTTTGATATCTTTTACGTAAATTGCTAAAAAACGGTTACGCGTCTCCGGCGGCCGCCCGGACGCCGCGCGTGGCGCTCCTGCGTTCTCTTTTCGGGTGCTTGTGGCTCCGGTCAGCCGTCTGGGATTTTCTGTCGCAGTGACAGGATTTCCGGTCAGCCGTCCCGTAAATCCTGTCAGCCGTCTTGTCGGGGCGTGCGTCCGGCGCGTCGGTGTCAGATGTCTTCGGCTTTCAGCAGGCCGTGCATCACGGCATAGATGGTCAGGGCCGAGACATTCTTGATGCCGAGCTTTTCGGTCAGGTTCTTGCGGTGGGAGATGACAGTGGTGAGCCCGACGTTCAGCCTTGCGGCGATTTCCTTGTTCAGCAGGCCTGAGGCGATGAGCGTCAGCACCTCGCGTTCGCGTGGCGTCAGCGGGTGGGCTTCGCCGGTGGCCGGGCGCACGTCGGAGGCGTGGGCGCGGTGCGGGCCGTGCCCCGTCTGTTCGAGGCGGAGCAGGTCGCGCACAAGCTGCGGTTCGGGCTGGCAGACGTTGAGCGTGTGCAGCTCGGCGGGGAGCTGCCCTGTGTCGTTCCCATGTACGAGGACGATGGTCTTGTGGGGCTCGGCGCGGAAGAAGGCGGCGTCCGCCATGAACGCCGTCACTGCGACGAAGTAGTGGGCAAAGCGCCCGGGCCTGTCGGCGGCGAGCTGGGCGGGGCTGCCATAGGCGCGCACCTCGGCGTGCGGCATCATCGTGTGGATGAGGGCCGTCAGCCCCACGGCGGCCAGTGTGTTGTCCGTCACGATGGCAATGCTGGGCATCGCCGGGCGGGGCGTCGGGGTTTCCATGCGTCAGGCTTGCTTCTTGTCTTCAAGCCCCTTGCTCATCAGGTCCATGCCCCAGTGGGTCGAGGCGAGCATGGCCTCGCGCTCGCGTACCTCCTTGGCTTTTTTGGCGTAGACGATCATGCGCAGCGACTGGCTGTAAGAAATGTAGTTCCAGACCCAGTTGAACAGGACGATTATCTTGTTGCGCACACCCAGTATGGAGCGCAAATGCACCACTAACCACATGACCCACGCCAGGAAGCCTGACATCTTCACCCGGTTGAACTCGGCCACGGCGCGGTTACGCCCGACGGTGGCCATGGCGCCCAGGTTGCGGTAGCGGAAGGGGCGGAGCTCCTCGCCGCGTTCGAGCCGGCGCAGGTTCTTGGCCAGGAGCGTCCCCTGCTGGATGGCCACTTGCGCCAGCTGCGGGTGGCCGCCCGGATAGGCCGGGTCGTCTGTCATGATGCACTGGTCGCCGATGGCGAAGACGCCTTCGAGGCCCTCGACGCGGTTGTAGGCGTCCACCTTGATGCGGTGGCCGCGCCCGAAGTGGCTCTCGTCCATGTTGCCGATGGGCTGGCCGGTCACGCCGCTGACCCAGATGAACGAGCGTGTCGGGATGGCGCGTCCGTCTTTGAGGATGACGCGATGGTCGGCAAAGTCCGTCACCATCGTGTTGAGCATCACGTTCACGCCCATGCCCCGCAGGTAGCGCTCGACGGCTGCCGACGATTTCTGGCTCATTCCCGCGAGCAGGCGCGGGCCTGCCTCGATGAGGTTGATGTGCATCAGGTCGGTCGGGAGGTCGGGATAGTCTTTCGGCATGACGAAGCGTTTCATCTCGGCGATGGCTCCGGCGATTTCGACGCCGGTGGCGCCGCCTCCGACGATGACCACGTTCAGCAGCTCTTCGCGTTCGGCTTCGGTGGCGCAGGTCAGGGCGCGCTCGAAGTTGTCGAGCAGGGCGTTGCGCAGGCCCATGGCTTCGCTGACTGTCTTCATCGGCATGGCTTCTTCTTCGACGTGTTTGTTGCCAAAGAAGTTAGACGTGGTGCCTGCTGCGAAGACGAGATAGTCATACCTGACCTTTCCGATCGAGGTCTGGATGATGTTGTGCTCGGGGAAGATTGAGCGCACCTCGGCCATTCGGAAGAAGAAGTCGTGGCGTTTCTGGAAAATCTTGCGGAACGGGAAGGATATCGAACTTGGCTCGATGCCCGACGAGGCTATCTGGTAGATGAGCGGGGGAAACTGGTGGTAGTTGTTGCGGTCGACAAGGACGACTTGGAAGCCCGAGTGGCGGAGTTTGTTGCAGAGGCGGAGACCGCCGAATCCGCCGCCGACGATGACGACGCGCTTTCTGTCGCTGTGGGGGAGGTTGAAGCTCATATGGTTGCTGTTTTCAGTTTCTTGTTTGGGTCATGCCGCTCCGTCAGTCCTGCGTTCAGAGCAGGATGAAGCCTGCCACGGCGCAGAGGCCGAGCATGAAGGCGGGATGGAAGCGGAAATGGCCGACGCCGACCGCCGTGGCGGCGAAGAGGAAGAGGCTCACGCCGAACTGCCAGGGCGACTGGCTGGGCGAGCCGAAGTTGCCGGGGGTCAGCATCAGCACCAGGGCGGCTCCGGTCAGCCCGCAGGCCAGCGGGCGCAGGATGCCGATCACCACCCGGGCCACGCCGTGCCCCTTGCCCGCACGGACGCGGCGCAGGGCCTGCGGCATGAGCCACAGCGACGGCGCCGCAAGCAGCAGGGTGGCCAGCAGGCTGCACCCCAAGGCGGCCCAGAAGCCGAAGAGCGGCTTGCTCACGGCATAGGCGGCGTAGGTGGAGAGATTGGTGGCCGGGGAGCCCGGGGTGAGTTGGGCGATGGCCGTGAGCTCGGTGAACTCTTCCATCGTCATCCAGCCGTGGCGCACGACGAGTTCGTTCTGCAAGTAGGCCAGCAGGGCGGCGTCGCCTCCGAAGGCAACGAGGGCAACCAGCACGACGGCGATGAGCAGGAACACGTAGGGCATGGGCGTGACGGGAGGTTATTGGAGGGGTTTCACATACTTTGCATAGAGGTAGGAACCGGCTGCCGCGGCCGCCACGATGGCGAACGGCGACACGCTGAACAGCCACACGAGCAGCAGCGTGGTCAGCGGAAGCCACAGGGTGGGCATCGTGATGTCCGAGCGCCTCACCTGGTCCACCAAGGCCAGCGCCACCAAGGCCACGACGGCGGGGCGCAAGCCCACGAGCCAGGCGCTCGGGCGCGCGCCCGACGTCAGCCACATCGCCAAGAGCCACATCACCACGAAAGCCGGCACCACGAGGCCGGCCACGGCGGCCGTCGCTCCCCGCCAGCCACCGAGCTGGTAGCCCAGGCCTGCGCCGAGGTTGAAAGCGAAGACGCCGGGCATGCACTGCGCTGTGGCGGCTGTGTCGCGGAACTCGCCGGGCGCCAACAAGGCACGGCGGCGCACCAGCTCGGATTCGAGCAGGGACAGGAGCGCGTAGCCCGTGCCCGGCAGCGAGAAGCCGGCGCGCAGGAAGAGGATGAACGTGTCGCGGGTCGAGAGGTTCGTCATGATTGCGGGGACGCTGCCTTTGCCGGCGGTGTCCTTGTTGTCTGATGTGCAAAGTTACGTTTTTCTCCTTTACTCCGCCGCTTCGCGCGCAGTGATTTTGGGTAAAACGGCAATTGCGGCAGAATTTTCCGCCGGGAAGGATAAAAATCCTCCGGCTTTGACAAGTTTACCTGACAGACTGCCACATCGCCGCGCGACGGCTGACCGGCGGAACGGGACGGCTGACAGGAAATCCTGTCACTGCGACAGAAACGACGGGACGGCTGGCGTTCCGGCGGCGTCAGTCCGTGAAGAGACTGCCGATGAGATAGAGGTTGAGGACAGTGACGAGGGAGGCGATGGTGTAGAGCAGGACGGTGGTGGCACGGCTGTTGGCGTAACGCCCCATGACGCGGCGCGATGAGGTCAGGCTGACCTGCAAGAACACCGTGATGGGCAGTTGCACGCTCAGGACAGCCTGCGAGACGAGCAGGCCGCGGAAAGCGTCGCCCACGAAGAGGAGGACGACGAAGGCCAGCACCAGCGAGAGGAGGACGCCGGCCCGCGAGTGGACGTCGCGGATGTCGTAAGGCTCGTCGTAGAAACCGGCGAAGATGCTGCCTGCGGCCATGCCGCTGGTCACTGTGCTCGACACGCCGGCCAGCAACAGCGCGAGGGCAAACACCGTGCGGGCCGATTCGCCCAGCAGGGGGCGCAACAGGGCGCCTGCCTCGGGGAGCGACGAGACGGTGGCGCCGTGGTCGAAAAAGGTGGTTGCGGCGAGGATGATCATGGCCGAATTGATGGCCCAGCCGACCGTCATGGCCAGCAGGGTGTCGAAGAATTCGTATTTCAGCGCCCGGCGGATGCCGGCGTCGCCCCGGGTGTGGATGGCGCGGCTCTGGATGACCTCGGAGTGGAGAAAGAGGTTGTGGGGCATCACGACGGCGCCAAGGACGCTCATGACGACGAGCAGGCTGCCCTCGGGGAGCGACGGGGTCACGGCGCTGTGCATGGCGGCAGCCCAGTCGGTGTCGACGAGCGTCAGTTCGTAGAGGAAGGAAAAGCCGATGAGCGAGACGAAAGCGATGATGCCCTTTTCGACACGGCGGTAGGAGTTGGTGAAAAGCAGGATGCCCGTCACGGTCACCGTGAGCGCCGCGCCGGCGACAAGGGGCAGGCCGAAGAGCATTTCGAGCGCGATGGCGGCTCCCAGGATCTCGGCGAGCGACGTCGAGACCGACGCGGCCATCGCAGTCAGCAGCACGGGCCGTCCGACGCGGCGGGGGAGGTAGCGCGTGGTGGCTTCGGCCAGACAAAGCCCCGTGGCAATGCCCAGGTGAGCCACGTTGTGTTGCAGCACGATGAGCATCACGGTCGACAGGGTGACGACCCACAGCAGGGCGTAGCCGAACGCTGAGCCTGCGGCGAAGTTCGAGGCCCAGTTTCCCGGATCGATGAAACCGACGGTGACGAGCAGCCCCGGCCCGATGTAGCGCAGGATGTCCAGTCCGCCGCGCCCGTCCGCTTCACGCAGGCGCCAATGGCGGCGGATGTGATCGATGTGGTCCTTGATTCGTTTCATGTGCGTGAGGATTTGAGCCCGGCGGCCGGGCTGAGGTGGCGCCGGCTGCCGCGGAAAGAGTCCCCGGCGTGGGCTTCACCCGGACAAAGATAGTGTTTCTCAGGATGGAAATAACGCTGAAAAATGTTATTTCCATCTTAAAATGCGCGATATACCCTGTTCTTGTGATGGTGTGCCCGGCGGAGTTTGCTACCTTTGCGAGCGGAAATGCAAGAGTAACACATTAAATATATAAGCAGCATGATGATTGTACGTGGAACGGCGGACAGCGCCTCTTCCTCTTCGATACGGTTCAAGGCCGGCCTGCCGGGCGAATGCGGACGCCCGGCCAAGTCTGATCAGAGCCTGCGCAGTGGCGCGTCTTTGGACGTCCGCGCCGGGCAGGAGCATACCCGGTTGAGATGAACCGCCCGATGCGAAAGGCCAGAAGGGCCGCGCTTGTCGCTGCGGCTTGCCTGGTGGTGGCTGGCGCTTCGGCGCAGACCGTCATCGACCTTGGGCCGGGGGGCGGTGTGCGTTCGAAGAACATCCGCGACTTCGACCGTCAACTCAAAACGCCCCGGCAACTTGCCGAGGACTCCTTGGCGTATCGCGACCGCATCACCCGGGCCTACAACGCACTGGCCACGGACTCGCTGGCGCAGGCCGACGGCCTCTTCCGCGAGGCGCTGAAACTGATGCCCGGGCAGTCTGCCAATCCGCTCGTCTACTACCAGCTCGGCCTCATCGCCTCTGTGCGTGGCGACGACCGTGCCGTGGTGGCGGAGATGACTCATGCGCTCGACGCCCGCCCTGACATGGCCGACGCCCGCCGACAGCGCGCTTATGCTTATCTGAACCTGAGACTGCTGGACGAGGCCCGGCGGGACTGCGACGCTCTTCTCGACGGCCAGCCGACCGACACGACGGCGCTCTTCCTGCGCGCGGCGGTCGCGACGCGGCAGCGCGACTATCCCTCGGCGGCCCGCGACCTCCAGACGCTGCTGAAAATCTCGCCGCAGCATGTCAGCGGGCGCCTGTCGCTGGCCATCGTGACACAGAAGATGGGCCGGCCGCGCGAGGCGCTGAACGCGTTGAACCTCCTGGTGCAGTCCGCGCCCGACAATGCCGACTGCCTTGCCGCCCGAGCCGACGTGGAGGTGGAACTCGGCATGGACGAGGCGGCTCGCGCCGACCTCGATGCCGCGCTCCGCCTGGCTCCCGACGACGCAGGCCTGCTCTTGCAGCGCGCTGCTGTCCTGACGCGGCTGGGGTCGCGTGCGGCTGCGCGGCGTGACCTTGACAGGGCCGTCGGGCTGGGCGTCCCGCGGGCGAGCCTTAACGCGCAGTATCGCGCCTTGACGCGCTGAACCTTTCCCTCAGCCTGATATGAATAATGAGGGCCGCTCCCGGGGTGGGGGCGGCCCTCATTGCGTTTGGAGTCAAGGCGTCAGTTGATTACGCATTTCGTGTCGTTAACCACGTAGACGCCGGCCGGAAAATTTGGGAGTTTCTTCGTCCCCTTCACCGTGCCTTTTGCGATGACTTGTCCGCCTGCGTTCACCACGCGGTAGGGCTGTGCTTCTTCGCTACGCAGGACAATGGTGTTCTCTTCGACGCTCACGTTCACGTTGGAGGCCACCGGGGCTTTCTCGATGCCTACGGGAGGCGTGTTGGAGAAGAGGATGGAAACCGAGAGGTCGCCATCGATCAACTCAGCGGGGATGGTGATGCTCGTCTGGCTCTCGCATTCGAGCGTGTCGACGCTCCACTGGCGGTTGCCGTGGATGTACTCATCGCCGTCGAGGTTGTAGCCGTGCGTGACGCGGAGGCCGCTGAGATAGAAGCCTTGGTCCATCACTACATTGATTGTCAGGTCTTCGTCGAAGGCGACGGAGTCGGGCAGGGCGCTGCCGTCGGGCATCGTGACGGTACACATGCGGGCGTCAACGTTGAGGCTGACTTTGTCAGTGTGCACGTTGATCAGGTAATCGACGATGTTGCCGCCATTGTCAATGATGCTGTTGTCCATGTTGATGTTTCCGGCGGGGTCGATGTTGTTCCAGTCGACTTTGGAGCGGCCACGGTAGATGCCGCGCGGCTGATCGGCCGGTACGGTGTAGATCGGGGTTCCCAGACCGGCGTTGGAGCCGCGGTTCTGGCCGGCACTGTTCTTGCCTTCGTAGTAGGAGTAGGACACGAGGTCGCTGCCGTTGGCCGGTTCGTCGGATTCGAAGTCGACGTCGAACTTGCCGTCGTTATCCCAGTCGACGTAGGTGTAACTGTGCATGGCGTTGCCCGTGTAGCTGTACGTCGGGCGCACGCTCTCGCCGGCTTTCATCGTGACGGTGAACTTGTCCGTCATGTCGACATAGACAGTCGAACGGCACTGCGTCGTAGCCGTGGAACTTGTCACTGTGCCTGCGCGGAACGCCATGCGGTCCAAGTGGCGGTCGGTGCGCGTCATGGTTTGATCAGTGTCGAAGTTGAGGGCGTATTCGCCGGTCGAGATGCGCGGGGAGGCGGTTTCGTTGACCGTGATGTTGTCGATGTAGGCCATGAAGTCCTCACCGCCGCCCGGGTTTATGTTGGCGTCGGGCGCGATGACGAGGCTCATGATCTGGGCCTTCTCATTGCCCGAAATGGGGAAGACGGCGTCGGCCCAGGCACCGGCCGGCACTTTCATGGTGCCGAGGGTGATGAGCTGCTCGGCGTCGGGCTCCTGGTCGGCGATGGTGGAGCGCTTTCCGAGCGCCACGAGGCCCACCTCGCCGCCCTTGGGCGAATAGATGTAGGCGTGGACGTATTTCACGGTCGGCGAGAGGGCGATCGGCTCTTTGAGGTCGATGCGCGCGCCGTAGAACATGCCGCCGTAGCGGGAGCGCTGGAAGCCCACGACCTTGTCCGTGGGGTTGTTGTCGTCCTTGTAGGGATTGTCGACGACGCGGGCGTGCCCGGCAAGTTGCCCGGTGCGCAGGGGCGAGGCTTCCCACGAGTCGTAGGTCGACACACCGGCGTAGTCTTCCGTCTCGAAGTCGCATTTTGTCGTCTGTGCCTGTGCGCCGAGCGACAGTGCCAGTGCGGCTGTGGCTATGAATAATTTATGCTGTGTCATTGTTGGTTTCGTTTATCGGGTTGGACGGGTTAATAGATGGCGATGTTGTTGATCAGCGGGCAGGCGCGGCTGTCGGTGATGTTGACGCGGATGAATTTCGCCTTTACTCCGTTGCCGTAGCTCGACGTGTTGTCGTTCACGGCCATAATGCGCTTGTATCCGATCGTCGTGCCTTCGGCGAACGAGCGCCACGAGGAGCCGTCGGTGCTGTATTCGATGTTGAACGTGCGCACACGCTGTCCGAGCTGGAAGTACTCTTGGAGCATGACGTAGTGCACCGTCTTGGCCTCGGGCAGTTCGATGGTGACCGAACCGGTCGTCTGGCCGTCGTTGGTGGCCCAGTAGGTGTCGGGGTCGTCGTCGGTGGCGTTCGTGGCGGC
>DVNY01000019.1 GCA_018714085.1 Candidatus Caccomonas pullistercoris
CCGTACTTGCCGGCCCGCTTCGCGTCTGCCTGTGACGGACAGAAGGCCTGCGGAGCGGCGCAGACGGCTGGAATCTGTAACCGGACAACAGACCGGGAGGGTACCGGCGCCGTGTCCGCTTTTTCAGTCGCGCCATGCGCCCCCCCTTCGTGACCGACTGGCACGTTCCGCGGCGCCGTCCGGATTTTGTTTGGGTAGAATGGGAGGTTTTGTCGTTGTTTTGTCCGGTTTCGTCGGTTTTTCTGTCATTTGTGCCCTGCCTTTTTGGGGAAAAACTTACCTTTGCGAAAACAACTTACAAACCGACCGAAATGAAAAACCTGCTCCTTGCCCTTTCTGCCGCAGCCATATTGACGTCATGCGGCGGCCGCGACGCGGCCACAATGCCAATCGACCTTCCTGCCGATTCGATCGCTCATCTCGACACCCTCATGGCCATGAGCGACTTCATGTCCGACGCCACGCCCTCGGACTACGCCATCGCTTGGACGCATGGCGGGCGGCGCTATCTTTACGACCTGTCCGCCGGACAGGCAACCTTTCATCTCTCTGACGGTGAGGACATCTATAACCAGATTACCCGGAACGACACGGCGGCTTACTTCCTTATGTACAGCCCTGCCGAAACCTACGGCTACCAGCAAATCATCGATCAAACCGGGCGCCGCCTCCTCTCCGGACCGGCCCGTTATGAAGGACTGCCCGGCGGGAAAGTCCGCGTGCGCATGGGATTGGAACAGGAAGACTATGACCTCGCCCGGACACAGCCCGGAACGTGGGTGCTCGGCTTGACCTGTCCCGAGGCAGTGCGCCCGGCCGTCGTGACCGGTTCGCAGACGATGGACATGGACACCGTGCTTGGACGACCCGCCGGAGCGCAGAACACGCTCTACCTGAGCCTGCACTACGAAGAACCCCTTGGCACGACTGCCGCCGACTACGCCATGGGCACATGGGTGCTCGCGCAGGTGGCTGAACCGCTGGCCTTGCGCGACAGCATGACGTATCGCCCCGTCATCCACACCCGCGACGATTACAGCCGCGCCCGTGGCGACCTGCGCCGTCATTTCTTTGCCGCCAACGATTCCGTGGCCGCATGGAGCTCCACCCCGGTCGGCGTGAGTGTCTCGATGAGCCTCCGCTGGCGTCAGGGTGACTATTATACCTACTATCGCGACACCCAAAACTATACCGGCGGCGCCCATGGCTATTACACGGAGACCTACCTCACCTATGACCTCGCCGAAGGCCGCCCCCTGACGGCTGGCGGCCTCTTCCGGGCCGAAGCGCTGGGTCGGGTGCGCGCCCTCCTGCTTGACAGCCTGGCGGCCGACCGAAGCCGCGCGCTCGGCGAGACCATCACGCCCGCCGACCTCGACAGCCAGTACGGGCCGGTTGTCTTTTCCGAAACCACTCCTGGCTCCGGCGAGGGTATAACGGCCGTCCCGGCCCTCATGCCTCAGGGCGTGGTGTTCGCGTTCCAGCCTTACGAGATGGGCAGTTACGCCGAGGGAGTCGTCCGCGTCGTCCTGCCCTATGCCGCAGTGCGTTCCAGCCTGCGCCCCGAGGCCGCGCGGCGGCTCGGGCTTTGACCCCACGCCTGGCCCGCCGGTCCGGCACACCGCAGGGCAGGTTGCAAGCCCCGAGGCCGTGAGGCAGTGAAGACGGTCGCAGTGACAGGATTTCCCAGACGGCTGACAGAAAGTTCTGGACGGCTGACAGGTTTTTCTGCCACTGCGATCGTCTTTTCTTAGCCGGCTGGCGCTTTCCCGTCGCTCCGTAGGCGCCTTGCCCGGTCGTCCGCAGCGCGACGCGGGCTACCGTCCCGGTGTCTCCGGACGGCAATTCCGAAAAAATCCAAAAAAAGTCGGGGTCATGGTGTAACTTTTCCGCAGTTCAATCGTCGTCATAATAGAGCGCAATGAAGGATATCGATTTCAAACAAGACCTGCTGCCTTTGAAGAACCTGCTTTACAGGTTGGCGTTGCGTATCACGCTCGATACGGCCGAGGCGGAGGACATTGTGGAAGAGACCCTCTTGCGCGTGTGGCAGCGGCGTGAAGAGCTGTCCGGCGTCGGTTCGCTCGAAGCCTACTGTTCGACAGTCTGCCGCAACCTCGCGCTCGACGCCGCCCGGCGGTCAGAAGCGGCCAACGTCCCGCTCGACGAGACGGCAGAGGAAGCCACAGACACAGCCCGCACCCCCGACGAGCGCTTGGCTCACGACGAGCGGTTGCGCCTTGTCGGCGAACTCTTCAACAGCCTGCCCGAAATGCAGCGCACGGTCATCCAGTTGCGTGACATAGAAGGCAAGAGCTATCAAGAGGTGGCCGCCATCACCGGCCTCACCGAGGCCAACGTCAAAGTCACTCTTTTCCGCGCCCGCCAGCGCATCCGAAAAGATTACGAAAAGATTGAGAATTATGGATTATAGATACATCGAACAATTGTTGGAGCGCTATTGGAACTGCGCGACGACACCGGAAGAAGAGGAGATACTCCGCACGTTCTTCCGGCAGTCCGACGTACCGGCCAGCCTGCGCCGCTATAAAGCCCTGTTCAACTACGAAGACCAAGCCGCCCGCGAGCCTTCGCTGGGCGACGACTTCGACCGCCGCGTGCTGGCGAAAATCGAGGCCGAAAAGCCCGTCCACGCCCGCCGCGTCCCTATGCGGGTCCGCCTGCGCCCCTTGTGGCGCGCCGCAGCCAGCGTGGCGGTCGTCGTCCTCCTCGGCAATGCCGTCCAGCACTCCTTTGCCCCCGACCCGCAGCCAGCGTGGGATTACAGTCCCGACAGCTATACCGACACTTACAGCGACCCGCAAGTGGCCTACGACCAGAGCGTCGACGCCCTGCGCCGCCTCTCTGACGGCTTCCGCGCCGCAGGCGACACGGCCGCTGCTGCGATCGACACCCTAAGCCCGCGCCTCAAATGAAGCACTGGCTGTTGACGCTCCTGCTGGCCACCGCCAGCCTCTCGGTCTTTGCGCAAGGAGAGGAAGACTTTGCCTCGCGCTACATGAAGCTCTACGCCGAAGGCACGTCGCTCACCTGCTCCACGGTCAGCCCGCAGATGATGACACGGGTGATGAACGTGGCCGAGGCAGACAACGACCCCCATCTCCGCCAGGTGCTTTCACAGATGAAGAGCCTGCGCGTGGTCAGACACGGAAAGCCCGAAGAGTCCGGGCCGCTCTATGAAAAAGCCCTCTCGCTGCTCCATCATAACGCACAGCGCTACCAGCCCTATGGTGATGCGGACACGGAGGACGGCGAAGGCCTTTGGGTGAGGCGGAAAGGCGAGGTCATCCTCGAAATCGTCCTGCTCTCACACTCTGCCGCCGAGGGCATGAGCATCGTCGACCTGACGGGCAACATGGACGACACGTTCATCGTCGAACTGCTCCGTCTTTGAATTTATTGGAAAACCCAGCCGCTTGTGGATGGCCGCAACGGTTGCTTTTATTAAAACACCCTGACGTTGAAGCTGTCTTAGTTTCAATTCTCTCACACCCACTCTGAACCCATTCAGAAAGATAGATGAGGGGGCCTCGCCGGAAGAAAGCAGGTCCCCTCTTTCTATGTTCCTGCGCAGCTACCCCGTGGCGGCAGTCGCCCCGCGCGGCCGCCGTCAGCGTTCGCCCCGTGCTCCTGTCCCGCCATCCGCTTTTCCGGTCAGCCGTCCCGTGATTTCTGTCAGTTATTTAGAAAGTCCTGTCAGCCGTCCAGGAAAAACGGCCAGCCGTCCCGTCTTCCCAGTGGGTGGGCCGGCAGACGCGGGCGTAAAAAGCGTTAAATCGTTGGCCGTCTTATGCGTGGCAGGCGAAATAGTCGTATCTTTACGCAAGCAAATGCAGCGCATGAGAGCGCAGTCCGGAAATCCGCCTGCCTTTCGCCTGCGACCTCTTCCGCCCGCGCAGCTTTCTTCCGCAGTGATGAACCAAACCGTCATAGTCCTATGAAACACTATCTTTGGGAAACCCTCCTCCTTTCGCTCGGCCTCGCCGTGCTGGGGCTGTTTGTCTACCTCGGCCTGAACTCCTTGGGCAACCGCGAACGCGTTGTGGCCGTTCGGGGACTGGCCGAGCGCGAAGTGAAAGCCGACCGCGTCATCTGGCCGGTAGTCTACAAGACAACCGGCAACGACCTGCCCGCGCTCTACGGCCAGCTGAACGACGTGTCGGCCAAGATTCGCACCTTCCTCGTCGAGAACGGCATTCCCGCAACCGACATCAGCACAGGCGCACCCGAGATTGTCGACCTGCGTGCCGACCGATATAACACAAACCGTGTGGCCGACCGCTACAATGTGACTCTCGTGACCACCGTCGTGACTGGCAAGGTCGACGCCGCACGCAGCCTGATGTCGCGGATGGGCGAGCTGCTCAAATCAGGCATAGCCATCAGTGCCAACGACTACGGCAACCAGGTGCAGTATGAGTTCAACGGGCTGAACGCCATCAAGCCCGCGATGATCGAAGAGGCCACGCACAATGCCCGCAAGGCAGCCGAACAGTTCGCCAAGGACTCTGAGAGCGAGCTGGGCAAGATAAAGTCGGCCTCGCAAGGCCTCTTCACCGTCAGCGACCGCGACAGCTATACGCCCTACGTCAAGCGGGTGCGCGTCGTCACCACCGTGAATTTCTATCTCGGCAACTGAAACCGACAGGTGTCCGGCGAAAAATTCGTACCTTTGCGTCGATGGAAGATACCTTTGACATACGCGCGCAGCAGACTGCGCCAGTGGCTTCCGAACGCGACTACGAGAATGCACTCCGCCCACTTTGTTTCGACGATTTCAGCGGACAACGGCAAGTGGTGGACAACCTGTGCGTCTTCGTGCAGGCCGCGAAGTTACGGCGGGAGCCTCTCGACCACACGTTGCTCCACGGGCCGCCCGGATTGGGCAAGACGACATTGTCGAACATCATCGCCAACGAACTGGGCGTCGGATTCAAAGTGACGTCCGGCCCCGTGCTCGACAAACCCGGCGACTTGGCGGGCCTGCTCACCTCGCTCGAACCCAACGACGTCCTCTTCATCGACGAGATCCACCGCCTGAGCCCCGTGGTCGAGGAATACCTTTATTCGGCCATGGAGGACTATCGCATTGACATAATGATTGATCGCGGCCCCGCAGCGCGGAGCATTCAGATCGACCTTAATCCCTTCACGCTCGTCGGAGCCACGACGCGCAGCGGCCTGCTCACCGCACCGCTCAGGGCGCGTTTCGGCATCAACCTCCATTTGGAGTATTACGACACGGCGACGCTTCAGCGCATCCTGCTCCGTTCGGCCCGCTTGCTGGGCGTCACGATCGACGCCGACGCCGCCCGCGAGATTGCAGGCCGCAGCCGCGGCACGCCCCGTATCGCCAACGCGTTGCTGCGCCGTGTGCGCGACTTCGCGCAGGTCAAGGGGAACGGCCACGTCAACGTCGACATCGCCCGCTACGCCCTCGAAGCGCTCCACATCGACCGTTACGGCCTCGACCAGGTGGACAACAAAATCCTGACGACCATCATTGACAAGTTCAAGGGCGGTCCCGTCGGCGTGGGCACTATCGCCACAGCCATCGGCGAAGACCCCGGCACGCTCGAAGAAGTCTACGAGCCATTCCTCATCAAGGAAGGTTTCCTCAAACGCACACCCCGGGGGCGCGAGGTGACCGATTTGGCCTACGAGCACCTCGGCCGTAGCCGCTATCAGCTCGGTGACGGACAGGCCACCCTTTTCTGAAACGACAGACACGTACATTGAAACGACAACCCCATGATTACGTATAACACCATCGACGTCCCGATGCCCGCCTTCCGCCATCGCGACATCACGGCCTGGGTCAAGGCCGTCGCCGCAGCCCACGGCCGCCGCGTGGGCGACGTGGCTTACGTCTTTTGTAACGACGAGAAAATCCTGGAAGTGAACCGGCAATACTTGCAGCACGACTACTACACCGACATCATCACTTTCGATTACTCGGCCGGCGACGTCATCAGCGGCGACCTCTTTATCAGCCTCGACACAGTACGGACGAACGCTGAGGGATTAGGCGTGGAATATGCGGACGAACTGCACCGCGTCATTATCCACGGCATCCTGCATCTTTGCGGCATTAACGACAAAGGTCCTGGTGAGCGTGAAATCATGGAGGCCGAGGAAGACAAGGCTCTCGCCATGTTGAAATAAACGGGATCTAATATCGAAAAACGCCCGGGGCGGTCTGACCGTCCCGGGCGTTGCTGTTGTGGATTGCGGAGTGTCGGAGTGAGTTTTAGACGCGCTCGAAAGTCTGGCTCTCGACGCTGTGATACATATCGCTGTCGTATTCCTCGAAGTAGTCAACGCGCCACTCAAACTTGTTGCCGTCGAAGCTGGCCATGATAAACTCGACCGTATCAGTGTAGCCGTCCTCGTACGACGTGAGGCTGACTTTCGTGCCGTCAATGCGCCAGGTGCCGCCCACTTCGTTAGTGATAGAGAACGTGCCGTCAGGATTGAACGTGATCACGTCGCCGATACCTTCATCCGGGGTGTACAGTTCGGCAGCTTGGAGCTCGCCGTTCTGATAACCGGCAGCATAACCGAACGTCATGCGCCAGCTGCCCAGCAGGTCGTTCGGCTGGACGGTGACGCCTACGGTCGCGCCCGGATCCTGCTGTGGTATGTCGTCGTAACCCGGTTGGTCCTCATCGCCGGGCTCCGGAGGCGTCACGATGGGGTCATCGTCGCCTGAGCCGCCGCTTTGGCGCTCCAAGGTGAGGCGCAGGACGTCGCGGTACGACGTGCCGTCCTCATTGTAGCTGATGTCGTAGCTGATGGTGACGCGGTTGGCCGATTCCTTCACCATACGGTACTGTTCGGTCCAGACGTCGCCGTCCTCGTTATACGTGATGTAGAATGCGTCGCCACTGGCACCCCATGTGCCTTCGGTGTAACCGTTGACCTCGATGCTTCCGTTCTGGTTGAGCACGTAGATGTCGCTTACATAACTATCGTTACTCTCGTAATAGAGTTCACCGTCCTCATACTCGGCCCAGTAGGAGTCGACCACGCGCCAAGTGCCGACCAAGTCGTTCTGGACGCCGGGAGGATCGTCGTCGTCGCTACATGATGAAACCGCGAATCCTGCGAAGAGGACCATCAGCAGTAAGCCTGTTTTTTTGATAAGTTCTTTCATGGGTAAACAATTTTTGAAGGTTAATTTTGAAAGTGAATGCGCGTTTCCGCTCTCCGGGCTGGCTTTGTTTCAAACTCCGGTAGTGAAAAGCGTCTCCGACTTACGTTCCACAAGGGCAAACGTACGAAATAAAGATATCCTAACCAAATGAAATGCGAGTTAATTTGCATTTCTCTGAGTTTTGGCCGTTTATCCGGCAAGGGAAGGCGTGAAAACGATCGCAGTGACAGAAAATCCTGTCACTGCGATAGGATTTTCTATCACTGCGACAGGAAAAACGGTCAGGGCTGGGGGATGCAGAGGCGTTGCCGCACCCGTCATGCGCGGAACCACCGCCAGGTGTAGTAGGCGAAATGGCTGACCGCGAAGGCCGTGGCGATGACGAGGAGCAGCTTGCTTTCGCCCCAGCCGACGGTCTGCTGGTGCCAGAAGCCCGTGACGACGCACAGCACGGCGAGCCCGAGGCCCAGGGCGTTGATGAGCCAGGCGCCTCGGCGCTTGGCGACGCCCGGTTCGAGGTGGCTGCGTTTGAGGCCGTAGCCCACGTAGATGTCGAGGCCGACGAGCATCCACACGACGAGCCGGATCCACGTGTCGGCGGGCAGGAAGAGCATCAGCCCGAGGCAGGTCAGGATGCCCAAGACAGGAACGAGGGGCACCCACGGCGTGCGGAAACTGCGCGGGGCGTCGGGCTGCGTGCGGCGCACGACGAGCACGGCGGCGCAGACAAGGGTGAACGCCAGCAGCGTCCCGATGCTTGTCATTTCGCCGGCGACTTCGGCCGGCACAAAGGCGGCCATCAGCGCCACGACGCCCATGAAGAGCACGTTGCTGTGCGCCGGCGTGCGGAAGCGGGGATGTATGCGCGAGAAGAAGGGCGGCAGCAGGCCGTCGCGGCTCATCGAGAGGAAGATGCGGCTTTGGGCGAGCAGCGTGACCATGATGACGGAGCAATAGCCAAAGAGGATGGCCAGCAGGATGGCGCGGTTGAGCCACGGGAAAGCCTCCACGCCGCCCTCGCCCATGTGACGGATGGCGATGGCCACGGGAGCGATGCCTTCGTGGCCTGCGAACTCCGTGTAGTGTGCTACGCCCGTCATCACGTGGCCAAAGAGCATGTAAAGCACCGTGCAGACAAGCAGCGAGCCCAGTATGCCGATGGGCATGTCGCGTTTGGGATTTTTTGTCTCTTGGGCTGCCGTGCTGACGGCGTCGAAGCCAAGAAAAGCGAAGAAGACGATGGCTGCGCCGCGCATGACGCCCGAGAAGCCGAACTCGCCGAGCGTGCCGGTGTTCTGCGGCAGGTAGGGGGTGTAGTTGGCCTGGTCGATATAGCGCCAGCCCAGTCCGATGAAAAGGACGATGACTGCCACTTTCAGGAAGACGATGACGCCGTTGAGCACGGAGCTCCCCTTTGTGCCGCGCACAAGGAAGAGGCTCATCGCCACGACGATGAAAACCGCCGGCAGGTTGACGATGCCGCCGTCCCAAGGACAGGCCGTCAGTGTGGGAGGCAGGTGGACGCCGAAGTCTTCGAGCACGACGACGGCATACCTGCTCCACGAGATGCTCACCGTGGTGGCCGCCACGGAGTATTCCAACACGAGGTCCCAACCGATGATCCAGGCAATGAGCTCGCCCATTGTGGCGTAGGCATAGGTGTAGGCGCTGCCCGCGACGGGGATCATTGAGGCGAACTCGGCGTAACAGAGGCCTGCGAAGCAGCATCCGATGGCTGCCACGACGAAGGCCAGCGTGATGGCAGGGCCGGTGTAGGCCGAGGCCACCGTCCCGGTGATGGAGAAAAGGCCGGCGCCGATGATGACGCCGACACCGAGCGCGATGAGGCTGCCGGGGCCAAGCACGCGCCGGAGACTCTGGTTGCCGGTCTCGCTGGCTTCGCTGACGAGCTGGCTGATGGGTTTGCGGATGAATATGCCCATGGTGTGAGGGTGTGTGTTTCACAAAAAAAGAGGGCTGGACGTTGTGCCGCCCAGCCCTTGCCTGATGTTGTTCCGCCCTGATTCGAACAGAGACTGAGAGAACCAAAAACTCTAGTGCTAACCATTACACTACGGAACAAACTCTTTGCTTATCGTTAGATAGCGGTGCAAAAGTACGGAAAACTTTTGAGCGAGCCAAGCGGTCAGCCTGATTTTTTCGGTCGCCGTGGCTGACGGACGGTCAGGGCGACTGAAAAACCAGTCAGTTATTTAGGATTTCCTGTCAGCCGGGCCGTAAATCCTGTCAGCCGTCTAAGAATTTCCGTCGCCCTGACCGTTCTTGTGGCTTCACTGGCCGTCCGTCGAGCGAGGCAGCGCAGCGGCGCGGTGGCGGGGTGGGGCGCTTTTTGCCCGGCTTCGAGGCGTTGCGGTCGGGAAAAAAGCGTAAATTTGCAGTCTAAAAGTTTTTCGCACGTTTCACCCCAACATAGGCAAATGGCTGTCGAGATCAAGAAAGTAACGACCCGAAAAGACTTGAAGCGTTTCATCCGTTTCAATTACGAGTTCTATAAAGGCAATCCCTATTCCGTTCCCGACCTTTACGACGACATGCTGAACACCTTCTCCCGCGAGAAGAACGCGGCGTTCGAGTTCTGCGAGGCCGACTATTTCCTGGCGCTGCGCGACGGCCGCGTTGTCGGACGCGTGGCGGCCATCATCAACCACAGAGCCAATGAGAAATGGCAGAAAAAGGAAGTGCGTTTCGGCTGGATAGACTTCGTCGACGACGTTGAAGTGAGCCGCGCCCTGATCGACACGGTGAAAGCCTGGGGACGCGAGCGCGGCATGACGGAGATAGTCGGACCGCTCGGCTTCACCGACATGGACGCCGAGGGAATGCTCGTTGAAGGCTTCGACCAGCTCTCGACGATGGCCACCATCTACAACTATCCCTACTATCCCCGCCACATGGAAGCCTTGGGCTTCGGCAAGGTGGCCGACTGGGTGGAGATGAAGCTCTACGTGCCCGAGCAGATCCCCGACAAGTACCTGCGTGTGGCCGACATCATCCGCCGCAAGTATGACCTGCGCGTGCGGAAAATCAAGTCGAAGCGCGACGTGGTCCGCTCCGGCTTGGCGCACAACATCTTCCGGCTCATCAATGAAGCCTATGCCCCTCTCTTCGGCTATTCGGAGATGACAGAACGGCAGATTGACCAGTATGTGAAGATGTACATACCGATCCTCGACCTGCGCATGGTGACCCTCGTCGAGACTGCTGCGGGCGAACTCGTGGCCGTAGGCATCTCGATGCCCAGCCTGTCGCGCGCTTTGCAGAAAGCCAAGGGGCGCCTGCTTCCTTGGGGATGGTTCCACCTGCTCAGGGCGCTGCTTTGGCGCAAACCCAAGATCCTCGACCTGCTCCTCGTGGCCGTGAAGCCGGAATACCAGAACAAAGGCGTCAACGCCCTGCTCTTCACCGACCTCATACCTGTCTATCAGAAGATGGGCTTTGAGTATGGCGAGACAAACCCCGAACTTGAAGCCAACGAGAAGGTGCAGTCGCAGTGGCAGTACCTCCGTACCGAGCAGCACAAGCGCCGCCGTTGCTACGGCGCAGCCCTTTGAACCGGGCACGCACAAAGAGAAAAACGATGGAAGAAACCAACCATACAGTCAGTTACACAGAAGACAACATCCGCCACCTCTCCGACATGGAGCACGTGCGGACGCGGCCGGGCATGTATATCGGCCGCCTCGGCGACGGCTCCCACATTGAGGACGGTATTTACGTCCTGCTCAAAGAAATCATCGACAACAGCATCGACGAGTTCCGCATGGGCGTCGGTAAGCGCATCGACGTCAACGTCGAGGACGACCTCCGCGTCTCAGTACGCGACTACGGCCGGGGTATACCTTTGGGAAAACTGGTTGAAGCAGTCAGCATGCTGAACACAGGCGGAAAATACGACACAAAGGCATTCAAGAAAAGTGTAGGCCTCAACGGCGTGGGCTCAAAGGCCGTCAACGCGCTGAGTGCCCGTTTCGTGGTCCGCAGCGTCCGCGACGGCGAGGCGCGCACGGCGGAATTCGAGCGCGGGGAGCTTGTCAATGACAAACAGGAGGCGACTGAGGAGGAGAACGGTACCTACATTTTCTTCGAGCCCGACGACACGCTGTTCACTGGCTACCGTTACCGTCCCGAGTTCGTCGAGACCATGCTCCGCAACTACACCTACCTGAACACGGGGCTTGCCATTTATTACAACGGCCGCCGCATTCTCAGCCGGAACGGACTTGTGGACCTCCTCAACGACAACATGACCAACGCGGGGCTTTACCCGATTGTCCACCTCACCGGCGAAGACATAGAAATAGCCTTTACGCACACCAGCCAGTATGGCGAGGAGTACTACTCCTTCGTCAACGGCCAGCACACCACCCAGGGCGGCACGCACCAGAGCGCTTTCAAAGAGCACATCGCCCGCACGGTCAAGGAGTTCTATGGCAAGAACATGGACGTCCAAGACATTCGCAACGGCCTCGTCGCCGCGATCGCCGTCAACGTCATCGAACCGACCTTTGAGAGCCAGACAAAAATCAAGCTCGGCTCCCTTTACATGGCGCCCGACAAGGACAGCGACGGCCAGCCCTATCCGCTCTCCGGCGTCAGCGTCAACAAGTTCGTGGGCGACTTCGTGAAAGAGCAGGTCGACAACTACCTGCACCGCAACGCTGACACGGCCGACGCACTGCTTCAAAAAATACAGGAAAGCGAAAAGGAGCGCAAGGCCATCGCTGGCGTGACGAAGCTGGCCCGCGAGCGGGCGAAGAAAGCAAACCTCCATAACCGCAAGCTCCGCGACTGCCGCATCCACCTGAACGATGCGGTGAAAGGTAGCCGCAAGGATGACGACGACACGCCCGACCCGCGCTACGAAAGCTCCATCTTCATCACCGAGGGCGACTCGGCGAGCGGCTCCATCACTAAGAGCCGCGACGTGAACACCCAGGCCGTCTTCTCACTGCGCGGCAAACCGCTCAACTGCTACGGCCTGACGAAGAAAGTGGTCTACGAGAACGAGGAGTTCAACCTCTTGCAGGCTGCCCTCAACATTGAGGATGGCCTCGACGGACTCCGCTATAACAAAGTCATCGTCGCGACGGACGCTGACGTCGACGGGATGCACATCCGCCTCCTCATGATTACTTTCTTCCTGCAATTTTTCCCCGACCTCATCAAGAAGGGACACGTCTATATCCTCCAAACACCTTTGTTCCGCGTCAGAAACAAGAAAAAGAAGATCCGGTCTGTCGCCAAACCGTCCAGCATCGACGAGCAGAGCGCCGGCGCTGCCATCTTGAAGAAAGCGAAAAACACGGACCGTTCGGAGTTCGAGACGGTCTACTGTTACAGTGAAGAGGAACGCCTCGCGGCCATCGAACGCCTCGGTCCGGATCCCGAAATCACGCGATTCAAGGGGCTGGGAGAAATCTCGCCCGACGAATTCAAGCACTTCATCGGGCCGGAGATGCGACTGGAACAGGTGCAGCTCCACAAGAGCGATCAGGTCAAGGAGTTGCTCGAATACTATATGGGGAAGAACACGATGGAGCGCCAGACGTTTATCATCAATCACCTTGTCGTCGAAGAAGATCCCGTCGACGACGCCAGCGGCGAAGCGTGAAGGCTCCTTCTCACAACAAAACAGAATTATGAAGAAAGTCGCCATTTTTCCGGGCAGTTTCGACCCGTTTACCATCGGTCATGCCAGCATTGTCGAACGCGGTTTGCCGTTGTTCGATGAGATAGTCATCGGAGTCGGTCTCAACGAGAGCAAGCGCGC
>DVNY01000168.1 GCA_018714085.1 Candidatus Caccomonas pullistercoris
GGGTTATACTTCCCACCAAATCTTTTTCGCCATTTTGTCAATATCCACCAAATTTTCCCTAATACAACATGTTCTAAAACTACCTTTACTTTATCCCCGTACTCATATATACGCCTATTAAAGTAAAGTCAGAACAAAGGGGAGAAAAGAAATGGTTTCGCCAGACAACCTACCCTGTTGACCAGGATCCACACACAACACCACCTATTTTTCTTTTGGCTGCAAAAATATTCGTGACTGCATCTTGTTTTTAGTTGACTTCAGTTGGTGAAATTACCGCTTATTTTCGTACCTTCGCAACGGATAGAAAAACAGGTGGACTTCGGACGGGAAACAACAGTTTTTCCGTTGGTTCCGATTCAAGAGAAAAGAACGGCGAAATGGACGGTTTTGAGCCTGAAAAACAAGCGAAAAATGGCTTTTCTACCGTTTAAACGCCAATTCTTTTGTTTTCAAACAGTTCGATATGCTGCATCGGAAAATAAATCTTGTATTGTAATTTGAAAAGTAATGATAACGATTTACGGAATGAATACCTGTCCGGATTGTGTTTACGTGGAGGATCAGGTGAAAGGTGATGAGCGGTATGAGGTGGTGGATATCGGTGCGCATGTCCGCAACCTGAAAACTTTTTTGCGCTTGCGCGATGCGAGTCCGGCATTCGATGCGGTCAAGCGGGTAGGCGCAGTGGGCATTCCTTGCTTCGTGCTGGAAGGCGGAAGGGTGACCTTACGCCCGGAAGAGGTAGGATTGCGCGCACGGCCCAAGGACGACGAAGGCGCTTCGTGCAGTTTGGATGGAAGGGGCTGTTAGCGTGATGCCGTTCTGTCCTCAGGCCGCAGTGATTGCCTGTTTTTTATAAATAGTTTATGATGTTGGGCTTATGCCGGAGATGAGTATCATTATACTTACCCGTTATAGGTCTGCTATGGCATTTATTGAACAGTAAGCACTTCCTCGTGGGGGTGCTTGAGCTTATTCGGTATCTTTCTCACTACTTCGGCGTAGCTATGGCGGATAAGTCTTTGTATAAGATCGTCTTGAAGCTCGCCCGACAGGTTTATCTGGTTCCAATGTTTCTTGTTCATGTGCCACGCGCCTTTGATTTCGGGATATTTGTCGCGAAGTTCCACAGCATAGTCCGGATTGCATTTCAGCACGAACCATTCCGTGTCGTCAAGGTCAATCATGGCGAAAATCTTTCCCAGGACACGGAATGCCAGTGTCGTTTCGTCAAATGGGAAGTCCTCCGTGGCCAATGGCAATGACAGGCAATAATCCCTGATGCTTTCTGCATTCATAGATTAAATCCCTGTTTTATTCCGGATAAATCATTTTCCGTGTCACTCCGCCGTCCACGGTCAGGGTCTGCCCGTTGATGAAGTCGTTTTCCTCGTCGCAGAGGAACAGTACGGCACGGGCAATGTCCTCGGGTGTTCCGACCCGTCCACTGGGGTGGAATTCGTGATCGATGAGGCGCAAGGTCTCCTCTTCGTTGACATGTATCCAGCCCGGAGCCACGGCGTTCACCGTGATGCGTAACGGTGCGAGCGATATGGCAAGGGCATGTGTCAGTGAATAAATGCCGCCCTTCGATGCGCTGTAACCCTCAGTTCCCGTCTCGCTCATCAGATAGCGTGTAGAACAGAGGTTGACGATGCGCCCGTACGCCGTGTTCCCGTTCTGTTGCCTGTGCCTGGCCAGGAAACGGGAAGTGATAAACGCTGGACGCAGGTTTGTTCGGATAATCCGGTCGAACTCCTCCACAGAAGTTTCCGTGATGGGGCGGAACTCGCTTATTCCGGCATTGTTGACAAGGATGTCAAGGTCTCCCCATTGTTCCACGGCGGTTTGCAGACAGTGTTCTAGTTGTTCTTGGTCGGCCACGTCCGCATGGTGGAACACCGCACCCGTTTTTTCTGCCACGTCTTTCCCCCGTAGTGAGTCAATGTCGCAGAATGCGACTCGGTTGCCGGCTTTACGGAACGTTTCCACGATGCTCCGTCCGATGCCATGCGCACCGCCCGTAACGAATACTCGTCTTCCCATCTTACGCTATGCCTAAAAGTTCGATTTCAAACACAAGCGTGGAATTGGCCGGTATGCCTGGCTGGGAAAACTTGCCGTAACCCATTTCCGCCGGAATGTAAACTTCCCACTTGTCGCCCACGCACATCTGTTGCATGGCGATGATCCATCCTTCGATGAGGTCGCATAGGCGGATGGCCAGCGGTGCGCCGCCACGGCTGCTGTCAAACTGCCGCCCGTCAATCGTCCGCCCTGTGTAGTGGGCGGTCACGATGCTGCGCGGGTTCGGATGCCTGCCGTCGGCTTTCCCTTCCGCAAGGACTTTGTAGCAGACGCCTTTGGGGAGCATTTTCACGCCCTCTTCCTGTGATTTTTGTGTAAGCCAGTCTTTGTTGGCTTGTGCGTATTCTCTTTTGTTCATTATCTGTCTATGTTGTCGGTTTCTCTCAATCGTCCGTTTTGAGCGTGAACGCCACGCGTCCTCGTATGTCTGTGGCCGACGCGCCGATCAGGGCTTCGAACGTGCCTGGCTCGGCAACCCATGCGTGTTTCCTGTCGTCGAAGAAACTGAGAGCTTCGCGGGTGACGATGAAGCTGACTTCTTTTTCCTCGCCTGGGGCCAATGTGACTTTTTGGAATCCTTTTAGCTCTTTGACGGGGCGGGGTAGTGATGCTTTTTTGTCGCTCACGTAGAGCTGCACCGTCTCCTGGCCTGTTCGTTTGCCGGTATTTTTCACCCGGACGCTTACGGTCACTTTGCCGTCGGGGAACATGCTTTTTGCATCGACGCGTGGCTTCCCGTAGTCAAAGGTCGTGTAGCTCAGTCCATGACCGAAGGGAAAGAGCGGTTCCTTGTCTGTGTGTTTGTCTGCCCACCGGTAGCCTACGAAGATGCTTTCTTTATATTCGATGTCGACGATGCCCCTTTTTCTCTCGCCGGTGTACGCGTTCAGGCTGTGTGCCGCGACGTCTTCCAGTTTCGCGGGAAAGGTGAAAGGCAGTTTCCCCGAAGGTGACACATCGCCTGTCAGCACAGCGGCGATGGCGTTCCCCGCTTCCGAACCGAGGAACCAAGCCTGCATAATGGCAGGCACGTCGTCTGCCCATGGCATGGCCACGGCGTTGCCCGACACGTTCACCACAATCAAGTTCTTGTTCGCTTTTGCCAAGGCTGCGATCAGTGAATCCTGCCCGTAAGGCAAACTCAGCCCGGTGCGGTCGGCGTTCTCGCAGTCCTGCCCGGCGCTTTTGTTCAGACCGCCGAAGAAGATCACGTAGTCCGCCTGTGTTGCCGTGCGGACGGCTTCGTCTCTCAGTACGTCGGGCGTGCGGTCATCGCGCAGGTCTTGTCCGGTTGTCACGCCGTTGTATTCGCCCGAGACGTCGCCGACGTATCCCCGGGCGAATACCACTTCCACACTGTCGGCCACGCGCCGGCGTATGCCGTCGAGCGGTGTGCACTCGTGCTGCACTTTCAGTGACGAGCTTCCTCCGCCTACCGTCATCATCTTTATGGCGTTTTCGCCGATGACGGCGATTTTTTTCGCTCTCGACAGGTCGATGGGCAGCAGGCCACCTTTGTTCTGCAAAAGCACGATGCCTTCTTCCGCGATGCGCCGTGCTGCGTCGTAGTGGGCTTCTGACAGCATTGAGCCCAGCGGACGGTGCGGATTCAGCGTGGTGCGGAACATCAGGCGCAACACGCGGCGGGCCTTGTCGTTGAGTTCGTCTGTGCCCACCTTCCCCTCGCGGATGAGGCGCAGATAGGGGAGTGCGAGGTGGTAGTTGTCATATGCTTTCTTGGCGCCGCCGGCCAGGCCGTTGGTCCATGTGCCGAATTCCAGGTCCAGCCCGTTCTGGATGGCTTCCATTGTGTGGTGTGTGCCGCCCCAGTCCGAGATCACTACGCCGTCGAATCCCCACTCTTTTTTCAGGATGTCGTTGAGCAGGTACTTGTTGTGGCAAGCGTGTTGCCCTTTATACAGGTTGTAAGCGCCCATGATGGCCCACGTGCCCCCTTCTTGCACCGCGGCCTTGAACGCCGGCAGGTAGATCTCGTAGAGGGCGCGATCGTCCACGACAACGTTCGTATTGTGGCGGTTCACTTCGTGATTGTTCAGGGCGAAGTGCTTGACGCAGGTGGCCACGCCGTTTTCCTGCACGCCGCGTATGTAGGGAACTACCATCCTGGCTGCCAGGTAGGGGTCTTCACCCATATATTCGAAGTTGCGTCCGTTGAGCGGCGTGCGGTAGATGTTGACGCCCGGTCCCAGGATGACGTCTTTCTTCCTGTACCGTGCCTCTTCGCCGATGCTTTTCCCGTAGAGCCGGGCCATTTCGGGGTTCCACGTCGCCGCCAGGCACGTCAGTGCCGGGAAAGCCACGCAAGAGTCGTTCGTCCATCCGGCTTGGTCCCATTGGTCCCAGAAAACTTCCGGGCGGATGCCATGAGGCCCGTCGGTGGTCCAGATCTCGGGCAGTCCCAGTCTCGGCACGCCCGCGCTGCTGAACTTTGATTGGGCGTGTATGATGGCCACTTTCTCTTCGGTGGTCATCCTGTTCAGTACGTCTTCAATTCTTTCTTCAACAGGAATTGTCTCGTCGAGGTAGGCGGGCGTGACCTGTGCCTCTGCCGGGGCGGCGGCCAGCCATGCCAATCCGATGAAAAGTGCGTGCAGTCTCATGTTCTTATGTGTATTAGCGGTCAGTCCGTAACAGTGTTCAAATGTACGCATTTCTGGCGAAGGACCGCTCGTCGGTTGTCTCATTTTTCTGAAAGCCGTGCTGCCGGGGCTCAGCAGGTGAACCCGATTTTCCGCGTCTCTTTGCTGATGCGCTCTTCACTCGCGATGCGGGTCGCCATGGCCAGCGAGGGAGTTTCGCCGCTCACCACCTCTTCCATCAGCACTTTGCGGACCACATTGTCAATCTCTCCGCCGCTGAGGTCGAAGCGCGAGGCCAGTTCGGCGGCTTCCGCGTCGGTGAGTGCGGGCAGTTTGTCGCGCCAGATGCTGGCCTTGGCTTCGAGGGTAGGTCGGTCGAACCGGATTTTGAACAGGAAGCGGCGTTCGAAGGCTTTGTCCAAGTTGTCGGCCAGGTTGGTAGTGGCGATGAGGATGCCGTCGAGCTTCTCCATCTCTTCGAGGATGATGTTTTGGATGGCATTTTCGGTTTGCGCCACGTTGCTAGCCGTCGCGTCCTTGCGCTTGGAGAAGACGGCGTCGGCTTCGTTGAAGAGGAGGATGGGCGTCTTCGTTTTTTTCTCGCAGAGGCGGCGGTATTTCGTGAATACTTCCTTGATGAGTTTCTCGCTTTCGCCGAACCAGCAGCTTTTTGTGGCCGAGATGTCGACGTGCATCACGGCGCGCCCAGTGGCGCGGGCCATCTGCATGACGCTCTCGGTCTTTCCCGTGCCGGGCAGTCCGTAGAGCAGGGCGGCCACACCCGTGGGCAGGTGGCGTTCTTCGAGGCGGGCGCGGAGGTTGGCATAGTTCGCCTCGTCGAGGCTGCGGCGCAAGGTGGCCAGTTGCCGGTCGAGAGTTTCCGTGAAGAAGAGATGGCGTTCGGCGATTTTCTCGGGTTGGATGAGGTCTTTGTCGGTCGTCTTTTTCTCGAAGAGTTCGACGTCCTCGCCGAGGAAGAGTTCTTTCCCCTTTTCCGTCAGTCGGAGCACCGTTTCGTTGAAAAAGCCGGCTGTGGCCACTTCTACAAGGCCGCGTTTTTGCAGCATGTGCTGTTCTTGCTTGAACTCCTTGCGCTTCTTTATGGCTCCTGATTTTTCGTAGATTTCGTTCAGTTGGTCGATTCCGTATTGGTCGTCGTCGATCAGTTCATAACAGATGGCATAGAAGACGAGGCGGTCTTCCCTATCGATGACGCAGTCTCTCAGTTTGCGCACGTATTCTAATTGCAGGTTTTCACATTCCATCTTTTGCACTTTCCTGCATAAATGTAGGGTGTCGCAGAAGCTGTGGATACGGGCATCGTCAATGAGGTCGTGCACTTTGTCGACGAACTGGTAGCGGTCGAGCCCCGCTTTGGACTTCACGATGGCCGAGGCCGCCGGGCCGAAGAGCAGGCTGATACCCTCGTCGGTCAGGTGCAGCTCGTCGTCGTTCCGGAGCTCAATGAGTTCGGCGGCGATGAGTGGATGCGTGTTCTCGATGAGTTGTTTCTTCACCTCGACGCGTGCAAGGATGCGGTCGTAGAAGTCGCTGAGCGTGCGGTCGAGGTTTGAGTGGCCGCCGTCGCTGTCCGCCGCAAAGTCGCGACACATCTCGTAGAACAGCGTGCGGGCCGGCAGGTCGGTCACCAGGCCCCGCAGTCCTCGGACGAGGGGCATGTCTGCGTAGTCTTCTTCCAACCGTCCAGCTTGAAAGAAGAGTTTCTCCGTCTCTATGCGGTTGTTGCTGCGTGCATCAATAAGGTCGTGCACGGCGTTGCAGAAGTCGAACTGGTCGAACTCCGCGTTCGCTGACGGCGCGACGGGGCGCACCTCGCGTCCCTCGATGAGGGCGTAGAAGATGTCGGTGCAAAGCGTGAACTGTTTCCGCGACAAGAGACGCTCGCTCCGGTTCTCCAAAGTGACATAGCCTTTGGCGGTCAACGCGTTGAGTGCCGGCATGAGCGACATGACGTCCAAGGCCGAACATTGGAAATAAGTCGACAGGTCGTCGAGATCCGTGCTCCGCCCGTTGCACTGGCGGTCGAGGATGGCCACGAGCGCCATCGCCTCCTCGCGCGAGCTGAGGCCGAGCGTGCCGCAGATGGCGTCGAGCGAGGTTGCGGCCGGAGTCAGGCGGGTCAACTTGCAGCCGTTTAGTTTCGAGGCTGCGGTGCGGATGTGCTGCATCAGGGTCGTCTTTTCCATAATTCTCATTGGTTTATGCTGCAAAGTACGGGCGCTGTTCTGCCTGACCGCGGCATACGACAGGAATTTTTCACGTCGTATCCTGATTTTTTGCATAAGCGACAAGCCGGATGGTAGCGCCTCAGACGGTTCGTCGCGTGGTGGCGCAATCGTCCGGGAGGGCGTCGAGTGGGGTGGGATGCCGCGCGAAGTCTCCCGGAGAGGGCGGGGAAACGGTGCGCCGTGCGGCCATGTCGCCCGAAAGTCCTAACTTTGCTCCGCCAGTGAGCCGTGCTCAGCACCATGAGTGCGCCCATTCTTGCAGGTACGGCCTTCGCCCCTCATGGTGGCGGCGGAATGTGGCCGGCGTCTTGGCTGATCAAACCTTTCAAGTTATGCCCATTATCGAAATCACTTCTTTGGATCATCCCGGCGTGGATGTGTTCGGCCGGTTGACCGAGGCGCAGTTGCGTAACCGCCTCGACCCTGCTCATGGCTTGTTCATCGCCGAAAGTCCCAAAGTCATCCGCGTGGCGCTCGACGCAGGCTGCGACCCCGTCGCCTTACTGTGTGAGCAGCGCCACTTGGCGGGCGACGCCGCCGACCTCGTGGCGCGCATGCCCAGTGTCCCAGTCTATACGGGCTGCCGCGACCTGCTTGCCCAACTGACGGGTTATGTCCTCACGCGGGGCGTGCTGTGCGCCATGCGTCGGCCTCCGTTGCCTCGTGTGGACGATGTTTGTCGTGCGGCGCGCCGCCTTGTCGTGATTGACAGTGTCGTCGACACGACCAATGTCGGCGCCATTTTCCGTTCGGCGGCTGCCCTCGGCATTGATGCCGTCCTGCTCACGTCGACCTCGTGCGACCCGCTGAACCGACGCGCCGTCCGCGTGTCGATGGGGTCTGTGTTCCTCGTCCCTTGGACATGGCTCGACGGTGAACCAGACAGCCTGAAGGCATACGGCTTCAAGACGGTAGCCATGGCCCTGACCGACAAATC
>DVNY01000169.1 GCA_018714085.1 Candidatus Caccomonas pullistercoris
CGTAGTGCTCATGGCGGGCCTTCAAGGTTCGGGAAAGACGACCATGTCGGGCAAGCTGGCCCTCTGGCAGAAGACCAAGAAAAACCGCAAGCCCCTGCTCGTGGCCTGCGACGTCTATCGCCCCGCCGCCATCGACCAGCTCAAAGTGCTCGGCGAGCAGGTCGGCGTGCCCGTGTATAGCGAGCCCGAGAGCAAGGACCCCGTGGCCATCGCCCAGCACGCCATCAAGGAAGCCCGGGCCAAGGGCTACGACCTCGTCATCGTCGACACCGCCGGACGCCTTGCCGTGGACGAAGAGATGATGAACGAGATCGCCGCCATCAAAGCCGGCATCGACCCCGACGAAATCCTCTTTGTCGTCGACTCCATGACGGGCCAGGACGCCGTCAATACGGCCAAGGAGTTCAACGACCGGCTCGACTTCGACGGCGTGGTGCTCACGAAACTCGACGGCGACACCCGTGGCGGTGCGGCCCTGTCGATCCGCACCGTGGTGACGAAGCCCATCAAGCTCGTCGGTACGGGCGAGAAGCTCGAAGCCCTCGACGTGTTCCACCCCGACCGTATGGCCGACCGCATCTTGGGCATGGGCGACATCGTCTCGCTTGTTGAGCGCGCCCAAGAGCAGTTCGACGAAGAAGAGGCACGCAAGCTGCAACGCAAGATCCAGAAAAACCAGTTCGACTTCAACGACTTCCTCGGCCAGATACACCAGATCAAGAAGATGGGTAACCTCAAAGACCTCGCCTCGATGATTCCGGGCGTGGGCAAGGCGCTGAAAGATGTCGAGATCGACGACAACGCCTTCAAGAGCATTGAGGCCATCATCCTGTCGATGACCCCGAAAGAGCGGTCGCACCCCGAAATCCTCAACACCAGCCGGCGGGCGCGCATCGCGCGCGGTTCGGGCACCACGGTGCAGGAGGTGAACCGGCTGATCAAGCAGTTCGACCAGACAAGGAAGATGATGAAGATGGTGACGGGTAGCAAGATGGGACGCATGATGAAGACCATGCCGCAGATGCCCGGGATGCCGAAACTGAAATAACTGCACATTTAATATAATAGGGCGGCCCGTAAGGCGTCGCCCCTTTTGTTCACAGCGAAAGGAGGATTGCATGCAACTCATCGACGGGAAGGCCACGGCGGCCGCTATCAAGAAAGAAATAGCCGAAGAAGTGGAACGCATCGTGGCGGCAGGCGGCAAGCGGCCTCACCTGGCCGCCGTGCTCGTAGGCCACGACGGTGGCAGCGAGACCTACGTGCGGAACAAGGTCAAGGCGTGTGAGGAATGCGGCTTCACGTCCAGCCTGATCCGTTACGAGGCCGACGTGACCGAGGACGAGCTCCTGGCCTGTGTCGACCGGCTCAACCGCGACGCCGACGTCGACGGCTTCATCGTCCAGCTGCCCCTGCCGCCCCACATCGCCGAACAGAAAGTCATCGAGGCCATCGACTTCCGCAAGGACGTCGACGGCTTCCATCCGGTCAACGTGGGGCGCATGGCCATCGGCCTGCCCGCCTACGTCTCGGCTACGCCCAAGGGCATCTACGAACTGCTGCGCCGCTACGGCATAGCCACGTCGGGGCGGAAGTGCGTCATCCTCGGACGCAGCAACATTGTCGGAAAGCCTATGGCCCAGCTCATGATGCAGAAACAATATGGTGACGCGACGGTCACAGTCTGCCACAGCCACAGCCGTACGCTGAAAGAAGAGTGCCGGGCGGCCGACATCCTCATCGCTGCCATCGGCCAGCCGGGCTTCGTGACAGCCGACATGGTCAAGGAGGGCGCCGTCGTCATCGACGTGGGCACGACGCGCGTGCCTGACCCGACGCGAAAGAGCGGTTACCGCCTCTGCGGCGACGTACGGTTTGACGAAGTCAGTCCCAAGTGCAGTTTCATCACCCCCGTGCCCGGAGGCGTCGGGCCTATGACCATCTGCATGCTCATGCTGAACACGCTTGCGGCCGGCAAGCGGGAGTATTACGGATAAAGCGCCCAAAAATGCAGCCCGTCATTCTCTACTACCCGAAGTGCGCCACGTGCGCCAAGGCGTTGCGCTGGCTCGAAGCCGAAGGCTATGCCGCCAGTCGGCGCGACATTGTGGCCCAACCGCCCACGGCCGGCGAGCTGGCTGAGTGGGCGGGGCGGAGCACGTTCGCTCTGCCGAAGTTTTTCAACACCAGCGGCCGGCTCTACCGCGAGTGGGGCGTGAAAGACCGCATCGCCGGTGCGCCCGACGCCGAGCTCATCCGCCTGCTCGCCACCGACGGCATGTTGGTCAAGCGCCCCTTGCTTGTCACCGCGCGTGGCGTCTGTCCCGGTTTCAAGGAGGACGTGTGGCGCGAACTGCTGCGCTGAATCGCTCCAGAACGGGCAATCGGCACGTCTGGCACTAAAAAAAGCGCGAAAAGTTTGGCAGTTGAAAAAATTATCCCTACTTTTGCACTCGCAATCAGGAACGAGCGTTGTTCCTGTCACACGGTGGCTGTAGTTCAGTTGGTTAGAGCGTCAGATTGTGGTTCTGAATGTCGTGGGTTCGAGTCCCATCTGCCACCCTCCCGCGCAGTGCGCGAAAACATTGTCGAAGTGGAGCATTCCCTGCGGAGTGCTCCACTTCTTTTGTATGCCTTTACCGCCGCGCGCCCCGGGGGCGCACCGTTTCCGGGGAGGCTTTCAGCGGGCCGCAGCGCCTGGGGTGTCCCGCCGTGGCGGCTGGCTGGCTACTCCGGGAGGGCATGCCGGGAAAAACGGGACGGCTGGCGGGAAATCCTATCGCAGTGACAGAAAATCCCAGACGGCTGACAGAAACAACGGGACGGCTGACCGTGGCGCCGTCGCAGGGGCTCGTCCCCTCCGGGCCGGGCGGGAACGGAAAAGGCGGCTGCCCCGTCGGTGGAGGCAGCCGCCTGTCAAGCCCGTTCGCAGGGGCTTATTGGTAGAGTTCTTCGAGCTTTTTCATCAGTTCCTCGCCGCGCAGGCCTGCGGCCACGACCTTGCCGTCAGGACCGACGAGCAGCGTGTGGGGAATGCTGTTGACGCCGTAGGTCGAAGCGGCCGTGCTCTGCCATCCTTTGAGGTCGGAGAGCTGCGGCCATGTGATGCCGAGCTTCTTTATCCCCGCCGTCCATGCCGCCTTGTTCTGGTCGAGCGAAAGGCCGACAATCTGGAATCCCTTGGATGCGAAACGGTCGTAAGCAGCCTTGACCGCGGGCATCTCGGCGCGGCAGGGGCCGCACCAGCTGGCCCAGAAGTCGATCAGTACGTAGTTGCCTTTGCCCACGTAGTCCGAAAGTTTGCGCGCCGTGCCCGTCGTGTCGTTCAGGGTGAGGTCGGTGAACATGGCTCCGACGGTCTGACGGCGCAGGCCGGCCACGCGGCCTTTAAGCCGGGCGAGCAGGGGCGAAGCCATGTAGGCACGGTCGTCTCCGGTGACAGCCAGAAGGTCGTCCGTGCTGAGAATGTTGCCGAACATGGCGAGGTAAAAGGCCGGTACGACCGTCGTTTTGTTTGCTTCGCAGCACGCTTTGACTACGGCGGGGATGCCTTCGCGCATCTGTCCGGCGAGCTTCATCCACTCCGCCTTGGCGCTGTCTGAGGGCGCCTGCCCCGACTGCATGGCTGCCTGTTGCTCCTTGGCCAAGCGAGTGGCGATTTCATAGTAGGGCTTCATTTCCTGTTCCCACTTTCCCAGTTCCTGGTTGACGGATGAGCCGGTCACGGAGCGCGTGGTGAAGTCGGCGGTGGCAGCCTCGTTGTCGGCCCAGACGGGGATGGTGATTCCGTCGCCTGCAGCCATCATGAGGAACGCAGGTTGCGCCAGTTCGCCCGCAAAGCGGTAATGGCCGTCCTTGACGTCCGCGCTGTCCGTCTGCTGCGTTTCGAGGTTCGTCATGTACACTTTGGCAGTCCCGGCGGGGACGCTGCCGCTCACTTCGTAGCGCACCTGCGCCACGGCCGTCGTGGCCGACGCAAGGAGCAGGGTAAGAATGATTTGTTTCGTCATGATTTGTAATTTTAGCACTTTGACCGTGCAAAAGTACGAAATCCCACACGCCACGCGCAGGCACAAAGGCATTTTTAACGGCCAGGCCGGGAATAAAGCCTGCCCTACCTGCCGTTTTGTCGGTAAAACTCCGTATTTTTGCCGTACCTTTACTTATAACCGTAGCTTATGCAGAACAGCGACAGTGTCGTGATCATCCCGACGTATAACGAAATAGAAAACATTGAGAAAATCATCCGTGCCGTTTTCGGGCTGGAAAAAACGTTCGACATTCTTGTCATCGACGACGGTTCGCCCGACGGGACGGCTGCCGTAGTCAAACGTTTGCAGCAAGGTGAGTTCGCCGGTCGCCTCCACCTCATTGAGCGGTCGGGAAAACTGGGGCTCGGCACGGCCTATATCGCCGGTTTCAAGTGGGCCATTGACAGGAAATACGATTACATTTTCGAGATGGACGCCGATTTCAGCCATGCCCCCGACGACTTGCCCCGGCTTTATGCCGCCTGCGCCGAAGAAGGCAACGACGTCGCTATCGGGTCGCGCTACGTGAGCGGGGTGAACGTGGTCAACTGGCCGATGGGCCGCGTGCTGATGAGCTATTACGCGTCGAAGTATGTGCGCGTCGTGACCGGGCTTCCCATACATGACACCACGGCTGGCTTTGTCTGCTATCGGCGTCGCGTGTTGGAGACCATCAACCTCGATGAAATCCGCTTCAAGGGTTACGCTTTCCAGATAGAGATGAAGTTCACCGCCTATAAGTGCGGGTTCAAGATCAAAGAAGTTCCCGTCATTTTCGTCAACCGGCGCGAAGGGACGAGCAAAATGAACAGCAGCATCTTCGGCGAAGCCGTGTTCGGCGTCATGCGTTTGCGGCTCGACAGCCTGACCAAGCAATATCCCCGTCCGGCCGGCACGGCCTGCTAAAAAGGCAAGCGGCATTGCGGATGAATTTCAAAACTCTTGTATATGCACCGTAAGATTCACATAAAGAACGCCACGCTCGTCAATGAGGACCGCAGTTTTGTCGGGTCCCTCATCATTGAGGACGACACCATCGCCGAAATCCTCGAAGGCGGCGCCGAGCCTGCCGCGCCGGCTGACGAAGTGGTCGACGCAACGGGCTGTTACCTCCTGCCCGGCGTCATTGACACCCATGTCCACTTCCGCGATCCCGGACTGACGGATAAGGCCGACCTTGACAGTGAGAGCCGAGCCGCGGCCGCCGGCGGCGTCACTACGTTCTTCGACATGCCCAACACCTTGCCGCAGACCGTGACACCGGCCGACGTGGAGAAGAAACTGGCCGCCGCCTACGTGCACAGCCACGTCAACTTTGGCTTTTTCATCGGGGCGACCAACGCCAACGCTGCTCTTCTGAACCATGTCAATCCCCGCCGCGTCTGTGGCATCAAGCTATTCATGGGAGCTTCGACCGGCGACATGCTTGTCGACAAGCCAGCTGTTTTGCGCGAGGTCTTTGAGAATGCGCGCATCCCTATCGTTACGCATTGCGAGGACAGCCGCATCATCAACGCGAACATGGCCGCTTGCAAGGAACAGTACGGCCCGGATCCCGACGTCCGTTACCATCCCGTCATCCGCTCCGAGGAGGCCTGTTACAAGAGCACGGCGCGCGCCGTCCGCCTGGCGCAGGAGACCGGGGCACGGCTTCACGTGGCCCACGTGTCGACAGCGCGCGAGCTGAAGCTCTTCCGGCCTAACTCGCGACGTATTACCGCCGAAGCGTGCGTGCCTCACCTCCTGTTCAGCGACAGGGACTATGCCCGCTTGGGCAGTCGCATAAAATGCAATCCGGCTGTCAAGACGGAGGCCGACCGCGACGCACTGCGCAAGGCCATTGCCAGTGGCGTCGTCTCGACCGTGGCGACCGACCACGCGCCCCACCAGCTCTGCGAGAAGCAAGGCGGCTGTGTGCGTGCGGCCTCAGGGATGCCCATGGTGCAGTTCTCGCTCGTCTCCATGCTCGGACTGGTGGACGAGGGTGTCGTCAGCATCGAGCGCCTTGTGCGTCTGATGTGTCACAATCCGGCGACCGTGTTCCAGATTGAGAACCGCGGTTTTCTCCGCGAGGGCTACAAGGCCGACCTCGTGCTCGTGCGTCCGAAGTCGCCTTGGACCCTGACGCCCAACCGCATTGAGAGCAAATGCGGGTGGAGCCCCCTCGAAGGCCGGACGTTCCGATGGAAAATAGAGAAGACGTATTGCAACGGTTTTGCCGTATATAACCGCGGCATGATCACCGACACCGATTATCACGGTCGCGCCGTGACGTTCGACCGATGACGCAGACCGTCACTTTCGGCATAGGCGATGTGGCGCCCTACATCAACTGGATTTATTTCTTCCATGCTTGGGGCGTTGCGCCGCGCTTTGCCGCAGTGGCGCGCCAGCACGACTGTCCCGGTTGCCGCGCCGCCTGGTTGGCCGCGCAGCCATCCTGCGACCGCAGCCAGGCCGAAGCGGCTGCCGCTCTGTATGACGATGCTGTCCGCATGCTTGCGCGGTTTTCCGCTGACTTTCATACGTATGGCCGTGTCGGTCTCCATGCAGCCTGGGGCGACGGCGACGACCTCGTCTTGCGGCTTGACGACGGCCGGCGCTTTGTCATTCCGTGCTTGCGCCAGCAACGTGTGGCCCGCGAGGGTGAGCCTTATCTCTGTTTGGCGGACTATCTTCCGCCCGAGGGACACGGTGAAGGCCGTCTCGGCATCTTTGCCACGACGGTCGACGTCGGGATGGAGCACCTTTCCGACGGCGACGACTATCGCCGTATGCTCGCCCAGACCCTGTGCGACCGGTTGGCCGAAGCTACGGCCGAAGTGCTCCACCGCGACGTCCGTCGTCGCTATTGGGGCTATGCGCCTGACGAGGACCTGCCCCTCGACGACCTGCTGGCCGGCCGCTTCCAAGGCATCCGCCCGGCAGTGGGCTACCCGTCGCTTCCGGATCAAAGCGTGGTATTCCTGCTCGACCGGGTGCTGCACATGGGCGACATCGGCATAACCCTGACCGAGAGCGGAGCCATGCGCCCGCACGCCTCGACCTGCGGCCTGATGTTCAGCCACCCTGCCGCGCGGCACTTTGCCGTCGGCCCGATCGACCGGCGGCAGTTGGAAGACTATGCACGCCGCCGCGGCATGGAGCCTGCGGCGCTTCGGCGTTTCCTGCAAGCCAATTATTCACCCTCAACCGACGATTTATGATTTTGCGCATTGCCCTCCTGCTTGTGATCCTGCTGGTGCTCCCGGCGCTTTATATTGACCGGAAGTTGCTCCATAACCGCTTGCAACGCTGGTTGCTTTGGACGCCGAACGCCCTGCTGGCCCTGGCCACACTGTGGTTCGTGCTGTTTGAAGGTTTCGGCGACGCGGAGGTTTTTTGGAAAGGACTCTACCTCATCGTCCTGCTGGCCGTGACGGTGCCCGAGGCGGTCTTCGCGCTCATCTCGCTGGCCGGACGTGCCAGCCGGCGGCCTGTCGTGCGGCGGGCTGCCAACGGCTTCGGCCTTGTCGTGGCTCTGCTGCTGTGCGGGGCGATGCTCTATGGTTATGCCTTTGGCGCCTATGCCCTCAAAGTGAGGGAAGTTTCGTATGCCTCGCCCGACCTGCCTGCGGCATTCGACGGCTATCGTATCGTGCAGGTGAGCGACCTGCATGTAGGCACCTTCGCCTCGCATCCGGAGGCCGTGCGGCGCGTTGTCGAGGCTGTGAACGCGCAGCAGCCCGACCTGATTGCCTTCACGGGCGACCTGGTGAACTACCACGCCGAAGAACTCATCCCTTTCAGCGCCGAACTCGCCCGGCTGCATGCCCGTGACGGCGTTGTCTCCATCTTGGGCAACCATGACTATATGAGTTATTACGACTGGCCGTCGGAGCAGGCGCGCCAGGCCAACCTTGCCCAGCTTGTCAGCCGCCAGCGCGACATGGGCTGGCGACTGCTCTTGAACGACAACGTCGTGGTCCGCCGCGGGGCTGACAGCATCGCCATTGTCGGGGTTGAGAACGACGGCCAGCCGCCATTCCCCCAACGCGGCGACCTTGTGCGGGCGCAGCGCGGCGTGGAGCGTGCGGGCTTCAAGGTCTTGCTGAGCCACGACCCGACACATTGGCGCCGCAGCGTCCTGCCCACGACCGACGTCGACCTGACCCTTTCGGGCCACACCCACGGCATGCAGCTCAAGCTCGGCGGCTTTTCGCCCGCCTCCTGGTTCTATGACGAGTGGGGCGGCTTCTATTATGAAGGCGGGCGCGCCCTGCATGTCAGCCTCGGCGCCGGAGAGGTGCTGATGCCTTTCCGGCTTGGCGCGTGGCCCGAAATCAATGTCATCACACTGCGAAAGAAATAACAAAAGAACCGATGAAATACCTTTACCGAACTTATCAACTGCTCGTCGCGGCTCCCATCCTCGCCGTGGCGACGATCCTGACCGCTCTGGTGACGAGCGTGGGTTGCCTCATAGGCAATGCACACTTCTGGGGATACTATCCCGGAAAGTGCTGGTCGTGGCTGATGTGCCGCATGCTGCTGATCCCCGTGCACGTCATAGGCCGCGAAAACATCGACCACCACACCTCGTATGTCTTCGTGGCCAACCATCAGGGCCAGATGGACATCTTCCTGATCTATGGCTTCCTCGGGCGTAACTTCAAGTGGATGATGAAAAAGGCTCTCCGTCGCATTCCCCTCGTGGGCTACGCTTGTGAAAAGGCCCGCCACATCTTTGTCGACAAGTCAGGCCCGAAGAAGATTCAGGAGACCTACGACCGTGCCCGTGCCACCCTCCGTGGCGGCACGTCGCTCGTTGTATTCCCCGAGGGCGCCCGCACGTTCACCGGTCATATGGGCGTGTTCCGCAAGGGAGCCTTCCAGCTGGCCGCCGAGCTGGACCTGCCCGTCGTCCCGATGACGATCGACGGCTCGTATGACGTACTCACCCGCATGGAGGGCTTCAACTTTGTCCACCGTCACCCCATGCGCCTTGTCATCCACCGTCCCATCCAGCCGCAAGGCAAAGACCCGGAAGCCATCCGCCGCGTCATGGACGAGGCCTACGCCGTCATCATGGCCGACCTGCCCGAGCGCTATCGGGGATACGTCGAAAACAAGGACCAGTAGGGCCGCCATCGCTCCGGTTCCGGCATTGTGCGGGATGGCCGGCCACCCCGTTTTTCCGGGTCGCCGTCCCGTGATTTCTGTCAGCCGTCGCGCAAATCCTGTCAGCCGACTTGTGATTTCAGTCAGCCGTCCGGCCAGTCCGGCCGGCGTATGAGGAAATCCGGCCAGCCACATAGCCGAAACGGCCGTTGCGTCCAGACCATTTGGCACAGCGGCCGTTCCTTGTGCCGGGGCATCGCGAAGGAGGCGAGTGGAGGCGGGCGGTAGCTGATCCCCGGGGAGTTTGCCACAAATTGTGGCCGCCATGCGTGGCGGTATAGGAGAATTTCGTACCTTTGTCTGCAAAACTCCAAAAAGAGATGGACGAAACACGGTTGCAACGCATCAAACAACGCTACGGCATCGTCGGGAACTACGAAGGGCTGAACCGCGCGCTCGAAATAGCCTTGAAGATAGCTCCCGTCGACCTCTCCGTGCTCATCACCGGCGAAAACGGCGTGGGCAAGGAGACCTTCCCGCGCATTATACATGACAACAGCAACCGGCGGGGCAAGAAATACTTCGCCGTCAACTGTGGCGCCATCCCCGAGGGCACGATCGACTCCGAACTCTTCGGCCATGAGAAGGGCGCGTTCACCGGAGCCGTGGGCGAGCGCGACGGCTATTTCGCCGTGGCCAACGGCGGGACACTCTTCCTCGACGAGGTGGGCGAACTGCCCCTCCCGAC
>DVNY01000170.1 GCA_018714085.1 Candidatus Caccomonas pullistercoris
CTTTTGCGTATATTAGCGGCGACAAACAGAAACCAATCGCCTATGTAACAACCCAGACACAAGGACATCAGATAAAGAAGCGTTAGCTTTATTCTTGCTTATCGAAATTCGCCAAAACTTCAAGTAAGCCACAAGAGTAAAAGTTGATGCTCACGCCCGACGGCGTGGGCTTTTACTCGTATATGTGGCAATGGTGTTTGGCGATACCTCGATAAGCGTAGACGAAGTGACAAGTCCACGCTTTTTATTGTCCATTCCCGGAGATTTGGACTTGGAGAGAAGAATACGAAACACTAAACTTAAACGAATTTTATGAAACTGAGATTTTTGGCCCGCTGGCTGGCTGTGGCTGCCCTCTTCCTGTCCGCAGCTTCCGCCCATGCCTATGTTTTTTCTTTTGACGGCATATATTATAATGTGTTGAGCGAAGAGGACCGGACGGTGGAGGTCAGTCGTTGTAGGAATTTTGTGGGTCTCTTTACTTGCTACCAGGGTGATGTAGCGATTCCCGAAAGAGCCATTTCTAATGGCATCACCTACACTGTAATATCCATTGCGAAAGATGCATTCCAAAACTGTGGTGCTTTGAAGAGCGTGGATATGTCCTCTACGTTCTTGACTTCTATCGAGGATGAGACATTTTTCGGTTGTTCTTCCTTGACGAGCGTGGACCTTTCGTCGACTTCCCTGACGTCCATTGGGGACGAGGCGTTCAGTGGTTGCGATGCCTTGACGAGCGTGGCGTTCCCTGCCTCCCTGACGTCCATCGGGAAATATGCGTTCGAAAATTGCGATGCCTTGACGAGCGTGGACCTTTCGTCGACCTCTCTGACGTCCATCGGGGGCGGTGCCTTCATGGAATGCGGTGCCTTGACGAGCGTGTCGTTCCCGGCATCCCTGACGTCCATCGGGAGCTTTGCGTTCTATAATTGCGGTGCTTTGACGAGCGTGGACTTTTCGTCGACCTCCCTGACGTCCATCGGGGAATATGCGTTCTCTGATTGCGATGCCTTGACGAGTGTGTCGTTTCCGGCCTCTCTGACGTCCATCGGGAACCGTGCGTTCGACGATTGCTATGCCTTGACAAGCGTGGACCTTTCGTCGACCTCCCTGACGTCCATCGGGGAATATGCGTTCAGGGACTGCGATGCCTTGACGAGCGTGGCGTTCCCCGCATCCCTGATGTCTATCGGGGATGATGCGTTTTGGGATTGCGGTGCCTTGACGAGCGTGGACCTTTCGTCGACCTCCCTGACGTCCATCGGGGGCGCAGCGTTTAGGGATTGCGATGCCTTGACGAGTGTAGCGTTACCTGTATCCCTGACGTCCATCGGGAACCGTGCGTTCAGGGATTGCAGTGCCTTGACGAACTTGACGGTGGACGAGGGCAATCCGGCATTCACTTCGCGCGACAACGTGCTTTATTCTAAGAACTTGGACACGCTGGTCTGCTATCCTACTGGGGCAAATAAGGAAGTCGTTATTCCGGAAACGGTGCGCAGCGTGAGGGAAGATGCATTCCCGGGTAAGGTGAACACTGTCTACTGTCAACCGCAGACGCCTCCGACGGCGGTGGACGGTGAATTCCAAGACATGTTTACGGACGAAACGCTGATGAACGCCGTGCTCTACGTGCCCGTTGGGACGAAAACGGCGTACATGCAGGTGGATCCATGGCGCAACTTCTGGAACATAGAAGAGTCGGACTTTGCGACTGTGGGCATTGACGGCGTGACGGCTGAGGCCGCACCCTCTGTCACGGTGTGCGGCGGTAAAATCGTGGTGGATGGCGCGTCGACGACGGGCGTCATCGAGGTGTTCTCGACCGACGGACGCTGTGCCTATCGAGGGACGAGCACAGTCATAGAGGGCTTGCCTAAGGGGGCTTACGTAGTTCGCATAGGTAAGTTCACGCAGAAAGTGATGCTATGAACCCGCTGTCGGACAGGGAGCTTCTGTTCTTCACGAAGTTGATGCTTCGCTATGAAACAGAAATAAAATCCAACCCGAAAGGATATGACATTAAGAGCAAGGAACTTACCCGGTTTCTCCGTGCGAAAGGCATTACCTTGGACTATAAGAAGAGGCCGGAACTCTACCGAGGTGAGAAGAACACGGTCGTATTCAGTTCGCATGGCTCTCGTTGCGTCGACTTCATCCGCCACGTTCGCAACGCATTTGCCCATGGTTTGGTTGTCAAGCAAGGGAATACGTACGAACTCAGTGACATCTATCGTAAGCAGCTCACGATGAAAGGCAGTATCGGCATGAATTTGCTGAAAGAGCTGATCACAAAAATAGAAACGACGCGGAAGCAATAACGCAGAAGCGGCAGCCTGGAATTTCCCGGGGCTGCCGCTCTTGTTTTATCGCGTCTTGATGTGTCACGCCGCGCACCCTGCCGTGCATTGTGCCGGCCTGCGGTTCGGAACGAGCGTCACGAGTGGCGCCCCTACGTTTGGCTTGGGCGGCTTGGCGCGTCTTGCTGCGTCAGGCGTGGCGCTCCATGCGGAGGATGGGGAAGGGGTTGCCTTGGTCGTCGAGGGCGTCGCGGCGGAAGGGGCGGAAGCCCATGCGGCGGTAGAAGGCGGCGGCGCGGGCGTTCTGTTCGTTCACGTCGACGTGGGTGACGCCGTAGGTGTCGAAGGCCAGCGTGACCATGCGGCGGCCGAGGCCTTGCCCGAACAGTTCGGGGGCGAGGAAGAGCATCTCGATTTTGCGCCCCTCGATGCCCATGAAGCCGACGGGTGCGCCGCCCCGGCGGGCCACGACGAGGGTGGCGATGGCGGCGAGACCCTCACTGACGCAGGGCGTGAGGCGGCAGATGTCGTCGGCGGTGAGGAAGTCGTGGCTGGCGCGCACGGAGGCGTCCCAGACGCTGACGAGGGCGGCGATGAGCGCCGGCGTGCGTTCGTCTCTTTTTACTTCGGTGATTTCAATCGTTTCCATTGTCTTTGTGGTGGACGGGTCATTCTTCTCCGGCGGGGCGGACGGTGCCGTCGTCGGCGAGGAGGACGAGCCCCTCGGCGGCGAGGCGGGCGAGGGTGCGGCGGACGGCTTCCTCGTTGAGGCCGCAGCGGTCAAGGTCGGACAGGGGGTGGGAGCGTCCGTCGGCGCAGAGGCGGCGCACGGCGTCGAGGAGGTCATGGGCGGCGCGGCTGTCGGCGGAGGCGCCGGCTTGGGGCTGGCCTTGGCGGCGGCGTTCGACGCAGACGTCGCAGCGGCCGCAGGCGGGGGCGCCCGTCTCGCCGAAGTAGGCCAGGAGCTGCTGGCTGCGGCAGTGGGCGTCGTCCTCCATGTAGCGGAGCATGGCGCCGACGCGGGCGGCATAGAGGTCGCGGAGCTGCTCGTAGACCTCGGGGCGCAGGGCCACGTCGGCGCCGTCGACGCGGGGCCGCAGGTAGGTGATGTGGGGGATGTCGCGGCGGGGCACGTAGTGGAGGATGCGGCGGTAGGTGAGGCGTTTGAGCGTGTCGTAGGTCTCTTGGGGGCTTAGGCCGGCGTCGCGGGCGATGCGCCGCTCGTCGACGCTCACGTAGTCGGCGAAGAGGCCGCCGTAGGTGCGCATCAGGGCGCCGAGCACGGCCTCGTCCTCGGGGCGCGAGGTGTCGATGTCGTAGAGCTCGCCGCGCGTGACGATGAAGCGCACGCGCGAGGTGTTGTCGTCCTCGTCGCGGTAGGCGAGGTAGCCCGCCCGGCCGAGGATCTGCAAGGCGCTCTCGACGGGCACGGGGAAGTGCTTGAAGTTGCGGCAGAACTCGGCGATGTCGAACTCGAACGTGGTGCCCGCGCCGGTGTGGATGGGGAGCTGGAAGAAGTAGGCGAGGTGGTCGTAGACCTGCCGGATGAACGCCTTGGGCGGGAACGTGTCGGCCACGCGCCGGCGCAGCACGCCGCGGTCCGTCCCGCTGACGAGGAGGACGGCGTAGGCCGGCAGTCCATCGCGCCCGGCGCGCCCGGCCTCTTGGAAGTAGGCCTCGACCGAGTCGGGGGCGTCGAGGTGGACGACGGCGCGGACGTCGGGTTTGTCGATGCCCATGCCGAAGGCGTTGGTGGCCACGATGACGCGCGTCTCGCCGTCTTGCCAGGAGCGTTGGCGCAGGTCCTTGTCGAGCGAGGTGAGGCCGGCGTGGTAGTGCAGGGCCGGGATGCCCTGCTGGTTGAGCCAGCGGGCGGTGTCGTAGGTGTGCTGCCGCGAGCGGGTGTAGACGATGGCCGCGCCGGGCACGGCCTGCAAGATGCGCAGGAGGGTGGCCTCCTTGTTGTCGGTGCGGCGGACGACGTAGGCCAGGTTCGGCCGGGCGAAGCTCATGCGGATGGCGTTCTTCTCGCGGAAGCCGAGGCGTTCCTGGATGTCGTCGACGACGGCCGGGGTAGCGGTGGCCGTCAGGGCCAGCACGGGGCGTCCGGGCAGCAGGCGGCGCACGGCGGCGATGTCGAGGTAGGCCGGGCGGAAGTCGTAGCCCCACTGCGAGATGCAGTGGGCCTCGTCGACGGTGATGAAGCTGACGGGCATCTTCCGGAGTTTGCGCTGGAAGAGTTCGGAGCCGAGCCGCTCGGGCGAGACGTAGAGGAACTTGTAGCCGCCGAAGATGCAGTTGTCGAGGCGCTTGGTGATCTCGTCCTGGGTCAGGCCGGTGTGGACGGCGGTGGCCTTGATGCCGCGGCGGTGCAGGGCGTCGACCTGGTCTTTCATCAGGGCGATGAGGGGCGTGACGACGAGGCAGAGCCCCTCCATGGCCATGGCCGGCACCTGGAACGTGATGCTCTTTCCGCCGCCGGTGGGCATGAGGCCGAGGGTGTCGCGTCCCTCGCCGATGCTGCGGATGATGTCGAGCTGGATGCCGCGGAAGCTGTCGTAGCCCCACCAGCGGCGCAGCGTGGCCAGGTAGTCGGTCGCCATGGGTCAGTGTTCGACGGGGCGGATGTCCTCGATGAGGAGCTGGATGTCGCCGCGCTTGTGGGTGTTGTCCTCGATGGTGTAGCAGATGTCGAAGGCGCGCTTCGTCTTGATGTAGCGGGCCTGGGCGCTCTGGCCGAAGGCGATGCCGTTCATGACGTGGCTCGACTTGTTGTCGACGAGCTCGAGCTTGATGTGCTCCTGCCCGCGCCCGACCACCTTGCTCGTGCCGTAGTCGTAGACGCCCTTGGTGCAGAACACGGGCTTCGGGTTGCCCGGGCCGAAGGGGGCGAAGCGTTTGAGCTCGCTGTTGAAGCGCGGGGTGACGTCCTTGAAGTCGATGACGGCGTCGATG
>DVNY01000020.1 GCA_018714085.1 Candidatus Caccomonas pullistercoris
GCTGCGCCCATCCCTGCGTCCGCCGCCGCTTGCGTGCGGTTGCGCCCGTACGCCGGGCGACATTCATGTCGCCCCTACGTTTCCCGCTCTTCCGGTTGGCCGCCCCGTCGAAACGGTCAGCCGGATAGAAAATTCTATCAGCCGACCCGTAATTTCTGTCAGCCGACCCGTGGTGATGCCCATCCCTGCGGCCGTCGTCGCTTGCGTGTGGTCGCGCCCGTCTGCCGGGCGACATGAATGTCGCCCCTACGTTTCCCGTCGTTTCGGTCGCGGCGACGGGAAATCCTGTTGCCCTGTCCGCCATTTTTGGCACACCGGGGCCAAAAACGCCCGGCCTGTGCCGCAGGTTGGCAGGGGTGGGGCGTAATTTTGCCCCGTATCACACAAAAACTTCACGATATGATCACGTTGGATCCTTACGACGTCAAGATTTTCACCGACCGCGTCGAGCCCGGCGCCCTCGACCAGTTGCGCGGACTGATGGCCATCCCGGCGTTTGCGGGCTGCCGGGTGCGCGTCATGCCCGACGTCCATGCCGGAGCGGGTTGCGTCATCGGTTTCACGGGCGACCTGGGCGAGAAAGTCGTCCCCAACATCGTGGGCGTCGACATCGGTTGCGGCATCCTCGTGCAGCCCCTTGGTGCCCTGCGCCACGTCGACGGGCGCGCCCTGACCGCCTTCATCCGCGCGGCCATCCCCTCGGGGCGCGACTTCCGCGACGCGCGCTACCGCCCTCTGCCCGTCGCTCTGGACGCTCGCCGCGTCGAGGCCAAGCGGCTCGTCACGCAGTTGCGCTGCTACCGCGAGTTGCGCGACGTCGACCGCATCCACAAGAGTATCGGTAGTCTCGGGGGAGGCAACCACTTCATCGAGGTGGACCGCGACAGTCGGGGACGGCTCTACCTGCTTGTGCACACCGGCAGTCGCAACTTGGGCAAGCAGGTGGCCTGCCTCTACCAGAAGCTGGCAGTGAAGTGCCTGTCAGGGTGGGGCGAACTGATGCGCGAGCAGGAGCGCCTGATTGCCGCATACAAGGCGGCGGGTCGTCGCGGCGAACTACAAGAGGCCATCCGGCGGCTGCGCGGTTCGTTCAGGATGCGCCCCTCGTCCGTCCCGCCCGACCTTGCATGGCTCGAAGGTCGGGAGCGCGACGACTACCTGCACGACATGCGTCTCTGTCAGCGTTGGGCGGCGATCAACCGCCGGCTCGTGGCCGACCTCATCCTCGATCATCTTGCCGCCCGGCCGGACGGGCCCGTCAACCCCGCCGCCCTGCGCGACGAAGCCTTTGAGAGCGTGCACAACTACATCGGCGAGGACAACGTGATCCGCAAGGGCGCCATCTCGGCACGGCGGGGCGAGCGCTGCATCATACCGCTGAACATGCGCGACGGGGCGCTCCTCGCCACCGGGCGCGGCAACGCCGATTGGAACCACTCCGCCCCGCACGGCGCGGGCCGCGTCATGAGCCGGCGCGAGGCTTTCGAGCGCATCACGATGGCCGACTACGGTGCCGCGATGGCCGGCGTGTACAGCGAGACCGTCACCCCCGACACCCGCGACGAGGCCCCGATGGCCTACAAGCCGGTCGCCGAAATCCGGCGCTACCTCAGCGAGACCGTCGACGTCGACGACACGCTTCGCCCCCTCTTCAACTTCAAGGCGGCAGAGTGAGCCGTGCGGCGGTCGCCTGGGAGGGTGGGGCTGTGGAAGCCATGTCGCTTGGGGGCAGTCCGTCCGGCCGCCCGCTGGCGGCGCGGCCCATCCTTTTCCAGCCGTGAACCAACTTGAACCAGCCGACGGGGCAACGGATGGCCGATAATGTCGTACCTTTCAGTGCGAAAAGCATTGCTCTCCGTGCGACCAATGGCGCAGGTGCGCCGTGGTGAGTGCCTATTACTTATGTAGGATATACGGATTGCACTTAACGAAAAACTGATTACACCTATAATAATACGTAAAAGTATGAGTGAAGCCACATTCAGAACCATGCGAAGCCTCCTCCACCCGTCCGGCGGGCGCGAGGAGCAGACGCTCATCGTCCCCGACTACCAACGGGGATACAAGTGGGCGGTGAGAGAACTCCTGTCGGCCGGAGGCGTCGAGGCAAATTCGGCGCTCGAAACGCTCCTCAGCAACTTGGACGGTGCGTTCTGCGAGTCCAAGGACTCCGACTACTTCCTTCAAGGCGTCACCGTGCGTGAAAGCGCGGACGGGCTCGTTCTCATCGACGGCCAGCAGCGCGTCACGTCGTTCTACCTCATCCTCTGGTGCCTTGGCGGCCCCGACGCCATCCGCCCCATCCGCTTGCAGTACGACGTCCGCGCCGCCTCGCAGCGCTTCCTCGACGCGCTGCACGACCAGCAGCCCGACGAGTTTCTCCCGCAGCTGACGGGCAGCGAAGCAGAGGGCAACAGGGAAGACGAACAGGACGTCTATTACTTCAAACAAGCCCTCCGGCAAATCCATAGTTGGTGGGGAAAACGGTCGAAAGAAGAGCTGAAACGTCTGGCCGACTGGCTGTTGGACCGGGTCAGGGTGATCTATCTGACCGTCGACACGCCGGAGAAGGCCGTCCGTACGTTCACGATGATGAACGGCGCCAAAGCCACGATGCTCGCCGAAGAGCTCGCCAAGGCCGAAGCGTTGCGCCGTTTGGCCACGGAAGGCGAACCGGTCGAAGAGGAAGACGAAGGCGACTTCGGCTGCGCCCCGACTTTGGACGACTGCTTCGACGAGATCCGTCAGTGGGCGGCCACGCAGTGGGAGACGGCCGCCCGGCGCGGACGCTGCGCCCGCGAGTGGGACCGCTGGCTCTATTGGTGGAACCGCCCCGATGTGCAGCGCTTCTTCAATGTGCAGACGCCCTGGGGCTGGCTTTTGGACTACGCGCTCTGGGATTGGTCGGAGGGAAAGACCGACCGGTTCAGCTTCGAGGCGTTCCGCAGCGCTTTCATGCGTTTCTTATCTGACGCGCAGGACTGCTTCGAGCGCCTGCGCAGCATCCAGACCGCCATTGAGGACGTCTATGCCGACCCCGTGGCCTACAACTGGCTCGGGCTCTCCTTGCTGTTCGCACCAGGGCGTGACGAAAAGTTCGAGACGCTCCGCTATTTCCTCCGTCACCGCCACGACGCGGACGCCTTGGCCCGCTACGCCAAGTGCCGCCTGGCCGG
>DVNY01000171.1 GCA_018714085.1 Candidatus Caccomonas pullistercoris
CGCTGCGTCACGCCGTCGATGATGCTGGCGGCCAGGCCCCAGTTGCGGTCGCGCTCGATGACCGTGACGCTCCCGAAGCCGCTGACCCCGCGCACGTAGCGGCGCACCTCGTCGACGGCGGCGGCATCGGCCTCGGTGCGGGCGGCGTCCGAGTAGATGTAGAGCGGGCTCTGCGCGGCAAGGACGCAGCGGCGGAGTGCCTCGACGCAGTGGCGCGTGTGCTCCGGCCGGTTGTAGACGAAGAGCAGGACGGGGGCAAGGGTCAGTGTCTCCATCCTCGTTTCAGGCTAAGGGTTGAGAGGACGTCGCTGATGCGCTGCGGCCACCCGTAGGCCACCGGGCCTTGGCGCCGTTTCTCTTCGAGGGCGTTCGCCAGGGATTGCAGGGGGCGGCGGAAGAAGAGATCGTCCAACACGGCCTGCTGCTTGCGAACGAGGGCGGCGTAATAGTCGGGCTCGGACTCGCAGCGGCTGACAAGGGCAAGGACGTCGTCCATCGTCCGGACGTCGCACTCGGGAATGATGAGCTCGCTGTGCGTCACCTCGCGACTGTCCATCACAGCGAGGGTGCCCAGCGAGACGGCCTCAGCCACGGAGTTGCCGCGGATGGGGCGACCGCCCATCTTGACGAAGTATTTGGAGTCGTAGATGGCCGTCAGGTTCTCGCGGATGAGCTGGCGGTGGAGTCTGACGGGCTGCCCGGCGTCGACGAGGGGGCGGAAGTGGTCGGGCACGTGGCGGACGGGCCTCTCCTTCGTCGAGTTGATCTCCATGAACACGCCTTTCCGCTCCGGTTCGCGTCCGAGGGCGGCGTGCATGATGCGGCTGAGCGTGTCGCCGCGCAGGAAGGTGTAGGGGAAGTCCACCTCACCCCGCCCTTCGGCCACGATGCCACGGGCCATCTGGTTGAGCGTCACGTCGTAGCCGAAGCGCGCCTTGTGCGTGGCCATGTTGGCCTCGCCGATCATGTAGGCGAAGAGCGTCTGCGGATAGCGGCGCACGAGGCCGGTGGGCAGGCTGACGTTGACCGAGATGACCACGTCATACTGCCCCCAGTCGACGCTGTCGGCCCGGACGGCATATTCGCCCTGAGGCACCGGACTGCCGGGCCGCTTGAACTCCTGTCCGGGGATTTTGTCGAGCGTCTCGGTTTTGAGCAGGCGGAAATAGCGCGACAGGCCGGGCACCACCTTGCGGTAGATCTGCGTCTCGATTTCGAACTCCTCTTCGACGATGTAGAAGTCCGCCCCGAGGTCGGCCATCAGTCCTATCGGCCCCACGCGCCCCATCGAACTGAAAAGGACGACGGAGGGGTCGTGCTCGCTGGTCGGCACCACATAAAGGTCTTGATAGACGTCTTGCTTCACAAAGGCCATGCGCAAACGGGGCAGGCCATCTTCGGTGACATTCATGACTTATCGGATAATAAAGCGGTTAAACGTTGGACAAAATGCGGCCAGTCGTGGCCGTCGAGGAAACGGGCCGTGGCCGCGCGGTCGGCGTCGGCGTCGCGGTGGGCCGCCACGAGGGCGGGGATGTCGTCGAACGTGCGGAACGTGCAGACGCGCAGCGCAGGCTCGGCGGCGTAGTCGTCGAACGACCCCGCGTCGGGGCCGATGACCGCAGCGCCATACGAGAGGCTGTCCATCAGGATGCCCGAACTGAGCACGCTCTCCGTATGGTAGGGCACGAGCACGAAGTGCGCCCGCGCCACGTAGCGTGCCAGCGCCTCGAACGAGGGGCTCTCGTGGATGGCCGTCACGCCGGGCGGGCAGGCGGCTTTCAGTTCCTCGAAGAGCGACGGGGGCGAACAGGTTCCCACGATGCAGGTGCGGAGCCCCGTCCCGGGGTGCGCCCTGAGATAGTCGACGAACTCGAAGACGCCCTTGTAGCGCGCCACGTGCCCCCAGATGAGCAGGTCGTAGTCTTTCGCCACCCCGTCGGGCACGAGGCCGAGGCGGTTCTTCGTCGGATGGTCAAGGAAGTGGGCTTTTGCCAAAGCCTCGGGATAGTGCTCACGTACCACGTCGAGCCCCGCGCGGGCGTGGGTCACGATGAGCGAGCTCCACCGGGCGATGAGGCCGCGCAACAGGCGATTGAGCCACGGATGGCGCGGGGCGTGGGGTGCCTTGTTGTGCAACATCCACACCACGCGACGGCCCCGCAGCCTCAGCCACAGCAACAGTCCCACAGCCACCCAGCTCTGGATGACACCGTGGCGGAACTCGGGGATGCTCTCGAACCAGTTGAACACCACCACGTCGCCCAGATTGCCCCGGCGGAGCAGGCTGAGCAGGGGGTTGCGGTGGGGCGGGTTGACCACGGTGTGGCCAGCGGCTTCGAGTGCGGCGCGGAAATCGGCCACGTAGGGGTTGGCGCGCTTGCCGGGCGCCACGGGCATTTGGGGAAAGAGAGTGAACTTCATGGCCATGGGTCATTTGATGACGAACGCGCTGCTGTCGCGCACGAAATAGAAAGGGGTGAAGAAAGCCGTCACCCTCCGGCGCCAGGCCGGCCCGGTGGGGAAAAGCAGACGATAGTTCCGGGCACACACCCAGCCGGCCTGCACCACGCCCCACACGCTGCCACGCGACATGCAGTTCACCACGCGCCGCGTGGCAGCCAGGCGGAACGGCAACTGGCTGACGGCGCGGAAGTAGCGCTGCGTCACGTCCATCCGTCCGGCTGACCGGATCGCCCGCAGGGCCGACCGCAGGCCGCGCCATGGGCTCCCGGCCGCATGGCCGCTGCCGAACGACGTGGCCGCGCTGTGACGGCGCCAGCTGACGAGCGCCTCGTCCACGTAGGCCACACCACCATGGGTGGCGGCGGTGAGGCAAAGGAGCGTGTCGTACGAGACGTGGGGCTCGCGGGCCACGACGTCGCCGTAGGGGCGGAGCAGCGTGCGGCGGAAGACGCACTCGTGGCCGGGGACGTAGGGTTTCAACAGGAGGAACAGCTCGTTCGTCACCGGCGCGTGCGGATTTTTCAGCCCCAAGGGGCGGGCGGGATCGTCGGTGAAGAGGGCCGAATTGTGGAACGCCAGTGGAGCCTGTTCCAAGGCGGCCACCATGCGGCGGAGCTTGTCGGGATGCCAGACATCGTCTTGGTCGCACGAGGCCACAACGTCGCCGCCGGCCAGCTGGAACGCCCGCGAAAAGTTGAGGTTGAAGCCCAGCGCGGGGCGGTTGACGTGCAGCTTCACCCGGGCATCGCGGGCGGCGTATTCGCGCACGATGTCGGGCGTGGCGTCGGTCGAGCTGTCGTCCGAGACGATGATTTCATAAGGCGGCAGGCTTTGGGCCAGCAGCGAATCGAGCTGCGGGCGCAGGAAGCGGGCGCCGTTGTAAGTGCAGACAACGACCGAGACACGCGGCACAGGATTTTCAGTATGAGGGTCAGCCATAAGGATTAATCTTTCGTTTGCCCTGCCCCCTTCCGCCGACCAAGGGCCTGCATGAGGTCGTAGACGTCGCGGCGCGTCACGGCCGAAAGGAGCGCGACGAAGGCTTGGTAATAGGTTTTCTTGTCCCACGGACAGATGCTCACCGCCCGCGCGAACTGACGCAAGGCCGTGGCGGGGTAGCCGCAATGGACGGCGTGCGTCATGCGCTGCTTGTGCCACGAGGCCACGAAGCGGCGTACGCCCGGGCGTCCACGCCCCACGCGGAGCAGGCCGTCGTAGAGGTCGTCCACGGGGTTGCGGCGGCGGAAGGCGCGGTAGTTCTTGCCCGCCTCGAAGAGGTGGTAGACGGATGTGGGGTGGAGCGAATAGGCAAGGTCGGTCTCGGCGCAACAACGGGCTTCGAACCACGTGTCCTCGCCGCTCTCGACGCCCACCGGGAAGCCGCCGCAGCGCTGGAAGACGTCGCGCCTGACGGCAAAGGTGTTCATGTTGACCGGGGCGTTGGCGCCCGAGGCCACTTCGTAGTAGTTCGTCATCACTCCGTCCGGCCCGCTGAACGGCAGGGCGGCGAAACGGGGCTGCCAGCGGCGGCCGGTGGCGTCATGGTGGAGCCAGTAGGAGGCACTGACCATGCCGCAGTGCGGATAGCGCGCCATGAGGTCCACAAGGGTGGCCAGATGGTCGGGCGCCCATTCGTCGTCAGCGTCAAGGAAAGCCACCCACTCGCCCCGGGCCTCGCTGACGCCCCGGTTGCGGGCCACGGCGACACCGCCGTTCGGCTGTCGGACGAGGCGGATGCGCCCGTCCGCATACGCGGCCACGCGCTCTGGGCCGTCGTCGGTGCTTCCGTCGTCGACCACGACGGCTTCGAAGTCCCGGTAGGTCTGTGCCACGACACTGTCGAGGCAACGGCCGACATAGGGAGCCTTGTTCCAAAGGGGGATGACGATACTAATCATGACGGGAGCGTTTTTTGAACAAATAATCCATGCTTTCGCGCAACGTGGCGGCGCCGAAGAGGTACATCACGCCGACATAGACCACGGCGGCCACGACCACCTTCACCGCAAAGACGGCATAGACGGACGTCAACGGGGCGGCGGCCAAGTGAGCCACAGCCATCGCGCCCGCGGCCACGGCGGCAAAAGGCAGGATGTCCGTCATGGCGCTGAGCAGCGTGAGGCGGAGTGTCCGGTGCGCCATGGCGTGCCAGACGAGGAGCCATGCGATGTTGATGGCCACATAGACGGTGAACATCACGTAGAGCCCGAAACGATAGAGCAGGAGTGCCGCCGCAAGCTGCACGAGCCCCTGCACGATGTTGCTGCGCATGAACCACGACGAACGTCCCTGGCTGAGAATGAGGTTGGAATAGAGCGTCGTGACGGGCACGAAGGCCCCGCCCACGCAGAGCAGGCGCAGAATGTCGGCACTGGCCGCCCACTTGTCGGTGACGGCGATGGTGATCAGCTCGGGAGCCACGAGCGAGAGGCCCAGCATGGCGGGAAAAGAGACGAACGCCGTGAAACGCAGCATCTTGCGGAACACGCGGGCCTGGCGTCCGGCGTCGTCGCCCACGCGGGCCAGCACGGGCTGGGCCACACCGCCCACCATGCCCGAGATGAGGGAGTGGCCCATCGTGTTCCACTTGTTCGCCTGATTGTAGTTGCCCACGTCCGCCCCCGTATAGAAGCGGCCGAGGATGACGGAGAAGAAGTTGTTGTTCACGTGCGTGAAGAGATTTGTCACAATCAGGCGGCTGCTGTAAGCAAAGAGGCCGCGCAGCGGGCGGAAGTCAATGCGCAGCGTGGGTCGCCAGCCCGAGAAGATCCAGTAGCACGCCGTCACCGTAGCCGTATAGACGAGGCTCTGGGTCGCAATGCCCCAATAGGCGAAACCATGGTAGGCCAGCACCACGCCCACCGTGCCCGACAAGACGAGGGCCACGACGGCTGCCTGGGCTTTCTGCCTGACCATCAACCCCCGGAACAGGTAGGCCGACGGCGCCGTGCCGAGGCTCGCCATGAGAAAGCCGAGGAACGAATAGCGCGCCAAAGCCGTCAGTTCCGGCTCGCCATAAAAGCGCGCGATGAGCGGCGAAAGGAAGAAAAGGGCGACGTAGAGCACAAGGCTCACGCCCGCGCTGAACCAGAAGATGGCGTCATAATCGCGCTGGCTGACCTCGCGGCGGTTGGCCAGTGCCGAGATGAAACCGCTCTCCTGCAACGTGCCCGCGATGAGCGAGAAGATGGTCAGCATGCCCACCATGCCGTAATCGGCCGGCGTCAGCATACGCGCCAGCAGGATGCCGAACAAAAGGTTCAACCCCTGTTGCAACCCGTTCGACAGCCCTCCCCACAGGAGGCCCCGGGCGGTTTTCTCTTTCAGTGACGGTTCGGTCATGGGCGAGGGGTATTATATGAAGACAGCCATTCCTTTGCCAATTTCTGAATGCCTGCATACCATTGCCTCTCGTCTTCACTTTCCTTTACCAAGGCCTCCGAGCTTTCCAAGAATGACCTTACACGCTCGGGAGTTGGCTTTCGCTCTGCCTTATAACTTTCTTCGAGCATCGCTTGGAATACATCAAGAGGAAGAGGTACTATGACAGATTTTCCGCCGTAATACGAAATGTTCATCTGATGTAGAGCATAGAAATGGGCCACGCAGGCATCGTTGATTGTAGGCGCAATAAAGAGACAGAAACAAGGTTTTCCACAAGCATTTTTAATCCGCCCCAAATGTCGGCTGACGGGTTCACTTTCCGTTTCATACTGCCGCTGCCCGCTGGCAAGAGTAACCTCAACAGACAAAAGGAAGTCGC
>DVNY01000021.1 GCA_018714085.1 Candidatus Caccomonas pullistercoris
ACACGGCGGCTGCCGACGCCGTCGCCCGGGCGGCCGGAGCCCGCGTGGCGGGGGCTGAAAGCGGCGCCCCGCTCCGCTACAACAAGGCCGACCTTCACAACCCTCACTTCATCGTCCGCCGCGACGCCAAAAGCCCACAGCCATGACGTTAGCCTCGCTCTTTGTCATCGCCACGCTGGCCCTGCTCATCGTCGCCCTCGTGCTCGACAAGATGCGCCCGGGCCTCGTTCTCTTCTCGGGCGCCGTCGTTTTTCTCTGTGCGGGCATCCTCACCCCCCGGGACCTGCTCGAGGGGTTTAGCAACAAGGGCATGATCACCGTGGCACTGCTCTTCCTCGTGAGCGAAGGCGTGCGGCGCTCCGGCCTGCTCGAACAGCTGCTGGCCCGCCTGCTGCCCAAGGGACGCTCGACCGTGAAACGCGTCCAGTTGCGCATGATGCCGGTCATTGCTTTCGTCTCGGCGTTCTTGAACAACACACCGGTCGTCGTTATCTTTGCCCCGATGATCAAACGTTGGGCCGAACGGGCCAAACTGCCAGCGACGAAATTCCTTATTCCCCTGTCATACGTCACCATCCTCGGGGGCATGTGCACACTGATCGGCACGTCGACTAACCTCGTGGTCCATGGCATGGTGCTCGACGCCGGCTACGAGGGCTTCACCATGTTCGAGCTCGGCCTGATCGGCGTGCCTGTCGCCATAGCAGGCATGGCCTACATCCTCTTTGCCTCGAAGCGCCTCCTGCCCGACGACCGCCCCGACAGCGCCGAACCCGCCGGAGCCAGCGGGGAGAAGGGCGTCTACCACCGCGTCGAGGCCGTGCTGGCCCCCCGTTTCCCGGGCATCAACCGCCGCGTGGAGGACTTCGACTTCAAGCGCCACTACGGCGCCACCCTTGTCGAGATCAAGCGCGGCGGGCGCAGCATCGCGCGCGGCCTGCACAAGGAACGCTTCCGCGAGGGCGACACGCTCGTGCTCATGGCCGACGACTCGTTCATGCAGGCATGGGGCGAGAGTTCCGTCTTCGTCATGCTGGCCAACGGGAAAGACGCCGAACCCAAGCTGAGCCCCTGCAAACGGTGGCTGGCCATCGCCCTGCTCGCCCTGATGATTGTCGGGGCGACGGTGGGCGAACTGCCCGCCGTGAAGGAGGCCCTGCCCGGCATGCAGCTCGACATGTTCTTCTTTGTCTGCGTGACCACCGTAGTGATGGCGCTTTGCAACATATTCCCGGCCCGAAAGTACACCAAGTTCATTTCGTGGGACATACTGATCACCATCGCCAGCGCCTTTGCCATCAGCCGCGCCATGCAGAACTCGGGCATGGCCGACGGTATCGCCGCGTTCGTCACGGGCATGAGCCGCGAGCACGGCCCAATCGTCATGCTGGCTGTCATCTTCCTCATCACGAACCTGTTCACAGAAATCATGACCAACAACGCCGCTGCGGCGCTTGCTTTCCCCATCGCCCTGTCGATAGCACAACACATGGGCGTCGACCCGACGCCGTTTTTCGTGACCATTTGCGTGGCCGCGTCGGCCAGTTTCTCCACGCCTATCGGCTACCAGACAAATCTCATCGTGCAAGGTCTGGGCAACTATAAGTTCCAGGATTTCACCCGCATCGGGCTCCCGCTGAACATCATCACCCTTATACTCTCCGTGGTGCTCATCCCGATTTTCTGGCCGTTCTGACAAGATTATGAAACCCAACGACAATATCTACCCCATCTTCGACCGCCTGCTCAGCCGCATCGAGCGCGAACAGCTGCTCGGCCAACGCGGCGCCATGGTCTGGCTCACGGGCCTCAGCGGCTCTGGCAAGAGCACCCTGGCCATCGCCCTCGAACGCGAACTCTACCGCCGTGGCCATCTCTGCCGCGTCCTGGACGGCGACAACATCCGCACGGGCATCAACAACAACCTCGGGTTCTCGGCCGAGGACCGGCGTGAAAACATACGCCGCATCGCAGAGGTGGCCAAGCTCTTCGTGGACACCGGCATCATCACCGTGGCCGCCTTCATCAGCCCCACGAACGACCTGCGCGCCATGGCCCGCGACATCATCGGCGCCGACGACTTCCTTGAAGTCTACGTGAGCACCCCGCTGGCTGAGTGCGAGCGCCGCGACGTCAAGGGGCTTTATGCCCGGGCACGGCGCGGCGAAATCCCCGACTTCACGGGCATCTCAGCGCCCTTCGACGCACCCCGGCATCCCGCCCTCGAAATCGACACCACCCACCTGAGCGTCGAAGAAGGCGTGGCGCGGCTCATGGCACTGCTCGAAAAAAACCTGACCAAGAAATAAGAACTCCTTTTACAATATCAAGATGAAAGAGGAATACAGTTTGAGCCACCTGAAAGAATTAGAGGCAGAATCCATCTACATCATCCGCGAGGTGGCCGCAGAGTTTGAAAACCCTGTCATGCTTTACAGCATCGGCAAGGACTCCTCCGTGATGGTCCGTCTGGCCGAAAAAGCCTTCGCGCCGGGCAAGCCGCCATTCCCGTTGATGCACATCGACTCGAAATGGAAGTTCAAGGACATGCTGACCTTCCGCGACGAATACGCCAAAGCACACGGCTGGAAACTCATCGTTGAGAGCAACATGGAAGCCTTCCACGCCGGGGTCGGCCCGTTCACCCACGGCAGCAAGGTGCACACCGACCTGATGAAGACGCAGGCCCTCCTGCACGCGTTGGACAAGTACCGTTTCGACGCGGCATTCGGTGGAGCGCGCCGTGACGAAGAGAAGAGCCGCGCCAAGGAACGCATTTTCTCCTTCCGCGACCGCTTTCACCAGTGGGACCCCAAGAATCAGCGCCCCGAGTTATGGGACATTTACAACACCCGTGTCCATAAGGGCGAAAGCATCCGCGTGTTCCCCCTGAGCAACTGGACGGAACTCGACGTCTGGCAGTATATCCGCTTGGAGAACATCCCGATCGTCCCGCTCTATTTCGCGAAAGAGCGCCCCACCGTCGAAATCGACGGCCAGCTCATCATGCCCGACGACGACCGCCTGCCGGAAAACTACCGCAGCCAGATAAAAATGCGCAAGATACGTTTCCGCACCTTGGGCTGCTGGCCGTTGACCGGAGCCATCGAGAGCGAAGCCGACACCATCGAGAAGATTGTCGAAGAAATGATGACGACGACCAAGAGCGAACGCACGACACGCGTCATCGACTTCGACCAAGACGCGAGCATGGAACAGAAAAAACGCGAAGGCTACTTCTAAGAACGAACAGTGACCCCTTGAAAACCAACGATATGGAACAAAATAAACTGTCAATCGAGGAATTCCTCGATCGCGACGAGAAGAAAGACTTGCTCCGGCTCCTGACCGCCGGGTCGGTCGACGACGGGAAGTCGACCTTGATCGGCCGCCTCCTGTTCGACAGCAAGAAAATCTATGAGGACCAGCTGGCCGCCCTTGAACGCGACAGCAAACGCATGGGCAACGCCGGCGACCACATCGACTACGCCCTGCTCTGCGACGGTCTGAAAGCGGAACGCGAACAAGGCATCACCATCGACGTGGCCTACCGCTACTTCTCGACGAACAAGCGCAAGTTCATTATAGCCGACACCCCGGGACACGAGCAGTACACGCGCAACATGATCACCGGCGGATCGACTGCCAACCTCGCCATCATCCTTGTCGACGCACGGCTGGGCGTCATCACGCAGACCCGCCGGCACACGTTCCTCGTCTCGCTCCTCGGCATCAAACACGTCGTCCTGGCCGTCAACAAGATGGATCTGCTTGACTTCTCCCAAGACGTGTTCAACAAGATCACTGCCGACTTCGAGGCCTTCGTCGCCCCGCTCGGCATCCCCGACGTCACGTGCATCCCCCTCTCCGCCCTCGACGGCGACAACGTCGTCGAGAAGTCCGGCCGCACGCCTTGGTACGACGGGCCCTGCCTCCTGGACTACCTCGAAACCGTCCACATCGGCAACGACCACAACCTGAGCGACTTCCGCTATCCCGTGCAATACGTGCTCCGTCCGAACCTTGACTTCCGCGGCTTCTCGGGCAAGGTGGCCTCCGGCGTTGTCCGCAAGGGCGACGAGGTGATGGCCCTGCCGTCGGGCAAGAAATCACACGTCAAGCGCATCGTCACCTACGACGGCGACCTCGACTACGCCTTCCCGCCGCAGAGCGTCACCCTCGTACTGGAAGACGAAATCGACATCTCGCGCGGCGAGATGCTCGTCCGCCCCGACAACCTGCCCCAGGTAGGCCGCCACTTCGAAGCCATGCTCGTTTGGATGGACGAGGAGGTGATGGACCCCGAAAAGTCGTTCTACATCAAACAGACCACCAACACGAGCCGCTGCCACATTGACCACATTAAATATAAGGTCGACGTGAACACCATGGCGCAGTCCGAGGTGAAGACACTCAACCTGAACGAAATCGGGCGCGTTGTCATCACCACGGCCAAAGAGCTCTTCTTCGACCCCTACAAGGAGAACAAACCGACGGGCGCCTTTATCCTCATCGACCCCATCACCAACAACACGAGCGCCGTCGGCATGATCATCGCCCCCGTCGAGGAGCGCGACCTGCTCACGGCCGACACGGGCCTACCCACCCTCAACCTGCCCGGCCTCGGCATCGCCCCGGAACACTACGACGCCATCGAGCGCGCAGTGAAAGACCTCAGCCGCCAAGGGGTGGAAGTGAAAATCATCAAGGAGTAAGGAAGGCCTGCGCCGACGCCCGCTCCCCTTGGACAAAGCCGGATGCCCACACGGGTGTCCGGCTTTTATGAATGACTCCAAGCATCCACACCCATGAACCCCAAAGCCAAAGGTTACCTGCTCGCCGTCGTCGCCGCCACGACCTACGGCATGAACCCGCTGTTCGCCCTGCCGCTCTACGCCGACGGCATGAACCCCGACTCCGTCCTGTTCTTCCGCTACCTGATGGCCATCCCCCTGCTCGCCGCGATGCTCAAAGCCCGCGGCCGCAACTTCCGCGTGAACCGGGAGGCCGTCTTGCCACTGGCCGTCATGGGCCTGCTCATGGCCCTCTCCTCGCTGGCGCTTTTCCTCAGTTACCGCCACATGGCAGCCGGCATTGCCTCGACGCTGCTCTTTGTCTACCCCATCCTCGTCGCCCTCATCATGGCCACCGCCTACCACGAACGGATCTCGCGACAGACGATGGCTTGCATCCTCATGGCCCTCGCCGGCATCGGCCTGCTCTACAAGGGCGGTGACGGCGCCACGCTCAGCCTGGCCGGGACGCTGCTGGTGTTCGGTTCGGCGCTCTCGTATGCCATCTACATCGTCGGCGTCAACCACCGGCTGCTCCGCGACATCGCCACGCTCAAAGTGACGCTCTACGTCCTGCTCTTCGGCCTTGCGCTGTTTGCCGGACGCCTTCTGACCGGCACGGCGCTCACCCTGCCCGGCACATGGTACTTATGGGGCAACCTCCTCGCACTGGCCGTCCTGCCGACCGCCGTGTCGTTCCTCTGCACCACAAAAGCCATCCAGTACATCGGCTCGACGCCGACAGCCATCCTCGGCGCCCTCGAACCCGTGACAGCCATTTTCTTCGGGCTCACCGTTTTCGGCGAGCGGCTCACCGTGCGCGAAGCCGTCGGACTGGTGCTCATCATCGCCGCCGTCACCCTCGTCGTGGCCGGCGGCCGCCTGACGCCCCTGCTCATCCGCCTGCGCCGCCTCTTCCCCCGCCTGCCGCTGCGGCGGAGGCCGTAAACCTGTCCGGCTGACTGGAAATCCCGGCATGTATCTTCCAAAATGGCACTACTCTTCAAACTCATTAAATATATCCGCGCGATTTTCTTCATATCAGTCATCACAATAATGTAGGCAACATTCTTTCCTGTTATCATCGATTAGAGTTATCTTTGTACTCATAAAAGAGAGCATAAGTATGCGTACTACCACACTTGTTC
>DVNY01000172.1 GCA_018714085.1 Candidatus Caccomonas pullistercoris
CAGGAATAGCGGGACGGCTGACAGGAATTCCTGTCAGCCGTCCCGCCATTTTCATCAGTGCGTCAGGAATCAGTCCGACACAGACAGACACGACAAAACCGCCGCAAGCAACCTTGCAGGCTTCGTCCATAAAACTCTACAAACTGTGGGGGAACTTAACTGTACAGAAAAAAAGCGGAGAGAGGGGGATTCGAACCCCCGAAACGCTTTTGGCGTTTACACGCTTTCCAGGCGTGCCTCTTCAACCACTCGAGCATCTCTCCCTGACCTTTTCAGGAAATTCGGGGGCAAAGGTAAGGATTTATTCGCAAACGGCCAAGCCTTTCGCCCGACAAGTTTCAAGGAGAGGTACTTCGCCCGGCCAAGGCGTCGACGTGGGCAAGAAATTCGTAACTTTGCGGCGTAATAGAAACGAAAAATGGATAACGCTCAGAGATTTAACGATTTAGGCCAAAAACCTGTCGGCAAACTGTTGATGCAGTATGCCATCCCCGCCATCGTAGCGATGGCGGCCTCTTCGCTCTACAACATCATCGACGGCATCTTTATCGGACAAGGCGTAGGCCCCGAGGCCATCATGGGGTTGGCACTGACACAACCTTTCATGTCGCTGACAGCCGCGTTCGGCGCCATGGTGGGCGTGGGCGCCTCGACGCTCATGTCGGTCAAACTGGGGCAAAAGGATTATCAGACAGCCCAACACATTTTGGGCAATGTCGTGGTGATGAATGTCGTCATGGGGCTTTCGCTCGGTCTGTTGCTTGAACTGTTGCTCGACCCGATACTTTACTTCTTCGGCGCCAGCCCCATCACCATTCCCTATGCCCGTGACTTCATGCACGTCATCCTTGCCGGCAACGTCGTCACACACCTCTACTTGGGTCTGAATGCCCTTCTGCGCTCGACGAGCCGCCCCAAGCAAGCCATGCTCGCCACCATCAGCACGGTGCTCTGCAACATCGTGCTCGCCCCGCTCTTCATCTACGTGTTCCGTTGGGGCATACAGGGAGCTGCCTTGGCCACAGTCATGTCGCAGACGCTCGTGCTGCTCTGGCAGTTCCGCCTGTTCAGCCGCAAGGGCGAACTGATCCGCTTCCAGCACGGCATCTACCGCCTGCGCCGCAAAATCGTGACCGAGTCGCTCACTATCGGGCTGGCGCCCTTCCTCATCAACCTGTGCGCCTGCCTCGTCGTCATCATCATCAACCAAAGCATGGTGCGCTACGGGGGCGATGTGGCAGTCGGCGCCTACGGCATATCGAACCGTCTTGTGTTCCTCATCGTGATGATCGTCATCGGACTCAACCAAGGCATGCAGCCCATCGCAGGCTACAACTTCGGCGCCAAGCGCTACGACCGCCTGCTCGGCGTCTTGCGCTATGCCCTGATCTTCGGCACCGTCGTGACGACCGCAGGTTTCGTCGCAGGCCAGTTCCTGGCCGAACCCTGTGCCCGGGCTTTCACCACCGACCCCGAACTCATCCAGCGGGCGGCCCAAGGCTTGCGCATCGTCACCCTGTTCTTCCCCATCGTCGGAATGCAAATCGTCTCGACCAGCTTCTTCCAAAGCATCGGCTACTCCGGCAAGAGCATCTTCCTCTCGCTGACGCGGCAGCTGCTTTTCCTGCTCCCGCTGCTGCTCATCCTGCCTCATTTCGTCGAACCACAGGTTCTCGGCGTGTGGTATGCCATCCCTGCGGCCGACGCCATCTCGTGCGTCGTGGCCATCACGATGCTCGTCATGCAGGTGCGCAAATTCCGTAAACAACTCGTAAACCCGTAAGATATGAACACCGAAAAATTCGTCATTAACATCGGTCGCCAGCTGGGCAGCGGCGGACGCATCATAGGCAAACAACTGGCCCACGACTTCGGCATCGCGTACTACGACAAGGAGATCCTGACCATGGCGGCCAAGGAAAGCGGCATTTGCGCCGAAATCTTCGAAAAGAGCGATGAGCACAAGGGACTTTTCCGCACGGTTTTCGGCGGCATCTTCCCTTTCTTCGGAAGCGGCGCAGGCGACTTCTACAACAACCAGATCAGCGACGAGTCACTTTTCCGCATACAAAGCGAGGCCATCCGCAAAGCAGCCGAACGTGAGTCGTGCGTATTCATAGGCCGCTGTGCCGACTACGTCCTGCGCGACATGCCACGCTGCGTCAACATCTTCATCTCGGCGGATCTCAATGACCGCGTGCGCCGCATCATGGACTACAACCATGTCGACGAGCACGCCGCCCGGAAAATGGCGGAACGGGGTGACGAGAACCGTGCCAACTTCTATAACTTTTACAGCTCAGGCACGTGGGGCGCTGCCGACACCTATCACCTCTGCATCAACTCCAGCGTGCTCGGCGAGGCCGGTACGACCGAATTCATCAAGCAGTTCATCCGCCTGAAACTTGGCTTGCCCGCCGGCTACGGCGACACCGCTGAATGAGACGCGTCGGCATCCTCTCGGACACGCACGGCTACTGGGACCCTCGCTTCGAGCAGTATTTCGAACCGTGCGACGAAATCTGGCACGCCGGCGACATCGGCAGCGTGGAACTGGCCGAGCTGTTCGCTGCATTCCGGCCGTTCGTCGCGGTCTGCGGCAACATCGACGGCGGCGACCTGCGACGAATGTTCCCCTCCCTGCTGCGATGGCGATGCGAAGAGGCCGACGTGCTGATGACGCACATCGGCGGTTATCCCGGCCACTACGACCGTGCCGTCGCCGCACAACTACGCAGCCGGCCGCCCCACCTCTTCATCGCAGGTCATTCACATATCTTAAAGGTTCAATACGACCGCACGCTCGGCCTGCTCCACATCAATCCCGGAGCAGCCGGCTTGCAGGGTTGGCAGACAGCGCGCACGCTCGTGCGCCTCACCATCGACGGCCACGACTTCAAGGACCTTGAAGTCATCGAACTGGGCCGCTGACCGCCACACCCGCGCACACCATCCTCCGCCCCGCCCGAGCGCCACTGCGCCCGTAGCGGGGCGGAGCGCGTTCAGGCCGCCCAGCACGGCGACACTCACAGGCAAGGCAGCCACGCGCCACAGCGCCCCGCCAGCCACAGCCCGCGGATGCTGAGGAGGGGGCAACGGACACTGCGCCAAGGACAACAGGCAGGGCGACAAGAACAACAGGCACACTGACAGAAATCCCGGCCGGCGTCAGAAAGTCCGTTTCACACTGTGATTTGTACATTTCACACCGTGATTTACATATTTCACGGCGTGACTTTTATATTTCACGACGTGAAATAGACTTTGTCTCGTGCGATGGGCATTTCCGGCAGGGCAGCCGGGAATGCTGCAAGGCCACAGGCAAGCCTCAACCCGCCGGCCAGCGCCCCCACCCGGCCATGCGGACAGCGCTGAGGAGCCGATACGTACAAACAAGAGGGCGCGACGCAAGCCAAAGGCGGCGTCCGGCGCGCCGCGATGTGCGGCTTACGACCGGACGCGGCGGCGCAACTGCACCAGGAAACGGCGAGGGGCGGCCCCACCTATGCGTAGGAGGCCGCCCCTCATTCTCTTTCCTCGCCGTGCCTGGCGGACACAGCGACCACGGAGTTTATTCGCTGTACCACTCTCCGCCGTCGTCCACAGGCTCCTCCTCTTCTTCCTCCTCACGGTAGTCGCCGGGCAGTTCGTCCTCATAGATCTGCCGGATTTCCTGTCCGTTGGCGTCGAGGTAAAGCTCGGGCTTTATTTCGAGCGGGGCGAACTTCTCTTCGTAGAACTTGGCGTAATCGTCGAAGCTGTATGTCGTGCCGAGGAGCTGCAAGTTGTCCTCAGAAATGATGACGACGCGTGCGCGGCGCACCATGGGGCGCAGGATGCTGTCCGCATAAACCTGCTGCGCGTAGGTGTGCGCTTCGTCGAAGCCGTTGAAACCATGGATGCGGAACTGCTCCATCCCGGGTTGGGAAACGCGTTCCACGTCAAAGTTCCGGACGACGAAACGTCCGAAGTTGAAACGCGAGAGGTCGAAGAGCAGCTGGTCGGCGTCGACCGAGTCGGTCGGGAAAGCCAGCATATAGACAAAAGCGGCGTCGCGGTCGGCCGAGAGCTGGCGGGCCTGAGCGGCAGAGTCGGCGGCAGCCGCCTGCCCAGCCGCCCGGCGCGCCCATATCGAACCGATGTCGAACGCCCCGGTGCCGAGCTGGCGCCCTTCTTCAATCCCTTTGACAATCAGGCCGGCCATCTCGCTGACATCGCTCTCCGGGTATTTGCGCACAAGCTCTTTCAGCTCGGCCGCCAGCGTATCGGCTCCCACACCACGGCGCAATCCCGTCAGCGCACGCAGGAAAAGGAATTTCGGGCGGTTCAACCCTGTGGGGAAACGCTTTGCCGTGGAGTCGGCCAGCTCAATGACGCGTGCGTCATAGCCCTGCCGATAGGCGTCGTAGGCCAGAGTGTAAAGCGAGTCTTCAATCTCGCGTCCGTAGCGGGCGTTTCGCTCAAAGTCGGGGTCGGTCACGAGCACGGCCAAGTCGCTCCCGGGATACTCGCCGGCCAGGCGCGCCCG